>NZ_JBFNEO010000123.1:0-8312 GCF_040797585.1 Clostridium sp.
CTTAAACAAGTTTTATAGATATGTACCCAAGGCTATTTGGGGAATTTACGCCTTCAGAGTGTTATATCAAATGTTATTAGCTAAGGCGAGAACAGACACGTTGAAGAAGGAATGATCTCAATATGGGTATATTTGTCCATATTTTGAGTAGCAGGGGATTTTAATGAAGGTACTTCACATAACCACTAATGTATTTCCTCAATCAGCCTGTTATAGACTACATAAGTCTTTACTTAAGGAAGGGGTAGATTCAAAGATTTTAGTTGTAGAGGAGTTCTTTAATCTACCTAAGGTTATTCCTTATATAGATACCTTTAATAAAAAACTTCTATGGAAGATAAAAAAGAAGATAGACGATAGGGTAAAATCCTCCTTTGAGAGTACCACCATATTTTCCCTTGGACATAGGGGAATGAATATTTTTAAACATCCTTTAGTTAAAGAGGCAGAGGTGATTCACCTTCATTGGATAAATGATAGCTTTATGAGTATTCACTCCTTAGAGAAGTTTAAGTCCATGGGTAAGAAGGTCGTTTGGACATGCCACGATAGCTGGCCCTTTACTGGAGGATGTCATGTAAGGTATGAATGTAAAGGCTATATAGAAGGGTGTAGTAATTGTCATTTAGTTAATAATAAGGGAAAGAAATACGCAAGGGAACTATTCCGTATTAAAGAGGAGATATTTAAGGATTATAATATAAAACTTATAGCTCCAAGTAGATGGACAAAAACATCCATAGAAGAATCTAAGGTGTTTAAGGGAAAACAGGTTTTTAAGATACATAATACCCTAGATTTAAATACCTTTAAACCAGAGGATAAACTTAGAGCAAAGGAGTCTTTTGGTATAGATAAGGAAGACTTAGTCTTAACCTTTGGAGCTGTAAATAGCACTACTACTAAGTATAAAGGATATGAGTATCTTTTAGAGAGTCTAAGGATGTTTTTAGAGGATAACAAGGAATTAAAGGAAAAGATACACCTACTTATCTTCGGTAGTGATAATGAGAAAAGGGTAAAAAAATTAGGGATTAAATATACTTTTACAGGTTTCTTAAAGGAAGAGTTAAAGCTTGATATGGTATATAATGCTAGTGATTTATTCTTAGTTCCATCCCTGGAGGATAGTCTAAACTACACTGTTATGGAGGCTCTAAGCTGTGAAGTACCAGTGATAGCCTTTGAGACAGGGGGAATACCTGATTTAGTAAAACATAAGGAGAATGGATATTTAGCTAAGTTTAAGGATAGCTATGACTTTTCTAGAGGAATTAAATGGTGTATAGAGAATAATGTGGATAATGCTCTTGGGAAGGCTGGAAGGATTCATGTAGAGAAGAGTTGTAATATGAATCTAATAGCAGAGAAGCATATAGAGGTTTATCTGATGGCTAGCAGCTGTAACACTCCATCCTCTTAAAAGGTGGGGAGTAACAGTTACTACAGTATATATTATATGGAGGTGATTTCAGTGGAGAAAAATAGCAAAATATATGTGGCAGGACATAGAGGGCTAGTAGGCTCTTCAATTTATAGAATTCTTGAAGAGAAAGGATTCACTAATATAGTAAAAAGGACTCATAAGGAATTAGATTTAACAGATTATACAGAGGTGGATAAGTTTTTTAAGGAAGAGAATATAGAATATGTTTTTCTAGCGGCGGCAAAGGTAGGAGGAATCCTTGCTAATAATACCTATCCAGCAGATTTTATAATGGAGAATCTTTTAATAGAGTGTAATGTTATAAAGGCAGCTCATAAATATAAGGTGAAAAAGCTTATGTTCCTTGGAAGCTCTTGTATATATCCTAAAAATGCCCCTCAGCCTATAAAGGAGGAGTATCTTTTATCAGGATATTTAGAGCCAACCAATGAAGCCTACGCTTTAGCTAAGATTTCAGGACTTAAGATGTGTGAGTATTATAACAGGCAGTATGGTACTAATTTTATAAGTGTTATGCCTACTAATCTTTATGGACCTAATGATAATTTTAATTTAGAAACTTCTCATGTTATGCCAGCTCTTATTAGAAAATTCCACGAGGCAAAGGTTTCCAGTAGGCCCTATGTAGAGATATGGGGAAGTGGAGCACCTCTTCGTGAATTTTTATATGTAGATGATATGGCAGATGCATGCCTATATTTAATGGAGAATTATAAGGGAAATGATTTCTTTAATATTGGTACAGGAGAGGATATATCTATTAAGGACTTAGCAATGCTTATTAAAGAAATTGTAGGCTACAGGGGAGAACTTAAATTTGATTCTTCAAAGCCAGATGGCACAATGAGAAAGCTTTTAGATGTTTCAAGGCTAAGGGAGGCAGGATGGAAACATAAGGTAGACCTAAGAGAGGGCATAGATAAAGCTTATAATTGGTACTTAGAAAATGAAGAAAAACTTAGATAAAAAGGGGAGAACATTTTGGAAAAACCATTAGTTTCAGTAATTATTCCTTGTTACAATTCAGAGAAATACATAAAGGAAACCTTAGATAGTATATTAAATCAAAGCTATCCTAATATAGAAATCATAGTTATGGATGGATTATCTAAGGATGGAACTTTGAATATATTAAGAGACTATGAGGATAAAATAACCCTGGTTTCAGAAAAAGATAAGGGACAAACTAATGCCATAAATAAGGGATTTAAAATGGCTAAGGGAGAGTTTATAGGATGGATAGGATCTGATGATATACTTCTTCCCCACGATATAGATATGGTGGTAAATGAATTCTTAAAGGATTCTAAACTAGCTTTAGTTTATGGAGACATTCAGGTTATTAATGAGGAGTCAAAGGTTATAGGAAGGTATTCCATGCCTAATATAACAAGGGAGGCTCTTCTTCATAAGAACCCATCAGTGGTTCAGCCAGGGTCATTTTTTAGAAAAACTCATTTAGATATATGTGGTCCTTTAAATGAGGATTTGGTATGTGTTATGGATTATGATATCTGGCTTAGGATCTTAGAGGTGGGAGAAATAAAATACATACCTACCTATTTAGCTCAATTTAGACTTCATGATGATTCTAAGACTGTATCTATATTGAGTCAGTTTAATAAAGAGATAATAAAGATTGCAGGTAAGAATGGAATTAAGTGGTATGAAACAGTGCCCCTAAGGTGCAGATGGGAGATCTTTAAAGGTAATATTAAAACCTTAATAGGGAGGGGGAAGAGTTGAAAAAACTTATTAGGAGCTTTTTCAAGGGAGTAGAGTTTTTTAAAGAGGATATTCTTCTACTACTTCCTTTTTCCCTAGGTATAATACTTACTGGCAATGAAAAAATCATATATATATGGTTTGCCCTAATTATGGCTAAGGAAGGGTATAAAGTATTTAAAGGAAAGACATCTTTAGAGGAGATGCTGTTTACCCTTACCTTATATAGCTATATAGTAGCAGGTAACTATACACCTATGGTATTTACAGGGTTTTTACTTATATATTATTTATATAAGATATTTAAAGGGCATAGACATGTAAGTTTTAGCAAAAAAGAAAAATGGATAATCTTAGCCGTAGCAATATATATGGTGTTTGGAGTTTTATATAATAAAGTACCACTGATTAATGTACTTTTATATTTAATGTACAATTTTACATTTATAGCTATGGCTTTTATAGTTGTTAAATGTAAACCTTATGAACATGGTAGAACCTTGACTAAGGTGATGAATACTATGGTTATAGCACAAATGCTACATCTTATAATCTATATTCCTTTAAGGATGGATGTGATTATACTTCATAGGATAGGGGATTGGGCTATAGGCACATTGGGAACAAGTCAAGGTCCTATGCTGTTTAATCTATTTATATTTTCCTTTATAAGATTCTTTGTTATGTATAAGGAAAGTAGAAGTAAAAACCTTATAGTATGGATGGGGCTTATGTTTATTTTCTCACTGCTTACAGTGTCCACAGCCTTAACCATGTTATTTATAGGAACCCTTATACTATATGGAATTATATTCTCTCCTAGGAGACTAAAGGTAGTGGTGTTAACTTCAGTAATAGCTTTTGCTGCTATATTTTATATAGCTTCCCCTTCATGGATAAGATATCAAGTAAATAGCACTTTATTTGATCCAGCTTTCAGAAGGGATAATATAAAAAAATTAGCGTATTATGAAGATACTTTTATAACAGCACCCAAGAAATACCATTCTTTTGCCCTATTTGGTGGGGGAATAGGAAGTTATTCCTCAAGGGCAGCATTGACTTCTAGTGGATATTACGCATCTTGGTATAATAAGTTAAACTTACCTATATATAATGGAAAATACATGAGGAAGTATGTAAAGCCAAGACTTTATTTAAGATATGGATTATCAGTAGTGGATCAACCTACCTCTCAATATATAGCCATAATGGGAGAGCTAGGCTATATAGGGATATTTGTCGTCTTGGCACTAATTTTGACGAATTTTGTAAGAAGTGACAATAATAAATTGACTATACTATATTTTTCAATTATATTAATAATAGATAATTGGGTAGAATATCCTAAAATCTCAGTTTTATTTTTCGTAACATATTATTTAATTGAGAGTTATTGTTTAAACAAGGAATCCAAAACAAAGAGGTTAGATTGAAATCTAGAAAAATTTTAGTCAAAACGATTATAATGATGGTTAAAATTTTATCATGAAGTGAAATTCCTCATAGTAATATGATAGAGTGAAACGTAATTTAGCTGGAGTTTTACTCCAGCTGAATTTTAGCTTGAATGAGTTTAGTGGCTTTATAATTCCTATATTTAACTTTAATAAGTATAAGGTATTAGAATTATTAGTCATCACATAAAGGGTAGGGGGTTACCCTTTTGCAGTTTCATAGAGGTGTAAAAATGAGTAAAAAAATTTATTTTATAAATTGGCATAATGGATTAAATATATTAAACGGTCCTACTAATATATTTAATTCATTGGTTAAGGAAATTAGAGAAGAAGATAATATAGAGGTTATATCTCCTGAAAAGTTTCAAGGGAACTTTAGAAAGGCTATACTATATCTTCTTAAAACTTTAAGACATGGGGAAGAGAATATATATTGTGTAAATACTGACGGGTTAAAAATGTCTTATATAGTACATTTTCTATCTAAGTTTAATAAAAGACATAAGTACTATATGATAGTTCATGGTTTTAGAAAGCTTGAGGATAGGTTTGTGGGCCTAGATATGAAAAATTACTATAGACTTGAGGACTATATACTTAGAAACTTTCAAAATTTAATATGTGTATCGGAGTTTTCAAAATCCATAATTTTAGAGCACACTAAAAGGAAGAAACCATCCTTTGTAATACACCATGGGGTGGACGTTATTGAAAACTACAATATTAAAGAAGAAAAGGATATACATAATGAAATAAGACTTATAATGAGCGGTGGAGTAAAAAAGCTAAAGGGAGCACTGGAGGCAGTTAATTTAGTCACTGTGTTAAATGAGAAAAATAAGCCTTATAAGATCACTTTAGATGTTTACGGGAAATTCGATGATGATATATTTTTTAATGGATTTCAGAATGCCATAGAAGGTAATGACTTCGTAAAATATAGAGGGTGTATAGATAAGAATGAGTTATATGAGGCTTATAAAAAGTCCCATTTTCTCTTAGCACTATCTTATTTAGACTCCTTCAATATGACTGTAGTTGAAGCCATGGCAAATGGAACCGTTCCTATACTTACAGATAATGTAGGAGCCTGTGAGTTTATAGGAGATAAGAAAGATGGATTTATTGTAACCCTAGACAACTATTATAAAAAAGTAGAAGAAATTTTAGACCTTGCTTTTTATAATAAAGAAAAATATTTTGATGTTGCACAAAAGGCCTATGACAAATCTAAGGGAATAACTTGGAGACATAAATTAGAGGAATACCTAAAGCTTTTAAATTAATTAGAACTAAAAATTCTAAGTAAAGCTTTAGGATTTAATTAATGGAAAAGTTTTTTAATAAGTGTTAAAGATTTTAAGTGAAAACTAAGTAAGCTAAAGATTTTAAGTTAAGACTGAGGACTCTAATAGGCAAAGCTAAAGATTGTGAGGGATGATGTATTATGGGAATAGTGAGTAAAGTATTTGGAAGCTATAGTGAAAGAGAATTAAAAAAAGTATATAAAATCGTAGATAAAATAGAAGCTTTAGATGATAAGATGTCAGCCTTAGGTGATGAAGAGTTAAAAAATAAGACTGAGGAGTTTAAAAGTAGACTAAATAATGGAGAAACTCTAGATGATATATTAGTAGAGGCTTTTGCAGTTCTTAGGGAGGCATCCTTTAGAGTGCTTAAAAAGAAGCATTACAGGGTGCAGCTAGTAGGAGGAGTAGTTCTTCATCAAGGAAGAATTGCAGAGATGAAAACAGGAGAGGGTAAAACATTAGTGGCAACTCTTCCAGCTTATTTAAATGCCTTAGGAGGTAATGGAGTACATGTTATAACTGTAAATGATTACCTGGCTCAAAGGGATAAGGAAGAAATGGGAAGGGTTTATGAATTCTTAGGTCTTACTACAGGAGTGATTATACAAAACATGGACCCAATATATAGGAGAGAATCCTATAATTGTGATATAACCTATGGAACTAACTCAGAGTTTGGTTTTGATTACCTAAGAGATAACATGGTAAGTAATTTAGAAGAAAAGGTTCAAAGAAAGCTTAATTATTGTGTTATAGATGAAGTGGATTCCATCCTTATAGATGAGGCAAGAACTCCTCTTATAATCTCAGGAGGAACAGGGGAATATAATGAATTCTATAAATTAGCAGATTATTTTGCAAAAACCTTAAAGAAGGACGAGGACTTTACCATAGATCATAAGGCAAAGGCTGTGCTTTTAAATGAAGAGGGTATAGGAAAGGCAGAGAACTTCTTTAATATAGAAGACTTTATGGACCTTGAAAACCTTCATATACAGCATTACGTTGTACAAGCCTTAAAGGCAAATTACACCATGGAAAGAGAAGTAGATTACATTGTAAAGGACAATAAGATATATATAGTAGATGAATTTACAGGAAGAATAATGGATGGAAGAAGATTCTCTGAGGGACTTCACTCTGCCATAGAGGCAAAGGAAGGGGTTAAGATTGAAGGAGATAATAAAACTTTAGCAACCATAACCTATCAGAATTTCTTTAGAATATATAAAAAACTTGCAGGTATGACTGGAACGGCAAAAACAGAGGAATATGAATTCAGAGAAATCTATGCCTTAGACGTTATAGTAATACCTACTAATAAGGATATAAAGAGGATAGATAATAAGGACCTTATATATAAGGATGAGTATGAAAAGTTTAAGGCTGTGGCTGATGACATTGAAAATACTCATAAAACAGGTCAACCAGTTTTAGTTGGAACTGTATCCATAGAAAAGTCAGAGATACTATCTTTTATGCTAAAAAGAAGGGGAATATCTCACCAAGTCTTAAATGCAAAGCACCATGAGAGAGAGGCTGAGATTGTAGCTAAGGCAGGAGAAAAAGGAATGGTTACAATTGCTACCAATATGGCAGGTAGAGGAACGGATATCCTCCTTGGAGATGGGGTTAAAGAACTTGGAGGACTTAAGGTTATAGGAACGGAAAGACATGAGTCAAGAAGAATTGATAATCAGTTAAGAGGACGTTCAGGCCGTCAAGGAGATGTTGGGGAATCAAGATTCTATGTATCCTTTGAAGATGAACTTATAAATGTACATGCATCTGAAAAGTTCAAGAAGATAATAGAGAAGACAAACCTTAAAGAAGGGGAACCAATAGAGGAAGAATGGGCTCTAAAGGCAGTAGAAAATGCTCAGAAGAATGTAGAGTCAAACAGTTTTGATATAAGAAAGAATCTTATACAGTATGATGACGTTATAAGTAAACAAAGGGAAGTAATCTATGGAGAAAGAGATAAGGTTTTATCTAGTGAGAGCTTAAAAGAAGAAGTGGACTCTATGATAGAAGAAATTATAGTAGATTATGTAGAGGCATCTTTAACTTCTCCAGGAAGAAATAAGAGATATTTAGAATCAGAACTTATGAAACTTATAGATGACCTTAAGAAAATCACTCCTTTAGAGGAAGAAGACACGGAAGTTTTAAGAGAAGTAAAGTTTATGAAAAATAAAAAAGAAATAATCACTTTCCTTAAAGAAGAATATATAAAACACTATGAGAAAAAATTAGAATACCTAGAAGACGGGATTAAAGACATTGAAAAGGAGATAATCCTTAAAGCTGTAGATGATAACTGGGTAGAGCATCTTGAGAAAATGGATCACTTAAAACAATATATAGGAC
>NZ_JBFNEO010000124.1:0-8312 GCF_040797585.1 Clostridium sp.
GCTCCAGACCCTAATAAACATTTTTTTATAACATTATCCTTATTAAGGGCATAATTTATAGCCTGCCTTACCCTCTTATCTTTAGAAAATATATTATTTCTATTAAGATTAAAGAATCCCATCCTTAAGCTTAGAGTGTTATAATATATTACATTAAGTTCATCTCTATTCTCATACTCCTTTAAAACATCCCAATTTCCTGTACTTCTAATAAACTCAAATTTTTCATTTTCTAGAGCTTCCTTTAAATCAAAATCATTTGTATCTATATTTATAGTATCTATATATGGGGATCCTCCATAGTAATCATTAAAACCTTTAAGAGTTATTATTCCATTGTTTATTGAATCTAACTTATATGGTCCACAGCCTATAAGCTTCCCTTTATTTTTATAAGAATTTTCACTAAATATAGAACAGCTTGGCTGAGCTAAGTTCATTAGAAACTCTGGGTAACAATAAGATAGGGTTATTTTTAAAGTATAATCATCTATACACTTTATACCTTCTATACCATTATCTTTTCCCTCTATATATCTATCAGCTCCATAAATACAATCTAAAACTGAAGAGTCATTACATTTTGTTCTAGGATGTAACACCCTCTCAAAGGAAAATTTAACATCCCTTGCCTTTAAAATACTACCGTCATGAAACTTAATATTTTTTCTTAACTTAAATACCCAAGTTAAATTATCATCTTCTAAGTGCCAGCTCTTAGCTATTCCTGGAAATACATCTGGAGAGTACTTTTGAACCACCAAATTAGCATATATATTTTGATATAGTATAGTTTCTCCCAGCTGAATCGCATGAACTGGATCTAATTCTTTTAAAGCATTTTCACCAAGTGTTAAAGAAGTATTTAAAGTATACCCATTACCTTTAATGCTATTAAGGGTTTCTAGAAGAATAGTATTTTCTCTCCTAAGTTCCACTGAAAAATCCTTTAAAGAGTCTAAAGCACTTTTAACAAATTCAGCACTCATTAAAGAAGTTTCAACAATGGATAAAACCTTCTCTGCATATTCATTTATATCCTCTGATATGGTATTTAAAGAATCTACAGATGATAGTTGATTCTCTATGAGCTCATTCATATCTCCTATTATTTCTCTAGTCTTCTCTGATGCAGAAGATATTTCATTAAAAGCAGTTTTAGTTTTTGTAGATGATTCTATTCCTATATTAATTTTATCATCACTTTCTTTTATAGCCTTTAAAGTGTTCTCTATACTAAAATTTACATCTTTTAATATATCACTTATTCTATTTGCAAAATCTTTGCTTTGTTCAGATAATTTTTTAACTTCTCCTGCAACTACACTAAAGCTTCTTCCATATTCTCCTGCTCTTGCTGCTTCTATAGCTGCATTTAAAGATAGAAGATTAGTTTGATTTGATATAGCTTTTATAGCATCAGATATTATATTTATACTTTGAAATTTTTCATTTAAATCTAATACTTGGTCCTTTATATATGTAACGCTATCAATTATTTCCTTCATAGAGTTTAAGGAGTTAAGTATAGTAGTATTTCCCTCTTCTACAACTTTTATTGTATTATTAGCTTCTTCACTGGATCCCAAAATATTATCATTTAATCTATGCCATATAGTTGTGTGTCCCTTTATTTCTCCTATAACTTTAGAGATAAATAAAAATTGATTATCTACAGTATTAGAAATTTGATTTATTGAATAAAATAAGCCATCTATAGTAGAGGTGACATCATCTACCCTACTTATAAGTTTACCCATAGATATCTCTTGATTATGCTTTATTATATTTATATTATCCCCATAAAGCTTATTATGTTTATTCTCTTCTTCCTTTACTGAATTTATAATCTCTAGTTTTCCTTTGTTTTTCTTTTCAAACCACATGATAATCCCCCTCTTAAGATTTATGACTTCTTAAAAACCCTTTTTCTCCTAATATACTATTGAAGTTATGTGCTATATTATACCAAATCGTTCAATTTATTTCCACACTACTTGAAATTATATTACCATTTCACATAATATTTAAATAAATTTAATTTTTAAAAACATTCCATAATTTAGTGATTTCTTTGTCCTTTTTCCAATTCTATGCTATAATGTTCCCTAAATGCCTTTAAGGCTGGACATTATTATATAGGAGGATTTTAATGGAAACCATTCTTTCAAAAGAGACTAAAATAAATATAGGAGTAAATGATAATTGTCCTTGTAATAGTGGAAAGAACTATGGCGATTGTTGTAAAAATAAAAATTATGAATATATGACCTTAGGTAAGAACTATAAAGGAGTTGATATTTTATTTAATGACTCCAAAAACATGGAAATATATGATAGAATTGCAAACTTTGCCTTAGATAATATTTTTTCACTAAAGGAAGATGAATACATAACTATAAGTAAAGGTGAAGAGCTTTTAAATAATATATATTCTATGGTAGACGAAGGTCTTACTCAATTTGAATCTTACGCACCTTGTACTAAAGGTTGTGGTCGCTGTTGTAGTTTATACTTAGAATGTACTGCCATAGAAGCTGAAGTTATAAGACGTCATCTAAAAGCCACTAAAACTGAAAATGAAATTAAAGAAATTGAAAGTTATATAAAGAATATGAAGGATAAGATGGAAACCACTAAATCACCTCATGATCTTGAGCATCATACCCTTCATGATATGTATCATAACTATTTAAAAGAAAACACCCCTTGTATGTTTTTAAAGGAGGATAACTCTTGTGGTATCTACTCTATTAGACCTCTAAGATGTAGAGGATTTATAGTATTTACTTCATCTGATAAATGTTCTCTAACAAAAGAGATCATAACACCTAAGCTTCCACCTATATATATAGGTAGTTTAGCTATAGAACAGCTATCTATAAAAATTGGAAGGTATAAAAGTCTAATCTACATAAATGAAAATAATGAGGCAAAACCAATAAAAAGATGCCTTCTTCAGTGGTTTAATAATGGACTAGCTTCCATAGATAGAACTATTGAATAATATACATATACAAATACAAATACAAATACAAGGCTACCATTAATTCTAGTAAATCTATATATTATATGGTAGCTTTACTTTTATATTTTAATAATTTACTATACATTATAATACCTATTAGTAGGCAAGATATATGTATAACATTTATATATCTTGCAAGATTACCATATGATATCTATAACTATAGTTAACCAAAACTTATATTTTATTTAAAAGATTGAGTTTTTATATTATATATCTCTAAAACTTTTTCTTTAGTTTTTTTAGCTTTTAACTTAATTTGCTCCACAGAAAACTTTTTTATGGCTATTAAATCTTCATTTCATTAAAATTATATATTTTCTATAAATGCTATGGATAAATAGAGGGAATCTTCCTCCATATAGTGTTCTTCCCACCATATGAAGGTTAGATGAGTTAATCTAGGGACGTAGCAACTGTTATCCTCCACTTTTTAAGAGGATTGGTGTGTAACAGCTCATAGCCATCATATAAAAATAAGTAGGTGAAATAATTGAAAATAAGACTAGGATATGTAGCTATAGCCTTAAATCTTCCAAAGGTAACCACATCCAGTACTGTTACCTTTACTAACTATAGTAAAATACAAGGAGAAGAAAATAGACTTAATAAACTAAAAAAGGTAAGTCTTTCTAACCTAGATGATTTACATACCATATTAAAATATAATATAGAAAGAGAAGTTCATTTTTATAGAATAACTTCTACTCTCATACCTCTTTCTACTCATCCTGAGGTGGCCTTTAATTATAGACCCCTATTCAAAAAAGACTTTAAAAGAATAGGAAATATAATTAATAGTAGTAATATGAGAATAGATACTCATCCTAACGAATTTAATGTAATAAATAGTATTCGAAAAGATGTAGTGGAAAATACTATAAGAAATCTTTGGCCTCATGTCCATCTATTTGAAGATTTAAATTATAAAACTGGAAAAATGGTAATCCATGTAGGTAGCTCCCAGGGTGGAAAAGAGGACTCTCTTAATAGATTTAAAGAAAATATATTGTATAAAATCCCTGAGGAAATAGGAAGTAAATTAATAATAGAAAATGATGATAAAACTTTTAATATTAATGAAGTTTTAGGTCTCTGTGAAGATTTAAGCCTTCCCATGGTACTAGATGTTCATCATCATAATTGTAATAATAGTGGAGAAGACTTAAAAAACTGTATTGAAAAAATTTTTAACACTTGGAACAATGAATCTATCCCACCTAAAATACACTTTTCTTCTCCTAGGGATCACGAAAAAGACCGTAAACATGCAGATTTTATAGAAGTGAATTCTTTTATAGAATTTTTAGAACTATGTAAAACCATAGATAGAGACTTTGATGTTATGCTTGAATCAAAGAAGAAAGATTTGGCTTTATATAAACTGTGCCAGGATATAAAGGAATTAAGGCCTAATTGGATATGGGAGGATAGTACTACATTAATAATATAAATTAATTATCTAAAACCTTCATATAATATAATATGGTTTATTACTTATGAATTATAATAAAAAGGTTTATTTATAATTACAATTCATCAATAGTAATTTATAAGTAAACCTTTTTATCAAATTATGTTATTTATACTTTATATGTTTTATATTAGATTCTTTAGATATTTTTCTATTGGAATACCACGTATTGAGTCATAATCTCCTAAGATTTCTATATTTCTTATTACTTCACATATGAAATTCATAGCCTTACTTACTCCCTCATAAACAGTAAGTCCCTTAAGAACCGATGCTAAGACTATAGAAGTAAAAGCATCTCCTGTGCCTGGGTATCCCCCTCCTATATATGGTGTAGACATGACTTTATAAGAGCCCTTTCTATCCATAACAAACACATTTGCGTCCCTAGCTTTATTCTCTAAGGGAACACTAGTTATTACTACACTATCTAAATTATATGAAAGGAGTCTCTCTCCCATAGATACTATCTGTTTAAGTGATATACTTTCTTTGTACTCTTCATTCAAAAGAAGAGCCGCTTCTGTATAATTAGGTGTAATTATATTAGCTTTACTTATGATATCCCTAATCATAGTTATATTTTCCTTAGAAAGACCACTATAAATCTTTCCCTGATCCCCTAGTATTGGATCCACTAATAATATGGTTTCTTCTTTTTTAAAAGTATCTATAAACTCTTTAACTACCTTCCCTTCTTTAATGGATGGTATATACCCTATATATATACCATTAAAATAAGGATTAATACTCTTCCAATGATCTAGGTGCTCCTTCATATACTCACTTAAGTCTATCTTAGCTGGATATCCAAAACCTCCAGTATGAGAAGACAAAACCATAGTTGGAAGTAATGAAACCTCACATTCCATAATGGACATAATAGGTATTATGGTACTTAAAGCAGCTCTTCCTATTCCACATATGTCATGAACTACAGCGCAATTATTAACTATATTATTCATAAACTTTAATATTCCCCTTTTTAAGTAATGGTTTTATAATCAAAGATATAGGAATTGTTATAGCTATTCCTAAGGCTGTAGTTATAAGAGATGATCCTAACTTTAAAACAGCAACCTGGAATCCAAAGAACACAAGCCAGTTTACTAAAAAATATCCAACTAAAGATACTATCCCCCCTAATATAAATCCAATTATATTTAAAATATTACTATTTCCTTGTTTACCCATACTAAATGCAACTTTTCCTGCCACATATCCTGTTAACCCTTTAATTATAAAGGTTGGTATAGCAAATAATACATACTTAGGATCTAAAAGATCAAATAATGCACATCCTATAGCACCAGCGAACCCAGCATCCTTTCCAATTAATATGGCACTTAGAAATATAGCTGTAGTCCCAAGATGTACCATGGTAGGACTTCCTCCTATATAAAATGTTATCCCTAAAATTGTTCCTACATAACATATAGCAGAAAATAACCCTATTAAAATTACTCTCTTTGTTTTCATAGATAATATACCCCCTCAAATTTTATCTTATGTAATTATATACCTTTAACTTCTCTTTTCAAAATGTAGGGGTACAAAATATAATGTATGGGTACAAAAATATTACCATAAGCCAAAGATAGATAGGCTTATGGTAATATTAATTAAAACTCTTATTCATTATTTTGCTTTTTATATTTATCTAATATGGTTGCAATTAAATGATTAGCAACTGCAAAATTTTTATATTGTGCATGAACATTGATTATATTTTTAGTTCTTAAAAAGAAATTACCTCTTAACTTATATACTATTAATAATGAAGCTAATAATCTATTTTTTTCTGTTGGATTATCTTCTAATAATACTTTTTCTATAAAATTTTTAATTACGAATTCCTTTTCTCCGTTTGTAAATGTCTCCTCAGCATTCATGGTAAGTCTTTTAAAAATTTCATTAGTTTTATTATCCTGAATATAACGCTTCTTAAAATAATTATAATAGGCATCAACAAAGCTATCTGATATATTTAAGCTTCCTATTTTTAATTCATGAAGAACAAAATCAGCAATATTCTGTCCTTTACTTACTCCCTTGCAGGCCTTTGCCTCAAACATGTCCCACATGAAGGTAAAGAGTTTCAATTGCTCTAAATCTTCCTTGTCTAATGTGGGGCTAAAGTCTAGATAATTATTTATCCATCTTAACTCATCAATTTTTAAAAAATTCATATTACCCCTCCTCACTCGTACCAATACTTTATGCCTTTTACTTATTATACCAATTATTTCAGGGTAATTAAATAGTCTTATCTATTAGTTTATAAACAATTTACTTTTAATTATTTAAATTATTCTTCATGATAAAAATCACAGGCTATACTTATTTCTAGCTTCTGATTTCTTATAAATTCCACTATAGAATTAAATGTTTTTTTACCACTAGCTACCGTATTTATGTTTACATTTTGGTTTCCAAATCCTTTTGATCCTTCTTTTACATAATTAAAACAAGGCATTTCTTTTAATAAAGGTGATATATCTGGTCTTTCAAATCCTATATGATGACTTAGTAAATCAACTTCTACACAAGGTACAAAACTATACATACCTTTATAGCTATCTTCGTAGGTAGCTCCAATATAAAGACTATACTTATTATCTTCTAAACTCTCTATAGAATGATTATAATACCAATCCTTTAATCTTTCGAAATTATCAACGTAACTCTTAGGTGCTTTATGCTTTTTTAAATAGCCCCTAACTGAGTTCTGGAATTCTTCCTTACTGTTTGTTTTTATGTTATCTATCCTATATCTAACTATGAAAACAGTATCGCAGATAAAGATATCATATATCTTTTTCCTTTTACTTTTACTAGCATCAGACTTCTTTCCTGTACCAAATAAAAGTATGTCTCCTGGTTCTAAGGTCTTCATATCCTCTATATAATTTTGCTGGCAGTTAGAATACAAAAACATATTACCCATAACTAAAGGATCAGTATTTACCTTAATATCTGTATCTTCTAATTTATAATCTTTGATTAAAGTATGATGAAGTGCACTAGGATGGTTTTCCTTTTTTAGAATCTCTCTTACCATAGTAAATTTTGAAGGACCTTCCCACTCACCCCAAAACCCTAAAACTTTTTCCTCTTCTTTATTATCTTTGAGTATTTTTCCCCTTGAAATTATATATTTTCTTGTATGTGCTCTATCCTTAGGTACTGGACAAAATCCATCTTTGTGTTTAATAACATCTCTCTCACTACCTGGGTGAAAGAATAATATAAGCTTATTCAACCCTATTCCTCCCCTTTGATTTATTAAATTTATCTCTCTTAATAAATATTCAAAAAAGCTTCCTTTTATTCTTAATATTAAGCATTGAAGTTATTTCACTTAGTTTATTATAAAATAAAAAGAGCTACTTAATAATAAGTAGCTCTTTTTCTCTTCCTAATCCTCTAATTAAAAATTAAATAGTGTTCCTTAAAAATAATGAAACAACTCATAATATACACAAAACTTTCAACACAAATTATACAGTTAATAACAAATTTTGTCAATAGAGATTTAAAATTTCTATTTGCTTTCTCTATAATTTTACATAGTTCTTAAGGAAAAACTATTGTCTTTTATAAATATAATAACTTTTAATATTGCATGGGAATTTACTATATAGGTCTTCTATGTTATTATGATAAAATTAATTTATAATGTGAACATTCTTTAAATATTTTTTACATAATTTAATATATTTATGTAAACCTTCTATATTTAATATTTGTTTATAAGGAGTGAATTTTAGATGTTTCATTTTCTTTGGTTAATAGTTACAGAATTATTTC
>NZ_JBFNEO010000125.1:0-8297 GCF_040797585.1 Clostridium sp.
CTTTTAGTAGATGGAAAAAGTTATTCTTATGATTCCATAGAAACAGATACTAGAAAATTAAAGAAAAATAGTATATTTATAGCGCTAAAAGGCGAGAATTTTAACGGTAATGATTTTATATTAGAAGCTATAGAAAAAGGTAGTACTATTTGTATAGTGTCTGAAATAAAATTTAATATAGAAGAAATTCCTAAGGGAATATCTATAATAAAGGTAGAAGATACAAAAAGAGCTCTGTTAGATTTAGCCGAAACCTATAGAAATAAACTTGATATAAAAATAGTTGGAATCACAGGATCTACGGGAAAGACTTCTACTAAGGATATAGTAGCAGCATTTTTAAGTTCTAAATATAAAGTGTTTAAAACAAAAGGGAATTTTAATAATGAAATAGGTCTTCCTCTTATGATATTCTCTTTAGATAATAGCTATGATATAGCAGTTCTCGAAATGGGAATGAGCAATTTAGGGGAAATCCACAATCTAGCCAAAGCTTCTAGACCTGATATAGGTATTATAACTAATATTGGAATATCCCATATTGAAACCTTAAAAACTAAGGAGAACATATTAAAAGCTAAAATGGAGATATGTGACTTCTTTACAAAGGAAAATATGCTTATAATAAATAAAGATAATCACATGCTAAACACTTTAGATAGGAAGAATATTAACACAATATCTATTGGGGTAGAAGAAAAAACTTCAGATATAATAGGAACAAACATTAAACTTCTAGAAGATGGCATTATCTTTGATATAGAGGATAAGGGGATATTAGTGGGTACAATAAATTTACCTATGGTGGGAAAACATAATGTACTTAACTCTCTATTAGCATATAGTGTTTGCAAAGAGTTTAATCTATCCGTAGAAGATATTAATAAAGGCATAAAAAATCTTGAAGCTACTTCTATGAGATTAGATATAATAAGAAAAGAGAAGTTTACAATAATAGATGATTGCTATAATGCAAGTCCTGATTCTATGAATTCTGCTATAGATGTACTTGCTTCCTTAAAGGGGAAAAGAAAAGTTGCTATTTTAGGAACTATGAGAGAGCTTGGGGAAGAAGCAGAGGAGGCTCACAGAGAAGTTGCAGCCTATGCAAAGGAAAAAGGAATCGACAAGGTAATAGCTGTAGGAGAATACTGTCCTATGTTTGAAGATGGATTTGGAGAGGATATAACACTATTTAATACAACAGATGAATGCAAAGAAAATATAGTATCTCTAATTGAACAAGAAGATATAATTCTTATTAAGGCTTCAAGAGGTATGAAATTTGAAAAAATAGTAAATAAGTTAAAAGAGTTATAATTAGTTAGCTAAAGAAGGGAGGAATCCATTTTAAAGAGATTAGAATGGATGCGGGGAAATGTTTAATGGAAGTTTAAATCATATTTTGAATTATAAGACTTTATTGTCTATATTATTGGGATTTGGAATTTCGTCACTTTTAGCGCCTTTGGTGCTTCCTATACTACATAAGTTAAAGTTTGGTCAATATATAAGGAAAGAGGGACCAAAGAGTCATCAGAAAAAAGCAGGAACTCCAACTATGGGAGGAATAATATTTATATTAGCAACCCTAATATCTATGTTTATAATAGTTAAAAATCCAAGTGATGAGGCTATGGTGGCACTATATGCATTTATTGCCTTTGGGTTTGTAGGATTTTTAGATGATTTATTAAAGATTCTATATAAAAACAATGAAGGACTTAAAGCGTGGCAGAAGATGATTCTTCTTATAATTATATCTGTAGCTTTAGCTTACTATGCTAATATTAATATTGGAACTAAGGTACTAATTCCTTTTGCAAATATATATATAGATCTAGGAGTTTTATTTATACCATTTATGGTGGTTTATTTCTCAGCAGTTACCAATGCAGTAAACTTAACAGATGGACTAGATGGTCTTGCTACTTCTGTAACCTTATTAGTGGTAACATTCTTTGCCCTAGTAAGCTATAGCATGGGAAACTATACAGTATCACTTTTCTCTCTAATTCTTGTGGGAGCTTTATTAGGATTTTTAAGATATAACGCATTTCCAGCCAGGGTGTTTATGGGTGATACTGGATCCTTAGCCTTAGGTGGTGCAGTAGGAACCATAGCTATGATTTTAAAGCTTGAATTTTTATTAATTATAGTTGGAGGAATTTATGTTATAGAAACCCTTTCTGTAATAATACAGGTAACTTCATTTAAATTAACAGGAAAAAGAGTATTTAAAATGTCACCTATACATCATCATTTTGAACAAATAGGGTGGAGTGAGACAAAGATTGTATCAGTATTTTCAATATTAACAGTAATATTTTGCTTTATTGCATTTTTATCCTTTTAGTAATATTTAGGAGGAGAATATATGAAAAAAAACTTACCTAATAGAAAGGTAGATTTCATACTATTTTCTACCATAATGATACTTTTATCTATAGGAATTGTTATGGTATATAGTGCAAGTTCCTATTTTGCACTTCACAAAAATGGAGATAGTATGTTCTTTTTTAAGAGGCAGTTATTATGGGGAGTTTTAGGGTTTATAGCTATGGTCTTTACTATGAGTATTGATTATAATAAGTATAAAAAGTATGCATTTATAATACTTTTAGGTTGTATACCTCTTTTAATAGCAGTATTCTTTTTCAAGCCTGTTAATGGAGCAAGAAGATGGATAAATCTTGGTATATTAACTTTTCAGCCTTCTGAAATAACAAAGTATGCTGTAGCTATATTTTTAGCAGCTAGTATGTCAAGTCAAGGGGAAAAGATGAAAGAGTTTAAGAGAGGGGTACTGCCTTATCTTTTAATATCAGGATTTTTTGCAACTCTTATATTACTTGAAAAGAATATGAGTATAGCTACTGTTATAATGGGTATTACATTAATAGTCATGTTTGTAGCAGGGAGTAATTTTAAGCATTTAGTATCCATAGTTTTAGGGGTGTTTATACCAGGACTTTTAGCTCTAGCTTTCGCTGCACCTTATAGAAGGGCAAGAATGCTAAATTTCTTAGATCCTTGGAAGGATGCTGCGGGAAATGGATACCAACTTATACAATCCTTTTATGCATTAGGATCAGGAAGAATACTTGGACTTGGTATAGGAGCCTCAAGACAAAAAGCTTTTTATATGCCAGAGCCTCACAATGATTTCATATTTGCAATTATTGGGGAGGAGCTTGGACTTATAGGTTGCTTATTTGTAATTTCTATGTTTTTAATATTTATTTGGAGAGGCATAACCATTGCTCAAAAAGCAAAGGACACATATGGAACCTTACTTGCTGTAGGTATAACATCTATAATAGCGGTTCAAGCTATTATTAACATAGCCGTTGTTACAGGATCTATGCCTGTTACAGGAGTACCTCTTCCTTTTATAAGTTATGGTGGAACATCTCTTGTAATAAATATGACAGCCATGGGAATTCTTTTAAATGTATCAAGAAATGCAGAGTGATTTTTAGAGAATAAATCTTATTAGATTTATTCTCTTTTTAATTTAAGGCTTTTACAGATAACTTCTAAAGTAAAAGAAAGAAGACTTATGGATATATTTATAGAATAATTAGAAAATTATAGAGTTTTAGAGAGTAATTTTAATAAAGTAAATTATTTTATTAAATTTTCACCAAATTTTAATGAAATAACTTTTTATAAATGTTATTATATAATTGTAAATAAAATGCAAGGGTGATTTAATGAAAAAACCAATAAATGAAGTATATTCAAAGGAAGCTTTAAAGAAAAGAAAAGTTAAAAGAAATCTAAAAAAGTTAGTTTTGTTTATGATTTTTATGTTAGCTGTACTTATAACAGTGGCTATAAAGGCACCATTTTTTAATATAACCACCATATTTGTAGAAAATAATAAAATTCTAGCTACTGATGAAATTTTAGATAAGTCCCCTCTAAAAGTAGGGAATAATATTTTTTATTTTAATAAAAATACAGTTGTTGATTCTATAGAGGAAATACCTTATATAGAGAAAGTTCAAATAGATAGACAACTTCCAAAGACCATAGTATTTAAGGTTAAGGAAAGAGAGGCCTTTTTCTATGGAATTTTTGATGAAAAGTATTATGTTTTTGATAAGGACATGATGGTCTTAGAAGAGAGGAAGAATTTAGAAGGCTTAAATCTAGTAAATGTTACAGGCTTTGATTATTCTAAGGCAGAGGTTGGTAAGGCTATAGATGATGAAAATATAAGAAAAAATGAAATTATAAAGGATATCTCTAAGCTATTAGTAAATAATACATCCTCAATACAATTTACAGGTATAAATATTGAAGATTTATTAAACATAAAATTTTATTATAAAAATATGGAGATTAGAATAGGAACAGAGGAAAAATTAGAGGAAAAATTAAACAAAGCTTTAAACATATTAAAAGATAGAGAAGATATAAGAGAAGGTAAGGGATACATAGATGTGAGTTTTAATGGAAACCCTGTTGTATATCTAGAAAATTAGGAGGAGTATTTATGAAGAAGTATGCATCTCAAATAGCTGTGGCTTCGGTATGTATAATATTGGGATTTTTGCTAGCTTACCAATTTAGGCTTTTAAAAGAGCAAGAAAAAAGTTTAGTAGGTAAAAATTATAATTCTCAAGACCTTACAGCAGAGATTGAGCACCTTAAAAATGAAAAGACAGAATATGAGAAGAAAAATAATGAAATAATGCAGCAATTAAAAAAATATGAAGAGGCTGCAACAAGTAATAATGATATTACAAAAGAGCTAAAAAAACAGCTAGATGATACAAGACTTTTAATAGGTAGTGTAGATGTAGAAGGTCCAGGAATAGTTTTAAATTTAACTCCGAAGAATAATATCTTCTCAAGTAACTTAAGTGCTCAATATTTAACAGATAGTGAACTTGTATATATAATAAATGAGCTTAACTACTCTGGAGCGGAGGCTATATCTATAAATGATAAAAGGGTTACCATTCAAAGTGGAATTAAAAGTTCAGGAGGAAATAGTTTTATATCAATAAATGATGATAGGGTTTCTCCAAGGGAAAAAATTACTATAAAGGCTATTGGTAACAAAGAAAATCTTTTGGGAGGGATGACATTCCCTGGAGCTTTAGAATTTGGAGCTTTACCTTCTTATGATAAAGATATGAAAGAAGTGGATAATATAAAGATTCCTAAGTTTTCTAAAATATATAAAAATGAATATATGAAACCTGTAAAATAATTAGGAGTGATAAAATGATAGCATTTATAGGATTATTGATAGGTATAGTACTAGGGCTAACTTGGGAGATAAATATACCTGATAAATTTTCGCCATATATGTCAGTGGCAATACTTGCTTGCCTTGATTCGGTTTTTGGAGCTATAAGAGCTTCTCTTTCTAAAAATTTCCATGCGGATATTTTTATATCTGGATTTTTTGGAAATGCAGCTTTAGCAGCAGCATTAGCTTATCTTGGAGATAAGCTTGGAATACCTATATATATGGCTGCAGTTATAGTTTTTGGAGGAAGAATATTTGATAACTTTGCTATTATAAGAAGACTTATAATAGAAAAGGCTAAATCTCATAAATAATGAGGTGGATTTATGAAGGTAAATGAAGCAAATATCTTTGTTTTCATAGCTGCTATTATAATAGGAATATTAATCTCCTTAAATATTAACTTAAGTGATGAATCTGAGAGAGTTGTTTTAAGTGTTAAGCAATATCAAGAAGCTAGTAACTTAAGAAATAAGCTTATAGGAGAGGTATCCTCTATAAAAGAAGGATATTATAATAATGTTGCTAAGTTAGAGGGATATAAGCTTAAAGAGAATGATAAGGATAAAATTGTAGAAGAGATTACAAACGAAATAGACTATAATAAGAATATTTTAGGGTATTCTAATGTTAAAGGTCCAGGACTTAAGATAACATTAATTGACGCTGCAGAAAGTACATTTATAAACGAGATAGCAGAAGAAGATTTCTATACTGCTAGAGATATGATAATACACAATACAGATATGCTTAATGTTATTAATGAAATAAAGAATGCAGGGGCAGAGGCCATATCTATTAATGGTCAAAGAGTACTGTCTAATTCTAAAATAGATTGTTCCTGGGCATTCCTAAGCATTAACGGAGTTAGAACTCCAGCACCTTTTTATATTACTGCTATTGGGAATAAAGAAGTAATGAAAAAATATCTTCTAAGTAGTGAGAGTCATCTTAAAGGATTAATGAATAGAGGAATAAATGTGACTATTTATGAAGAGGATGAAGTTGAAGTTCCAGCATATGATGGAGATATAAAAGTTAATGATTTAAATTATTATTCAAAATAATAAGGTTTTTTGAAGGATTTTTTTAATCTATGAAGAATATTTAATTTAAGTATAAATTTAAATATAATTTTATGCAAAAATGTGAGGGGAGACTATCTTTGGGTATATATGAAAGAGTGTTAAAAGTAAAATCAGATATCCCAGAAAATGTAACCTTGATTTCTGTAAGTAAAACTAGATTATTGGATGAAATGGAAGAAGCTTATAGAGCTGGAGCTAGAGATTTTGGTGAAAATAAGGTTCAAGAGATTAGTTAAATATCTTGTGGATAAAGTATATTTAATACATTCCTTAGATCGAGTTTCTTTATTAAAGGAATTAGAAAAACAATATGGGTCTAAAGGGAAAACTGTTAATGTATTAATAGAAATAAACATAGGAAGGGAAGAGAATAAAACAGGGCTACTTTTAGAAAATTTAGAAGAGCTTTTAGAAGAGGTTCAAAAGTGCAAAGCTGTAAGGGTTAAAGGTCTTATGGCAATAATACCTAAAGGTGATGAAGAAACTTCTAGAAATTATTTTAAGGAGATAAAGAACCTTTGGGATTCTTTAAAAGAAAGAAGCCTTAATAATATATCTATGGAAGTACTATCTATGGGAATGACTAATGACTATAAAATTGCCATAGAAGAAGGATCAAACACAATTAGAGTTGGTGAAGGAATTTTTGGTAAAAGAGAATATAAATAAATTTCAATGGATTTAGGAGTGATTAGTATGTCAAATGTATTACACAAAATGAGAGGATTCCTAGGACTAGATGATGAGTATGATGAGGAATACGATGAAGAGATGGAGATGGATGAGGTAGAAGAAGTAGAACCAGTTGTAACATCTAATAGAAGAAGTAGTAAAGTAGTTAATATAGCAGCAGCACCTTCTGCAAAGGGTAATACAACAAGAATGTCTATAGTTAAACCAAGTGCTTTCGAACAAGCCACTGATATAGTAGATGACCTTCAAAATAGAAAGATAGTAGTTTTTAATACTAGTGCTTTAGAACCTAAAGTAGCGCAAAGACTTTTAGACTTTATAAGTGGATCAAGTTATGCATTAGGTGGAGAACTTCAAGAGGTAGAGCGTGGAGTTTATGTACTTTCACCTTCTAATGTGGAGGTTTCTAATGAATTTAAAACAGAAATAACCTCAAAGGGACTATTCAACTGGAAATAATAATGGATAAAAAAGAATTTTTAAATAGATTTACTTTTTATGATAAGACCTCCTTAGCATCTTTATATGAAAAAATAAAGATTGCTGAGAGGGTTTCTTATCCTTTATATACTAATGAATTTTATACTCCAAATGTTATAAATACATTAGAATCTATTAAGGAATTATCATATATTGATATGAAGTTCTTAGGTGGATTTGAAGAATCTGAAAGAAAAATCATAGGTTTCAACAGTGAGAATTGTTATGATATGCCTTATTTAATGTTAAGAATTAAATGTAAATCAAAATTTCATAGTTTAACCCATAGAGACTTTCTAGGAGCTATAGTATCTTTAGGTATAGTAAGGGAAAAATTTGGGGATTTAATTGTTGAGAGTAATGAAGCATATATACCTGTTATAAATGAAGTTGCTCCATACATATTGAATAATTTAACTTCTGTATCCAATACCTCTTGTGAAGTTTCTATTGTAGATAATATAGAAGAAATACCTAAGGTTAATTTTAAGGACATAGACATAATATCTTCTTCATTAAGAATTGATTGTATAGTTGGTGCTATCACAAAAGTATCTAGAAGTACTTCTGAAAAACTTATAAAAGAAGGTAAGGTATTATTAAATTATTCAGCCCTTTTAGAAAAAAGCAGAGAAATATCTATGGAAGATATTGTGACTATAAGAGGTTATGGGAAATTTAAAATTCTTAATATTTTAGGAAATACTTCTAGTGGAAGAATAAAAATTAGAATAAAAAAATATAGTTAGAGGTGAATAGCATGAGAT
>NZ_JBFNEO010000126.1:0-8283 GCF_040797585.1 Clostridium sp.
ATATAGAGATGTACCATATACAAACTTAATCTTTGAATATGCTACAAATCATAGTAACTTAAGGTTTATTTTAAGATATGATGTAGTAAATCTACAGTAAAAATGTTTCTATGGTTTAAATATAAAATAATTATTGCCTATAAGAGCCTTTATTAACCATAACATAAAGGCAAGAGGAAAATTCCCTTGCCCTTAAGCTAATTATTTTAAACCATCATTTATTATCTTCATAACACTTTCTTTAAATTCTTCTAATCTAGTCTTAGAGTCCTCTGATGAACTTCCCTTAACAGATAAATACACCTTCATTTTAGGTTCTGTTCCTGATGGTCTTACAACAAACCAAGATTCATCTTCTAATATGAATTTTAAAACATTAGATTTAGGAAGATTTATAATCTCTTCATGTATATTTACTAAGTCTTTTTCTATACCTAACTTATAATCTTGCTTTCTTACTATGTTTACCCCATTTATAGAAGTTTTCATAGAATGTCTTAAATATTCTATACAGCTTCCTATCTTTTCTTGACCTTCCTTACCTTGAAGTTCTATAGAAACTAAATCTTCTTTTGAATAACCATAGGTATTATATAAATTCGTTAAAGCTTCATATAATGATAGGCCTTTTTCCTTATAATATAAGGTCATCTCACATATTAAAGAAGCTGCTATTACTGCATCCTTATCTCTAACAAAAGTACCTGCAAGATATCCATAGCTTTCTTCAAATCCGAATAAATAATTTTTACTGTTATCTTCTTCAAATTCTCTTATCTTCTCACCTATATATTTAAATCCGGTAAGAACATCCATAATTTCTACCTTATAGTCTTTTGCTATAGCTCTTACTGCTTCTGTGGTTACTATAGTCTTTATAACTACAGGATTATTAGGAAGTTTATTAGTTTCTTTTAATGAGCTTAATATATAGTGAGTTAATAAGATTCCTGTTTCATTTCCTGTTAAAACCTTATATTCTCCACTATTATCCTTTACTACTGCTCCTATTCTATCACAATCTGGATCAGTTCCAAATATTATATCAGGGTTTATTTCTTTTGCCATATCTAAAGCTATCTTAAACACCTTTGGATCTTCTGGGTTTGGATATGGAGCCGTCGGAAATGTTCCATCAGGTTTTTCTTGCTTTTCTACAATGTTAAGCTTCTCATATCCTTGTTCTTTTAATACTCTCTCTATAGGCATTTTTCCTGAGCCATGAATTGGAGTATATATTATTTTTAAATCCTTTGCCTTTTCTTTTATTAATTCTTTTCTTATAGATAGATTCTTAACTTTTTCTATGTAAGAGAAATCTACCTCTTCTCCTATGTACTCAAGAAGACCCTTATCTAAGGCCTCTCTTTCCTCTATAGTCTTTATAGAGGAAAAATCCTCTATACCATTTACATACCCTATTATTTCCTTAGCAGGCTTATCTGTTACTTGTCCACCATCTTCTCCATATACCTTGTATCCATTATACTCTTTTGGATTATGGGAAGCTGTTACTACTATGCCTCCCTGGCAGTTTAAATGCCTTACTGCATAGGATAACATTGGAGTTGGTCTTAACTCCTCAAATAAATATACTTTAACATTATTACCTGCTAAAGTTAAAGCAGCAGCCTTTGCAAATTCTTTAGACATTATTCTAGAATCATAAGCTATGGCAACAGCAGGTTTTTGAAAATTATTATTTAAATAATTAGCAAAGCCTTGTGTTGCTTTACTTACAGTATATATATTCATTCTATTGGTTCCAGCACCTACTATTCCTCTAAGTCCACCTGTTCCAAATTCAAGATCTTTATAAAATCTATCTTCTATCTCTATTTCATCTTCAATATTTTTAAGCTCATTCTTTGTTTCTTCATCTATATGGCTTGAATTTAACCATAAATCATACTTTTCTAAATAAGTCATAAGTATTCCTCCTATTTATAGTATCATTGAATTATTATACTATAAAATTAATATAAATAAACACTATTTTACCATTAATTCTTCTCAAATAATTATATATATATTTTTTAAATAATTGTTTACATTTTCGTTAACTTTGTATATATTTTCTACCTCTTCTTGTTCTTATAATATAAGTTATTAATATATTCTATAAATTTGCTATAATATTAATTAATATACGTATTTGAATTCTTTACTGATTATAAATATATTTTATTTATCCGATTGCTAGGAACTGTAACACCACCATCTTCTTAAAAGGTGTGGGAGAACAGTTCCTACACCCCTAGATTAACTCATCTAACCTTTAAATGGTGGAAAGATCACCACCTGAAGGAAGATCTATTCTGTTATTTGAAAATAATAATAAATAGTTTGTAAGGAATTAAGGAGCTGTCGCATTAAGAATAAATACTACAATATATTGTGCTAATTTAAAATTTGCAAATCAATATATTCTATGTAAATTCCTTAGTGCGACAGCCCCTATATATGAACATATTATACTACTAAAGGTTTACTCTTCTTCCTCCATAATTAATGCATCTCTAGTAGAGTAGCTTATGGATGCAATTACTGTCTCTAAATCATCCAATATACTTATTTCTGGTCCAAATTCTACATCTGAAACCTTTATTGCGGTACCTATATCATCTTGTTTTAAATTTATTGAAACATGACTTGGAACCTTATCACTAGGGCATTTTATTTTAATTGATGGCTTCTCTTTCTGCATTACCCCACCATTTTTAGATATAAAGGCTTCATTTAAATATTTTACTGGTACCTCTGTTTGGATATCTTCATCTCCAAACTCCTCTAAGTCTATGTGTATTATTCTATTATATACTGGATCCCTTTGAACCTCTTTTATAAGGACTTTCTTATCCTTACCTTCTATATTTACATTTAATATACCATATTCTCCATTAGCTACTATTTCTCTATTTAGCTCAAGACCTCCTACTTCAAATAGAAAATTAGATCTTAATGCTCCATACAGAACTCCTGGCACCTTTCCTTCTCTTCTAATCTTTTTAGCTGAATTTTTTATATTATTGCTTCTTTCTTTTATATTTAAGTTTTCCACATTTATCCCTCCTTTTCCTTATTATCTCCAAGGTAGGATTTATTATACTAATTAGATTCTAAAACTTTATCTCATATTTTATAGAATATTTTCAGTAAAATCCTAATATTCTGCACATGTATTTTTATATGTAATATGATATAAATTATAGTAAAAGATATATATAAACTTATTATTTGTTAAACCTTAATTATTATTGCAATCCTTATAGGTTTAACTTATAATAATATTGTTTTATTCAAAGAAAATCTAGAGAAGAGGGGGCCACTTTTAGGTGTATAAGTTAAATCAAAATGAAACTCCTTTATTTGATGCCTTAATGGAGTATGTTAATAGAGAAACTGTTCCATTCCATGTGCCTGGTCATAAAAAAGGTGTGGGACTGGATGAAGAATTTAAAAATTTCATAGGAGAGAATCCTTTTAAAATTGATGTTACTGTGTTTAAACTAGTAGATAGTCTGCATCATCCAACGGGAGCTATAAAAAAAGCTCAGGAACTTGCGTCTGATGCTTATGGCTCTGATGCTGCATTCTTTTCAATTCATGGAACATCAGGGGCTATACAGGCTATGATAATGTCTGTAGTTAATGCAGGTGAAAAAATAATTATCCCAAGAAATGTTCATAAGTCTGTTACAGCAGGAATAATATTAAGTGGCGCAAGACCTATATATATGCAACCAGAGCTTGATAAAGACCTTGGTATTGCTCATGGTATTACCCCAGATACAGTGGAGGAAACCTTAAAGGCTAATCCTGATGCGAAAGCTGTTTTAATAATTAATCCAACTTATTATGGCGTTTCAACAGATTTAAAAACTATAGCTGATATTGTACATAGCTATAATATTCCACTTATTGTTGATGAAGCTCATGGGCCTCACTTAAGATTTAATGATAAGCTGCCTATGTCAGCAATGGAAGCTGGAGCTGACATCTGTGCTCAAAGCACTCATAAATTAATAGGTGCTTTAACTCAATGTTCTTTACTACAAGTTAAGTCTAAGTATGTAGATATAAGTAGAGTTCAACAAATATTGAACCTTCTTCAAACTACGTCACCTTCATATATCTTAATGGCTTCTCTAGATTGCGCTAGACGTCAAATTGCTCTTTCTGGAAAAGAGCTTCTAGATAAGTCTATAGACCTAGCGAACTATGCTAGAGCTGAAATAAATAAGATTCCTGGACTTTACTGCTTTGGTGAAGAGATACTAGGAAATCCTGGAGTATATTCATTAGATCCTACAAAAATAACCATAACTTGCAGAGATCTTGGTATAACTGGATATGACTTAGATATGATTTTATCTAATAAATATCACATACAACTAGAACTTTCAGATTTATACAATGCTCTTGCTGTAGGATCCTTAGGAGATACTAAGGAAAATATAGATAAACTAATAGATGCTCTAAAGGAAATAAGTAAGGACTATATAGGTAAAGCTTCTAAAAAGCCTGACTTCTTAGATATACCTAATATTCCACCTCTTGAGAAACTTCCAAGAGAGGCTTTTAATAGTGAAAAGGAATCTCTATCTTTAAGAGATAGTATAGGTAGAATAAGTGGTGAGTTTTTACTTGCATACCCACCTGGAATCCCTGTATTATGTCCTGGTGAAATAATAACAGAAGAAATAATAGATTATGTTGAGGAATTAAAAGCTGTAGGACTTTATGTTCAAGGAACTGAAGATCCTAAGGTTGAAAATATAAAAGTAGTAAAATAAAAGGCTTGGTTTACCCAAGCCTTTTATTTTTATGCATTTAATCCGTACTCTAAAGCCTTCTTATTTAAATCAAATATTTTAGCTGGAACACTTTCCTTTAAGATTTCAATCCAATTTATCTCTTCAAGTCCTAAAGCCTTTATAAGAGCTCCAAGTAATACTACATTTTGAGCCTTTATATTGCCAAAGCCTTCTGCCACCTTAGCCGCATCTATTATAAGGGTCTTTTCCACTTCATTTTTAAGCTGCTCATTTACATTGCCTGGATACTTCTCTCCTCCCATAACAACAGTTACAGGATGTATTTCATAATCATTAACGATTAAAGATCCTCCATTTTTTAAGAAGGTTATCCATCTAGCAGCTTCGCTTTTTTCAAACGCTACTATTACATCTGCATCTCCCTCTTCTATAAGTGGGGAATATACCTTTTCTCCAAATCTAACCTGGGTAGAAACATTTCCCCCTCTTTGAGCCATACCATGAACCTCTGACATCTTAACATCATAGCCTGCCTTTAAAAGTCCCTCTGTTAATATCTTAGAAGCCAGAATTGTTCCTTGTCCTCCTACTCCTACAAATAAAATACTCTTTGTCATAATTATTCACCCACCTTTTCTATTGCTCCAAACTTACAAGCTTGTTTACATATTTCACAGCCATTACACATATTTTTATCTATTTGAGATTTTCCATTACTATCTTGACTTAATGCAGGACATCCAGTTCTAAGGCAAGCTTTACATTTAACACACTTTTCTGGTATTACTCTGCACTTTAAATTTGCTCTCTTTTTCATTACATCTTTAATTAAAGCACATGGTTGCTTTGTTATAATAACAAAAGGCTCACTGCTATTATAAGCTTCTTTAACTGCCGCTTCTGTTTCCCCTAGATTATAAGGATCTACCACCCTTAAATTCTCCTTCTTGATTCCTAAAGATAATACAACTGTCTCTATATCTATCATAGGAGCCTCTTTTCCTTGAAGGGTCTTACCTGAACCTGGATTTTCCTGATGTCCTGTCATTCCTGTAATTCTATTATCTAATATACATGTAACTATTGGAATATTATTATAAACAGAATCTATAAGCCCTGTTATTCCTGAATGGAAGAAAGTAGAATCCCCGATAAATGCAAATATCTTAGATTTCTCTCCTGCCATTTCTCTTGCCTTTTGAATTCCAAGTCCTCCTGATATAGATGCTCCCATACAAATTACTGTATCGGTAACACTTAAAGGTGGAACCATACCTAAGGTATAACATCCTATATCTCCTGTAGCTATTACATCCTTACGCTTAGATACTGCATAGAATATTCCTCTATGAGGGCATCCTGGGCATAAAACTGGTGGTCTATTAGGAGCTTTAGCTTCTACACTATAAGTTTTCTCTATCTCTTCATTAAGAATAGCTTTTCTTATTATATCTGGATTCAGCTCTCCGCAAACTGGGATTATATCTTTTCCTATACAATTAATTCCCATAATCTTTACGAATTCTTCAATATAAGGATGATTTTCTTCTATTATATAAAGCTTATCTACTTTTTCACTAAAATCCTTTATTAATTTATCTGGTAGTGGGAATGTAAATCCAAGCTTTAAGTAAGAAGCCTTTTCTCCAAAAACTTCTTTTGCATATTGATAACTTATTCCGCTGGTTATTATACCAATAGACTTATCTCCCATCTCTACTCTATTTAAAGGAGTACTATTAGAATATTCCCTTAATTTCTCTAATCTCTCTTCCACTTCATAATGCTTAGCTCTAGCATGAGCTGGTATCATAATATATTTTTTAATGTTCTTTTCGTATTTCTTTATAAGTGTTTCCTCTCTCTCTCCAAGTTCTACTATGCTCTTTGAGTGAGAAACTCTAGTGGTAGTTCTAAATAAAACTACTGTATCAAACTCTTCACTGATTTTAAAAGCTTCTTTTATATATTCTTTACATTCTTTAGAATCTGCTGGCTCAACTAATGCAACCTTAGCATGAGGTGCATATAATCTATTATCCTGTTCATTCTGTGAAGAATGCATTCCTGGATCATCAGCAGTAACAACAACAAATCCCCCATTAACCCCTTCATAAGCCATAGTAAAAAGTGGGTCTGCAGCCACATTAAGTCCAACATGCTTCATAGTTGATAAGCTTCTTGCTCCTCCAATAGAAGCACCTGATGCTACTTCAAAGGCTACCTTTTCATTAGGAGCCCACTCTGCATAAACTCCTTCATACTCTGCGAAATTTTCTAGTATTTCTGTACTAGGTGTTCCTGGATAAGCTGATGCTATATTACATCCTGCTTCATAGGCACCTCTTGCTATGGCTTCATTACCACTCATTATTTTTTTCATATTAAATCCCCCTTAAGTAGTACAAATTCTATCCAATAATAGCTCCAAGAGCTATTGAATAAAGCTTAGATTTAGCTGTATCTGCTCTAGATACTAAAACAATAGGACATTTTGCCCCCATAACTACCCCTGCACTTTCTGCCTGTGCAAAATATGTTAAAGACTTTCCTAAAAGATTTCCTGCCTCTATACTAGGCATTAATAAAACATCTGCATCTCCTGCAACTTCACTTATTATACCCTTATGCTCTGCTGCCTCTTTTGATATGGCATTATCAAGGGCTAAAGGACCATCTATTATACACCCTTTAATTTGTCCTCTTTTGTTCATGGTGCTTAGAATTGACGCATCTAATGTAGCGTTCATAGATGGATTAACTACCTCCACAGCACAAAGAGGTGCTATCTTAGGATTATTAATCTCTAAACTATGACAAACCTTAACTACATTATCTATGATTCCTATTTTATCCTTAAGTTCTGGATAAGGCACCATTCCACCATCAGTTAAAAATAAAAGTTTGTGATAGGTTTTAGCTTCATAGACCATTACATGGGATAATAAACCACTTCCTCTAAGGCCTGCTTCCTTATTTAAAACAGCTTTTAGAAGATCAGAAGTTCCAAGCATTCCCTTCATAATATAATTAGCCTGTCCATTTCCTACAAGTTCTACAGCCTTCGCTGCTGCTTTTTTAATATTCTTTTCATCTACAATTTCTACCTTATCTAAAGATAAGTTCTCTTCCTTTGCTATTTCCTCTATTTTTTCCTTGTTACCAACTAATATAGCATTTATAATTTCAAGGTTTACACCCTGAAGTACTGCTTTTAAAACCTCACTATCTTCTGCCACTGCCACTGATAAAGTCTTTCTTTCCTTCAATTTTGCAATATCTATAAGTTCTTTTAATGACTTGATCATTTCTCCTCCTCCTATATAACGTTTACAAAATTATATATTCTGATAACTTTTATTTTATTCTCCTAATTTCAGTATAATAGATGAACATTTTTTGTCAATTTATTCTGTTAAAGTGACCACTGCTGTTAGGTTTATTTAATTTTTTTATTAAAATTTTATATCTTCTCTAAAGTATTTAACCAGATTCATTATTATAT
>NZ_JBFNEO010000127.1:0-8282 GCF_040797585.1 Clostridium sp.
AGCATTTGGGATTTTGATTTTAGGTATAAGTATTTTAAAACCTGAAAAGGAAGAGATAAGGATAAGAAACTTTGATAAAGGGACATTCATAAAGATTACAGACTCTGTAAGTAAGCCACATAAGCAAATTAGTTGGACAGAAGTAGCAGCAGCTCTTGCGGTTCCTAAAAAGGGGGATTTATCACAGGTTTCTGAAGAGGATATAAGAAACATGGCTTTAAAGTTTATAAAGCAAGAGGGAAATGATTATGTATTAGAATCTTTTGATAATGTATTAGAGGAGTTAAATTATAATGATAAATCAAAGTCATTAGCAAAGAAATTTTTATCTCAAATAGAGAAAACATCATCTGTAAATGGAGAGGAGCATATTACTTTTATAAATGATATAAAAGAGGATGCTATAAAAACCTACGAAAAGTATGGAATTTTACCATCCATTACAATAGCCCAAGCTATCCTTGAAACTGGATGGGGAAAGTCCAATTTAACTACAAAGGCAAATAATTATTTTGGTATAAAGGCAGATAAAGGATGGAAGGGAAAAAAGGTTACCATGGATACAACGGAATTTCATAATAAAGAAATAAAGGATGAATTTAGATATTACGAGGAAAAGACGGATTCATTCATAGATCACGGTAGCTTTTTAAAAAATAATGAAAGATATACAAAGGCTGGCTTATTTACATCAGGTAATTATATAGATCAAGCAAAAGCACTTGAAAAAGCAGGATATAGTACAGTTGAAGATAAGAACGGTAATAAGACATATTCAAAATTATTATCTGATATTATAATAGATAATAATCTTATGTTAATAGATACAGAGGCTCAGAGATAAGAAAAATATATAAATTTTTAATTAATTAAAAGGCTGTGGCACTAAGGAATTTACATACAATATATTGATTGCAAATTTAAAATTAGCACAATATATTCTAGTATTTGTTCTTAATGCGGCAGCCCTTTAATTAACATAAGATTTTTAATTTATATTAATAAAAGGCATCTTAGATAAACTATTTGGTCAAAAATAGTCCAATAACTTATAGTATATAGTGAGTATAGTATATTTAAAACAATATATTATACTCATTATATACTATAAGGGGGAGTATACTATACTGATTAAATATTTTTTAAGATGCCTAATGTTTTTACTTAAAATATGATAAAATATTTATGAACTTGGTTCATACAAAATTTATTTGTTATAATAGCAAAATTAATATAAAATATATAAAAATTTAATTTTTATATATTTTAATTATAATCAAAAAATATATAGTAAAAACTGCCTTTAGTTTAGGTTATTCTATGAGATTACTATTTGTGGTTAAGAAAAAGTTATTATGATATACTATAAATTGGATGTGCAAGATGGAAGGAGGCATTTAACTTTATTCTAAGAGAATAAAGTTAAAATTATTGTTTATGGAAAAATTCATAATAGATAGAATAGACCATAGTATTGCCTTTTGTGAAGATGATAATGGAGAGATAATTAAAATAAATATTTCCATTATAGAAGGCAAGGTTAAGGAAGGCGTAGTTATTATAAGAACTGAAGATGGGTTTAAGGTAGATAATGAAGCCACTAAAAGTAGAGAGAAATATATTAATGATTTAATGGAAGGTATGTGGGAAGATGAGTAAAGAAGATAGTAAATCAATTAAGAGTATTAGTGGTTCTTTAGTTAAAGATTGGATAATACCTATAGCAGCTGCTGTAATAATATCAATCCTAATAAATAAATTTTTATTATTTAAGGTATATATACCATCAGAATCAATGTATCCTACATTAACTGAAGGAGACCATTTGTTTGTAACTAAAATATATAATTATAGTAAGATTGAAAGAGGAGATATACTAGTATTTGACTTTAAAGAGGGAATAAACAATGGTGAGAAAGAAGAGCTTTTAATAAAAAGAGTTATAGGCCTTCCAGGAGATAATGTGGAGATAAAAGATGGTGGAAAAGTTTTTATAAATGGAGAGGAATTAAATGAGCCTTATGTAGAGAATCCTAGCAATCAAACAGGTAGCTTTACAGTTCCAAGTGGAAAGTATTTATTCTTAGGAGATAATAGAGCTAATTCTTATGATTCAAGGAGTTGGAGAAATCCATATATTGATGAAGAAGATATAAAGGGAAAAGCTCAAGTTAGGGTTTATCCTTTTAATAGATTAGGATTTTTAAAGTAGAGGGGGAAATTTTATGATAAGTAAAAAAGTTGATGAGTTAAAGGATCAATTAGTAAGATCTACCCAGGAAATAATAAGAATAAAGAGTCTTGAGGGAGAAGGAAAAGAAGGTATGCCTTTTGGAGAGGCAGTAAATAATGCTCTTTTATGTGCTCTTAAGATATCAGAAGACTTAGGATTTAAAACCAAGAATATAGATGGCTATGCAGGCTATGCAGAATATGGTGAAGGAGATGACTATGTAGCTGTTTTAGGGCATTTAGATGTAGTTCCAGAAGGTGAAGGATGGACATATGATCCTTATGGAGCTGAGATACATGGTGGCAGAATATATGGTAGAGGTACTACTGATGATAAAGGACCTATGATGGCAGCACTTTATGGGCTTAAAGCTATAAAGGATTTAGATATTCCATTATCAAAGAAGGTAAGAATAATATTTGGAACTAATGAGGAAACAGGTAGTAATGATCTTCCATATTATTTAAAAAAGGAAAAGCCGCCGGTTTTAGGTTTTACCCCTGATGCTGAATATCCAATAATATATGCAGAAAAGGGAATTCTTCACTTTACTTTAGGGAAAACTTTCAATATAAAAGATGGAGAGATTAAAGTAAAGAGCATAAAAGCTGGAGAAAGACCAAACATAGTTCCTAGTCTTTGTGAAGCTTTAGTTACTGGCAAGGATATGGAATATTTTAATGATAAATTAAAGGAATTTAATAAGGAAAAAAATTACCATATAAATATTGAACCTAGTGAAGATGGAGTTAAGATAAAGTCTCATGGTGTTTCTGCCCATGGATCTACTCCTCATTTAGGAAAGAATGCAATAATGCATATGATAATGTTTTTAAATACCTTAGATATTAAAGGGGATTTAAAGGAGTTCTTAGGATTTTTATCAGAAAGTATAGGAACAGAAGTAAATGGAGAAGGATTTGGAGTAGGGTATATAGATGAGCCTTCTGGAAAGTTAACTTTAAATGTTGGAATAATAAATCTATGTGAGGATAAGGCAGACCTTAGAATAGATATAAGATATCCAGTTACTATTAATAATGAGGAATTATTAAAGAAATTAGAAGCTACTTCAGAAAAGGCTAATGCAGAGATTAAGGATATAGACTTAGATGAGCCGTTATATTTCTCAAAGGATCATGAACTTATAAAGAAACTTCAAATTGCTTATGAGGAAATAACAGGTGATAAAGCGGAGCTTATAGCTATAGGGGGAGGAACCTATGCTAAAAGTATGCCAAATACAGTTGCCTTTGGACCAATCTTCCCTGGAAAGCCAGATGTTATTCATAAACCAGATGAGTATATAGAAATAGAAGACTTAATTTCTAATGCTAAAATATATGGAAGAGCAATATATGAACTTGCTAAATAATTAAAGATAAACTTAATATATCAAAAGAAGAAATAAATATAGCTATTATTTAAACCATATAAGAGCTATATAGTTTTACTTGAAAGGAGCTAATGCCAAGAGGCAGACCAAATTATGTTTAAAGATAATAAATTTAAATACAGACTATTTTATTTAATGGGTGTAATTGCTGTAGTATTAACAATAAATTATGGAATTACTAATTATACAACTAAAAAAATAACTTACAGTGAGTTTTTAACCTTACTTGAACAAAATAAGGTTAAGTCAGTGGATATACAAAGAGATGCACTAGCTATAAAACCTATAGACGATAGTGTTTATGGAGGGAAAACTCTTTATACAGGAAACATAAAGGACCCTAAATTAGTAGAAACTCTTAGAGAGGCAGATGTAGAGTTTAATGCAGAGATACCTAATAATGATCCTTTCACAGGATTAATACTGTATTGGGTAGGGCCTATTCTTATCTTTATGCTTCTTGGAAGACTTATATTTGGAAAGTTAGATAAGAAAATGGGTGGAGGAGTAATGTCCTTCGGTAAAAATGTAGGTAAGATATATGCGGAAAATGAAACAGGAAAAACCTTTAAGGATGTAGCAGGACAGGAAGAAGCTAAGGAATCCTTAATAGAGATTGTGGATTTTCTTCATAATCCACAAAAATACAGTGAGATAGGAGCAAGACTTCCTAAAGGGGCACTTCTTGTTGGACCACCAGGAACAGGTAAAACCCTTCTTGCAAAGGCTGTGGCAGGAGAAGCTAAAGTTCCATTTTTCTCTATGTCAGGATCAGACTTTGTAGAGATGTTTGTTGGTATGGGAGCAGCAAGAATCCGTGATTTATTTAGACAGGCAGAAGAAAAGGCTCCTTGCATAATATTCATAGATGAAATTGACGCTATTGGTAAAAGTAGAGATGGGGCATTACAAGGAAATGATGAAAGAGAGCAGACATTAAATCAGCTTCTATCTGAAATGGATGGATTTGATTCTTCTAAGGGAGTTGTAATACTAGCAGCTACTAATAGACCAGAAATCCTTGATAAGGCATTACTTAGACCAGGACGTTTTGATAGACGTGTAATAGTTGACAGACCAGACTTAATTGGAAGAGAGGCTATACTTAAGGTTCATGCTAAAGGAGTTAGACTTTCAGAGGATGTGGATTTAAACTCTATAGCTAAATCAACTCCAGGAGCAGTAGGAGCAGATCTTGCTAATATGGTAAATGAAGCAGCTTTAAGAGCTGTAAAGAATAAGAGAAAGTTTGTAATACAAGAAGACCTTGAGGATGCAGTTGAAGTTGTAATTGCAGGTAAAGAGAAAAAGGATAGAATTATGTCTGCTAAGGAAAAGAGAATAGTAGCCTTCCATGAGGTAGGTCACGCCTTAACAGCAGCTCTACTTAAAAATGCAGATCCAGTGCATAAGATAACTATTGTACCAAGAACAATGGGAGCCTTAGGATATACTATGCAGCTTCCAACAGAGGAGAAATATCTAGTATCTAAGGAAGAGATGTTAGATCAAATAGTAGTAATGCTTGGAGGAAGGGCTGCAGAGGAAGTAGAATTTAATGAGATATCTACAGGGGCATCTAATGATATAGAAAGAGCCACTCAAAGTGCTAGAAGCATGGTAACCGTATATGGTATGAGTGAAAAATTTGATATGATGGCATTAGAATCAGTAAGAAATAAATATTTAGATGGAAGACCTGTTATGAATTGTAGTGAAGAGACAGGAACTGCTGTAGATATGGAAACTTTAAATATTATAAAAAACTGCCATGAAAAAGCCATAGAACTTTTAAATGACAATAAAGATCTATTAGTTGAGATATCAGAGAAGTTATTAGAAAAAGAAACTATAATGGGTGAAGAATTCATGGAAATCATAAAGCAAAGAAGACCAGATATTGTGGAAGAGGAAGTAGCTTCAGAGAAGATAGATAATGAAGAAGATAATACTATAGAATAGTAAAAAAGATAGCATCTTAAAAGATGCTATCTTTTTAAATTACAACTTACATAAGTACGAATTCCCTATATATATTATAACAAATAATAGTTTAAACTACAAATTAGCTATTATGCTATAAGAATTATGAAATTTTATTAAAACATAGGATTTTTAGAGAATATCTATTATAATGAATCTTTAAGTTTTAGCTTTATTATATAAAAATGATATAATATAAATTACCATTATAGAAAGGTAGGTAGATATATGGATAAAGAGAATTTTTTAGATGCAAATAGTAGTGATTATGACCTACAGTTAGAGAAGTTTAAGTTAAAGGAAACTATTAATATAATAAATGAAGAGATTTTAAGAGGAATTACTAAGAGAAAGGGTTTAGTAAATGAAATTTTAAATTATAGAAAGAAGTTTATTGAAGATTATAAGGATGATGAAGACCAGGTTATAGAATATTTCGACCATGAAAGATATGTTCAGGAAGAGGCATTTAAAACCATAGATAGAAAGTTAAAAGAGCTTAATACATTAAAATATTCACCTTATTTTGGAAGGATAATTTTTGAAGATAAGGAATTTGAAGATGTAGAAAAATATTATATAGGTAGGTTTGGAGTAACGCCAGAGGGGTATGATGAACCTTTAATAATCGACTGGAGAGCACCAGTTGCATCTTTATTTTATGCGGGAACCTTAGGTGAACACTATTATAGTGCACCAGGAGGGGAAATAGAGGTAGATCTTCAAGGGAGAAGACAATATATAATAAAAAAAGGTGAACTTCAAGGCTGTTTTGATTCTGATATAGACGTAAAAGATGAGATTCTTCAGATGGTTTTAAGTTCTAACTCTAATGAGAAGCTTAAAGATATTGTTATGACAATACAGAAGGAACAGGATGAAATAATAAGAAATGAGAGACTTTCTGTAACTGTGGTAAATGGAGTGGCTGGAAGCGGTAAAACTACCATAGCCCTACATAGAATAGCTTATCTTTTATATAATTATAGAAAACAGTTAGAGGATAAAACCCTTATTTTGGGACCTAACTCTATATTTATGGAGTATATAGGAAATGTTCTTCCCTCTCTTGGGGAAGGGAATGGTGTAAAGCAAAGTACTTTTAGAGAATTTGCTATGCAGTTTATAGAGGATAATAAAGAGATAGTTCCTTTTACCTATGAGATAGAGCAGGTACTAAAGGGAGAGGAAGAATTCTTAAAAGAAATAAAATATAAGGGATCAGAAAGCTTCTTAGGTGATTTAGATAAACTAATAGAGGACTTAAATGAAAATTACTTTAAGGTAGGATCTCTCCTATTTAATAATGAGGTTTTAGTAGATAAAGAAGAAATCCTATCAATGATTAATAAAGATTTTAAAGCTATGCCTCTTTTTAGAAGAAGTGCTAAGGTAAAGAGGATATTATATAACAAGATTAGATATAAAAGAGATGATATATTTAGAGATATAGAATCTAAATATAAAAAGATTAAGGAAGAAATGCCAAAAGATAAATTGGCTGTAGAAGAGAACAATATAAACTTTAAAAGAAAGATAGAAATAAGAAATCTTTTAAGAGAAGTTTTAAATGCTAAAGAATCTTTAAGATATTTAGATGGAGAAAAAGTAGAGGACATATATAATAGATTTAATAATAATAAAATTTTATTAAATGATGATTTAGGTGCTATACTATATCTTAAAATTAATCTTCAAGGATTAAAGGTTAAAGAGGAATTAAAACACGTAGTTATAGATGAGGCTCAAGATTATTCTATGCTTCAGTTTATAGTTATAAAAAAACTAACAGGGTGTAATTCCTTTACTATAGTTGGAGATGTAAATCAAAGACTTATAAAAAAAGAGGTAGAATCTCCTATGATGAATCTTCATAAAATCTTTCCTAAAGAGAGTATTAAAATGTTCTCTTTAAATAAGAGCTATAGATCCACTAAGGAGATTATGGACTATGCTAATAAATTCATAACTGGTGATAATATAGTTCCGCTAGTTAGAAGTGGAGATAAGGTTTATGAAGAGGAAGTTAATTCTATTGAGGAATTAGCAGTAAGTATAAAAAACACCATAGATGACATGGAAGAGGAAGGATTAGAGAGTCTTGCAATTATATGTAGAAATAAGGATCAAATAAACAAGATAGCTCCTGTTCTTAAAGAAACAATGAATATAAAGGTTTTAGATAATGAAGATATTATCTATAGAGGAGGAAATGTTTTAATACCTAGTTACTTTGCTAAAGGACTAGAATTTGATGGAGTTATAATGGTAGATGAAGATGGGGAGAACAGTGAAGATTTAGTTAAATATGTAATGTGCACCAGAGCTCTTCATAGACTATACAATTATAAGATTAATTTCAGTTAATAAGTTAGATATGTTTATATTGTAGATTTTAATTTATACCTAAGCTTAAGAATTTGAAAATTGTACATCTTTAAGGAGTATAGAAAATCAGGTTTCAGTGAGAAACTTCATAATAAATTAAAAACAAAGACTTTATCACTTATGTTGATTTTAATAGTGAGAAGGTCTTTGTTTTATATTACAGCAAAGTTTAGTTAGAATAATATAGAATTATTATTCTATAAAAATTTTAAAGATAATATACAAGCAAGATAATTATATAGGGATTAATACTGTCATATAAAACCAGCATAAATAAATAAG
>NZ_JBFNEO010000128.1:0-8164 GCF_040797585.1 Clostridium sp.
ATATAATATAACCAGTTTATATATAGCTAAATGCTTATTTTAATCTATTTATTTATATTATTCTTAATTAGCTTTTATTTCTATATCCCCACTAGTAGTAGATACTGTATATGCTGTACCCCCTGAATTGATTTTAATAGAGCCTTTGGATTTATTTATTACCCCTGAAGTATTTAAGGAGTTTTCTACAGATACATCTCCTGACACTGAATTTATATCAAATGAAAGATTTAAATTAGGATTTATATATAAATCTACCTCTCCAGATATTGAATTTATTTTTGATGGTCCATCTATTTTATTTGATTTTATTTCAATATCTCCTGATGTAGTTTCTACTTCCATAGCTCCTTCAAAATAGTTTATATTAATCTCACCTGAGATTTGACTACTTTTTAAGCTAGAACTTATGAGCTTATTTATATCAACACTCCCAGACTTTGAGGTTATCCCTATATTTTTAGTGTTTATATTATTAGCTTCTATATCCCCTGATATAGAATTAAGGTTCATATCTGTAGTATTTAAGTCTACTTGAGATAAATCCATATCTCCACTTACAGTAGAAATATCTATTGCTTTTGAATAGTCTTTAGGTATATACAATAAAAGCTTCACATCTGAAAAGTTCATGTGCATTCCATTATTATGCATTCCATTATTAGATATTTCTTTTATAATAACCTCTCCATTAGAACTATTAACATTTAACTCCATATCATTGTTTGACATCATACCTCTTGTATTTCCTCTTAAAGCTACCTTTAAATCACTTTCTTCATTATACATAACTTTTACATCTGAAAAACTTGTTGATACACTTATCTTAGATATATCTTTTAAACTTATAGACTCATTTTGATCTATATTAATACTATCACCATGTCCATTGAAGTTATTTCTAAAGAACCCTCTAACTCCTTCTCCATGAAAGACGCTAGATATAGTAGCCCCCGAATTCAAAATTATTATGGCACCAATTCCATAGAATATAAATACCACTGATAATAGTATTAGGACAATATTTTTTATTTTAAAATTTCTAGGTTTATTAGTCATATAGTACCTCCTACTGTAAAGATTCATATATAAATTTATAGAATCTCTTAGATAAATCAATCAATAACTTAACTAAATATACTGCTCCAATTAAAATTAGAACGCCTAATGCTATGGTACCTATTCCAATAAAGATTAAAGAGGACAGTGGTAAGGATATAGAACTAAAAAACATAGTACTTACGGTTCCAGTTAATCCACCTATCATAAGTCCGAGCCCTCCAAAGGTACAGGCAATACCGATTCCAAATATACCAATAAGGAGTCCACCTAATCCCGTAATTGGTCCTAATGCTACAATACCAATAACTATTAAAATAGTCATTGATAATAATTTTTTATTTTCACTGCTACTACTTTTAACTTTCACATTCCCATTATTTCTGGCATAAGTGCCACCAGTATAGGTATTATTATTTTTATTACTCTCGCTATATTGCTTTGCTATAGTTATAGGATCACCTAGCTCCTTAGCTATTTCCTCTTCACTCTTTCCCTCTGCGGCACCTACTGTGAAGTGCTCCTCATAGTCATATAATATTTCTTGGATTTCTTCATCAGTGAATCCCTTAAGATTATTTTTTAATATAAAGAAAAAATGCTCTTTATTCATCATTATCACCTACCTCTAATATACTATTTACATCCTTTATAAATTCTTCCCACTCATTTATGAGAGTCCTCTTGGTTTCCATACCAAAGTCAGTTATCTTGTAGTATTTTCTTGGTGGTCCCTCTTGAGATTCTTGAAGATAAGTTGTGAAATACCCTTCCTTACTCAGTCTTCTTAGGATAGGATATATAGTTCCATCGGATATTTGGATATTTTCAGATATCTTGTGTATTAATTCATACCCATAGTAATCTTTATTAGCCAATAAAGATAGCACACATAACTCTAAAACACCCTTCTTTAATTGAGAATTCAAATTAATCACCTACCTTATCATTAATACGCTATATCTAGTGATTGTTATCTTAAAATAGTAAAATTCTATCTTATTAACTATAGTATATCAGTCAGTATTATACATTGCAAGGTAGTAAGTAATAAATATAACTTGACTATATAATATACGTGTAACATCATCAACTATGCTAAAAAATATTTGTTCTTGTAACCATTTTTTTTAAACTTCATATAATAATTTTAGAAGAGCATTTTAAAACAAAACAAGCTCTCCCACAAAAGATACCTGTCTTTATTTAAGAAAATTTTATCCATTCTCCCATCTAATTTTTAAAGCAGACTACCATAGGCCCCCTTCGGTAGTCTGCTTTTAGTTATTCTAAATAGATTTCTTATTAGAGTTTTTATAGATATTAAAAAGCTTGTCCTATTTATTAGTACAAGCCTCTTAATATTAATAAGATAGAACAATTAATGAATCACCTTACTCTTCTATATATTAAACAAAGCTTAAATTAATCTGCTACACTAATGAAGCTTTTAAAATACCTAATTTATATTTATAGATTCTAAAGTCTAACGAATTAATAAGGTAATTTAATTATCTAAATAAAAATCTACTTTATTATTCTATTTCAATATTACTTAGTATGGTTTATCTTTAAACCTTTATTAAATAAACATCTTATATGCAATTAAGAATATAACCCCTGGCACACCAAAGAAACCTGCTATTAAAGCTGTCACTACATTTATACCTATCTGAACACCAAAACTAGCTCCAACTAAGTTCACTAACCATAGAAGAACCGCTCCTAGCAATCCATTAACACAAAGCTTTATAAAAATCTTTATCGGCCATGAGAATATAGTTACTATTATAAAAAGACCTACTATAGCTACTATAAATGCTATTAAAGCTTCCATCTCTCTCCTCCTATCTTTGAAAGTCTATACTACTATATTAATATAATATGCTATGAAGCTATTATACTACAATTTAATCCTAATCTTTTTGCTTCTTTAATTAAATAATCATACTTAGCTTTTACAGCTGCCTCTGTATATATAGCTACTTCTACCAACTTAGGGTCTTGTACATTATCAAAATAATTTCTTATAGCTTCTAGTTCTCCTATAGCTTGATTTATAGCTTCTAGTAATTCTTCTTTATTTCTAAATCCCTCATCACAAACTTTTAATTCTATATTATTAATTATAAAATTCTTATTCATATAACCATAAACCTCCTATTTATATATCATCTTAAGTGTTGACAAAAAATAGGAGTTTTATTCTTTTTAAAATATACACTTTATATGTACATATCTTATATAATATTTAAACTCTCTTAGATAAACTCATCGTTATATATAGAGAGATAAATTATTTGAAAACTCAACTTTTGAGTAGGCTTTAAATAATGGTAGCTGTTGATTTAGTTTCAATTATCATGTGACCTATATATACCATATTCACCCTTAATGCTTGAATAGAATATAAGTTATGATAGATTGAAGTTTAGTTTAATATTTTGTGTGTTTTATCTATAGATATTATTAAATCCTTATTTTATTCTGATTTTAAAAGCTCTATATTGCTACTTAAAAAATCAATTGTCTTCTCAGACAAAGAAGGTTGCATTAAAGGATAAGTTAAATTCTCAGGTATATTATAAAAGATCTTCACCTCACCAATTTCTGAATAAGGCAAATCTCCTAGATTATATATATCAGCATAAAATAATTGTCCGAAGGACTCAACCCCTCCTCTATCTACCGAATATATACATATAGGATACAACTTAAAATCTTTTGCTCCCGTTTCCTCATATAATTCTCTTGATGCAGTGTTCTCTATACTTTCACCATCTTCGCGATGACCACCTGGTATCTCAAAGGTTTCTCTTTCTTTATGTCTTACAAATATCCATCCACCATCATACTTTGCTGCTATTACTGCAAACTTTAATTTACTATCTTCAATAGCTTCTAAATCGTAATAATTCATCTTTATCAATTTATATCCTTCCCTTCACTCATTACTTAAAAATAGTTATCTATCTAAAAAGCGGTATTTCTTTAACTTCATCTATAACTAATCCATTCTTATTATTAATGTATGAACCTTATTTATATCTACAATTCTTATTTAATAATTACAGTATATAGAACAAATCTTCCTTCAGGTGATGTTCTTTCCCCCATGTGAAGGTTATATGAGTTAATCTAGGGTCGTAGCAACTGTTATTCCCCACCTTTTAAGAGGGTGGGGGTGCTAAAACTTATAGCCATCGGATAAAATTTATTCTCGAAGATTTTTATGTATTTATATCTAATTATACCATTTTATTGTAATACATAACAGAAACTACTTTATTATTAATTTTAAAGTTTTAACTAAAAACAATTAAAAGGATGTTAGTATAAGAACCTCTAATTTCGTTGTCCTTACTCTAGCACCCTTTTATATTATCTGAGTCTACTCTGTTTTAATAGTTACTAAACTTTATTTTTCTATAGTAACTTTATTTATAGTAAATGATAATCCACTTATGGTTTTCTGCTTAACATAAGTGACCTTGAAGAATATAGGGCTTCTAGCCTAAATCTTAACTTATACATGTACTACTTAAAATCTTAGATTTTAAGTAGTACATAAGATAAGTTTTGAATCCAAAACCCTATAAACACTCATCAATTCTATACTTATATTTCTCTTCTTCCTTCAAGAGCCTTGGACAGAGTTACCTCATCGGCATATTCTAAGTCTCCACCTACTGGTATACCATGAGCTATTCTTGTTACCTTTACTTCTAAAGGTTTTAATATCTTAGATATGTACATAGCTGTAGCTTCACCTTCAATTGTAGGATTTGTAGCCACTATAACTTCTTTTACACTTCCATTCATTCTAGATATAAGTTCTTTAAGCTTTATATCAGCTGGTCCTCTTCCTGCCATAGGAGAAATATTTCCATGTAATACATGATAAACTCCATTAAATTCTCTTACTTTTTCCATAGACATTATGTCTTTAGGCTGCTCTACAACACAAACTACCGCCTTATCTCTATTAGGATTAGAACATAAAGCACATGGATCCTTGTCTGTATAGTTTCCACAGATAGAACAGTATTTTATAGTTCCTCTAGCCTCAACTAGAGCCTTAGCGAACTCTTCTACTTCATCTTTAGGAAGATTTAAAACATGGAGTGTTAATCTTTGAGCTGTTTTATAACCTACACTTGGTAGCTTAGCAAATTCTTCAATAAGCTTCTCTATTGCTACTGGATAAAAATCCATTAAACATCACATCCCTTTAATTCTAATATTTATATTATATAAATCTCTTTTCAAATTAAAATTTACATCCTTTATATTTAATAATTCATCGTAAAATAGGAAATTAACTATAATAAAAATTCAAATTATTTATTACCCATATGAGTATATTATTATATATAACCGTAAAAATATCTACTGTTTAATAATATTTATTATATAAACTATTTTAGGCATACAATTACATTGTATGCCTAAGCTAAAACTTAATTCTAAATTTTATTAAAACATTCCTGGAATGTTCATTCCACCAGTTACCTTTTTCATTCCTTCTGATGTCTCATCTTGTGCATTCTTTAGTGCTTGATTAACTGCAGTTAACACTAAATCTTCTAACATTTCAACATCATCTTCATCTACAACTTCAGGCTTTATCTTAATTTCTAAAACTTCATTTTTTCCATTAACTACTGCCTTAACTGCTCCGCCACCTGCTGTAGCTTCAAAATTTTTACTCTCAAGCTCTTTTTGCATATCTTCCATTTGCTTTTGCATCTTTTGAGCTTGCTTTAATAAATTTTGCATATTTCCTCCGCCTAAGCCTCCTGGAAATCCACCTCTTGCCATATGAAATCCTCCTTAAAATTAACTTAATTTTTATTATATATTATTTTTTCTTTTAATACTATATAAAGTACAACTTTTAAAATAAAGCTTAAACCTTATATAAAATACTATTTTTAAGTCATAAGCCTATTCCTCATTAACTTGCTGTAATCTTTGATTTTATTTCTTATCATAGAGTGTTATATATACATAGTACTATATAATTAATATGTATAATAGTTCTATACTATGAATCTATAATTTCAACCATATCTTCTCCAAAGGCAGCTCTAAGCTTATCTTCTTTAGATTCACTAACTTCTTTTTCTTCTTTTTCTATTGTATACTTAACCTTAACTTTTTCTCTTAAAACCTCTGAAAATACACCGTCTATTAACTTTCTATAATCTTCTTTTTCAAGTCTTTGTTTATTAAATGAAAACTTCTCTTCATATCTTATTTCTATTACTCCATTTCTGCAAGAATATAATCTTCCTGTTATAAGGGAGGCATATATAACCATCTGTCTTCTACTTTTAAAAGTTTCCAATATATCTCTCCAAGCTTTTTCTACCTTAGATATATTAAGCTCAGAACTTTCATTAAAGTTTTCTTCTATTTCCTCTTGATCCTCTTGTTTCTTTACCACATTAGGCTTTGGCTTTTCTTGCGGTAAGCTCTTCCTTTGCTCATTTCCTCTTGGTCCCTCTGATTCATCTACGGAAACAGCTATCTTTCCACTTCTTAAGGCACTTTCAAGTTTATTTATTCTAGCTAGAATAACTTCTGGGGAATTATCAAACTCTATTCTACACATTTTTATAAGAGCAAGTTCTAAATATATACGCCCTTGCTTACTCCACTTAGATTGTTCTTCTGCTTCTTGAAGAATTCTTATAAATCTCATGATTTCTTCAACACCCAGTTTATCCGACTGTTTCTTCAATAGCTCTATATTCTCAAGAGACATATCTAAAACCTCTTGTGGATTATTACTTACCTTTACCATAAGTAGGTTTCTCATATGTGTTGTTAAATCTTTTATAAAGGTTTGAACATCCTTACCTGCAAAAACTATATCATCAATTATCCTCATTGCTTTTTCTGTATCTCTACTTAGGGCGCATTCAGTAAGATTTAATAAATGTTCGCTGGTTACAAGTCCAAGCATCTCTATTACATTATTATATTCTATTTTTCCTCCACCCATAGCTATGGCTTGATCTAGTATACTTAGGGCATCCCTCATCGCTCCATCACTCATTCTAGATACCAAATCAAGGCTATTATCATCTGCGAAAACTCCTAATCCATCTACTATCTTTCTAAGCCTTGTGGATACATCCTCTGTTTTAATTCTTTTAAAATCAAATCTTTGGCACCTTGAAAGAATAGTTATAGGAAGTTTCTGAGGATCTGTAGTTGCTAATATGAAGACAACTCTATTTGGTGGTTCCTCAAGGGTCTTAAGAAAAGCATTTACTGCCCCTTGAGAAAGCATGTGGACCTCATCCATTATGTAAACTTTAAATTTAGCTTCTTGAGGAGGATACTGTACATCATCTATAATATCTCTTATTTTGTCTATTCCATTATTAGAAGCTGCATCTAATTCAGTAACATCTATAGAAAGTCCTGAACCTATCTTCTTACACATATCACATTGATTACAAGGTTCTCCCTCTTGTAAATCTAAACAATTTAATGCCTTAGCCATTATCTTTGCTGTAGATGTTTTTCCCGTACCTCTAGTTCCACAAAAAAGATATGCATGGGCAGTTCTTTCCTTTAATATTTGATTTCTAAGTGTTGTTGTTATATGTTCTTGACCTACCACATCATCAAATATCTTAGGTCGCCATTCCCTATATAAAGCCGTATATGCCACGGTTATCACCTCTTAGTCTTATTTATCCTGTATCATAAGTTATTATTCTTAGTAAAAATCTTAACCACTTATAAAGTTTAATTAACTATTATCATATGCTATTCCATGTAAAATACAAGGCACCTATACTAGATATATTTTATTAATAAATCTACATTTAAAATTTATATAATTGTAATCCTCATATTGCCTTTTATAAATAATCTTTATTAAACTATATAATTTTATATTATCATTATAACCTTCATTGATTAGAATTTAAACTATCATATTATTACTATAGATGTGCCATATGCAAGCTTAACCTCTGAATGTACTACAAATCATAGTAACTTAAGGCTTATTTTAAGGTGTGATTCAATATATAGATAAACTACATCCAAACTCAATCTTTGAATAAGCCTTAAGTAATGATAG
>NZ_JBFNEO010000129.1:0-8107 GCF_040797585.1 Clostridium sp.
GTGCATAAGATACGTTTTGAATGAAAAAACCTATATATTTATTAATATTAAAGTTTATCTTTATATATTGGTATTTAGTAACATATATATATTTATTTTCATATTTATATTCTAAGTATACTTTTGCCCTTAAGATTATTCATAGAATTCATTTATCTCTAGGTGAGTTAATAAACAAAACCTTATACTTTTATACAATACAATGAATAATTATAAAAAACTTTAATTAATCTTTTTCCTGAAGTATTTTTGTTCTTAAAATATATAAATTTCTCTTTCTCTTTTCCATTTCCTATGTAACATTATAATTTCCACTGTATATTATATACTGTAAAGATATTTATTATAAGAAAAGGAGGAAAATACATGCTTATCTCCGGTAATAATTTCACCCCAAGACCAGGCCTCATAAATAAAGAAGGCTGTCTACCTGAACCATTAGAGCTAGTATGCATTGAAGTACCTAAAGTTTTTGATCAATGCTTAATTAAAAGATGTCTTAAATTTCATGAAGGACCTGATACAAAAACTACTGATGAAGAACTAAGAAGCAATCCACTAGATAATCCAAAGATATTCCTTGGATGTCGTGACTTTAATATTAGGCTTTTAGCTTTTGATAAAATTCCTCTTAAGGGACATCATGGATATAACAAAATAATAGTTCATTTTATAATTTCCTTCTATGCAGACTTCTTAGATCGAAATGGTAAGCAATGCTCAGAGTTCTTTGAAATAAATAGAAGTGAAACTATAAGTAGACTTTATTGCCCTGAGTCCATAGCTAAAATAGCTTCTAGTGCTACACCATTCTCAAAAGACTTAGAAGCTGAAATCTTAAAGCTTGAATTAGTTGCAGAGTGTCTTGATGGAAGCTTTGAAAGAGATCGTCATGGTCATGATTTCTTAGATATCACACTTGGCTTCCATTTAATTGTTAAATGTGAGCTCCTAGTTCAATTGTTAATTCCAGCTTATGGATACTGTCCAGTGCCAAAACCATGTAAAGATGTAAAACCTAAAAATCCTTGTGAAGAATTTAATTGTGCTCCAGCACCTAAGTTCTATCCTGATCAGAAATTAAGACCACTATTCCCAGGTGATAATGACGAGGACTGCTTTGATGATTTTTATGATTGTGGATGTGATAATTAATAATTCTTAAATTCATAAGGTTAATAATATATTTTAATGCAGTATAGCTACTTATGATACATCTCCCACTATAAATATAGGACAAAATGCTTCTATAAGAATCTTTAATATACCTGCTACAGCTATTTTTCATTAATTTATATTTAATACTAAATATAATAGACTTTTATAAATCCTTTTTCTCAATTTATAAATTAAGGTATTTCTATACTATTAAAAAGATATATCTTAATTTAATATAACTTAAAATTTAAGGAGGTTTATTTATGAAATCAAGATACTACGATTCTAAATATTATGATGACTATAAATATGATGATGACTATAACCATGACTCTAGATATTATGATGATCACAAGTGCTGTAACCATGACTATCCTAAGTATGAATATAAGTGCTGTAACCAGACTTATTGTAAACCAGGACACCCTACACCAACTCATTCCATATTTGCTTGTGGACAAGGTAGTGGTGTAGCTATCCCAATACCTACAGTTACAAACCCAACTTTCAATCCATTACCAGTAGCAAGTGTTACTATAGATAATACTTGTTTATGTAATCCTAGCGTAAAAATAGACTTTGATGCTTTAATAAACTATCAAGCTCTTTTAACTCTAGGTGCTACTCCTGTTTTAGGTGCTCCATTTACAGTAACCTTCCAATTAAGTAAAACTTGTAACGATGGATCAAAAATTGCTTTAGGAACATGGGATTTCGCATTTGGAATATTAGCTCTTGCTGTTAATATAACTAACTCCTTTAGCTTCAGCTACTGCGAATGTAACGTATGTCCAGGATGTTGTGTTTATACTGTAGAAATAGTTAGAGTTTCTTCAAGTACACTAGCTGGTACAGGTCTGTTAACTACTGAAAGTGCAGCTATAAGAAGTTCTAATATATCTGCTACATCTATTTCACACTAGAAAAAATAAAAATTTATATTCTTATATGTTAATATAAGAAATCATAAATAAGTTGATTAGATCTTAAGGAATTATGTTCCTAAGATCTTTTCTTTATTTACTTTTACATATTTATCTATATAAATTCTATAAATAATTGGAAGTATAAGTTTATATTACTTTATTATGTATTACTTTACTTCATATGTAACATTATAATTCTCTCTGTATATTATATACTGTAAAGAAAATTATTATAAGAAAAGGAGGAAAATACATGCTTATCTCTGGTAATGATTTTACGCCAAGACCAGGCATCATAAACAAAGAAGGCTGCCTACCTGATCCACTAGAGCTAGTATGCATTGAGGTACCAAAGGTTTTTGATCAATGCTTAATTAAAAGATGTCTTAAGTTTCATGAAGGACCTGATACAAAAACTACTGATGAAGAACTAAGAAGCGATCTATTAAATAATCCAAAGATATTCCTTGGATGTCGTGACTTTAATATTAGACTTTTAGCTTTTGATAAACTTCCTCTTAGAGGACACCATGGATATCATAAAATAATAGTTCATTTTATAATCTCCTTCCACGCAGACTTCTTAGATAGAGATGGTAAACAGCGTTCAGAGTTCTTTGAGATAAATAGAAGTGAAACTATAGGTAAACTTTACTGTCCTGATTCCATAGCTAGAATAGCTTCTAGTTCTACTCCATCCTCAAAAGACTTAGAAGCTGAAACTTTAAAACTTGAACTAGTTGCAGAATGTCTTGATGGAAACTTTGTAAGAGACTGTGATGACCGTGATTTCTTAGATATAACACTAGGGTTTCACCTAATTGTTAAATGTGAGCTCTTAGTTCAACTATTAATCCCTGCTTATGGATACTGCCCAGTACCAAAGCCATGTAAGGATGTAAGACCTAAGAACCCTTGTGAAGATTTTAATTGTGCTCCATCACCTAAATTCTACCCAGATCAGAAATTGAAGCCATTATTCCAAGATGATGATAAAGATCCATGTCATGATGATACAAATCACTGCTTTGACGATTTCTATGATTGTGGATGTGATGATTAATAACCCTTAAACTAAATATCTCAGATAAAATCTATTATTAAATACAGCTAATTCAAAATATATAAATTAAGGAGGTTTCTTCATGAACTTTAAAGGTAGATATTCTTATGACTATAATCATGATAAATGTAATGATAAATATGACTCTAAGTGCTGTAACCATGATTACCCAAAATATGAGCATAAATGCTATGATCATGACTATCCTAAATACGAATATAAGTGCTGTAATCAAGCTCATTGTAAGCCAGGACACCCTACTCCAAATAAGTCCCTATTTGCTTGTGGACAAGGTAGTGGTATAGCTATTCCAATACCTACTCTTGCAAGCCCAACCTTTAATCCATTACCAGTAGCAAGTGTTACCATAGATAGTACTTGTTTATGTAATCCTAGTATAAAAATAGACTTTGATGCTTTAATTAACTATCAAGCTCTTATAACTCTAGGTGCTACCCCTCTATTAGGTGGGCCATTTACAGTAACATTCCAACTAAGTAAAACATGCGACGATGGAGCAAAAATTGCTTTAGGAAGTTGGGACTACGCATTTGGAGTACTAGCTCTTGCTGTTAATATAACTAACTCCTTTAGCTTTAGCTATTGTGAATGTAATACATGCCCTGGATGTTGTGTTTATACTGTAGAAATAGTTAGAGTTTCTGCAAGTACATTAGCCGGTACAGGAGTATTAACTACTGAAAGTGCTGCTATAAGAAGCTCTAGTATATCTGCTACAGCTATTTCTCACTAATATAAATATAGAATTTTATAATTTTATTTTTTTAATCTATAACATTGATAATTTAAATATTGATAATTTAAATATTAATAACTTTTAAATCATTCTAAAAATATGACTTATTTAACCCTTAAAATAATATAACTTAAAATTCTAGGAGGTTTATTTATGAATTCAAAATCAAGATACTTTGATTATAAGTCTTATGATGACTCTAAGCATGATGATAAGTACCGTGAGCATAACTATCCTAAATATGAGCATAAATACTATGAGTACGACTACCCTAAACATGATGACAAGTACTGTGACCATGATTACTACGAACGTGAACACAAATGCTATGAGTATGATTATCCTAAACATGATGATAAGTGCTGTGACCATGATTATCCTAACTATGATAATAAATGTTGTGACCATGACTATCCTAAACACGATCATAAGTGCTGTCATCATGATTATCCTGAATATGAGTATAAGTGCTATGATAATGAATATCCTAAATATGATGATAAGTGTTGTAAGAAGGATTATCCTAAATACGATGACAAGTGTTATGATGATGACTATCCTAAATACCATGACAAGTGCTGTAAGAAGGATTATCCTAAACATGAGTATAAGTGCTATGATAATGAGTATTCTAAATATGATGACAAGTGTTGCAAGAAAGATTATCCTAAACATGAGTACAAGTGTTATGATAATGAGTATCCTAAATATGATGACAAGTGTTGTAAGAAAGATTATCCTAAATACGAGTATAAGTGCTGTAACCAAGCTTACTGTAAACCAGGACATCCTACTCCAAGCAAATCCTTATTTGCTTGTGGACGAGGTAGTGGCGTAGCTATACCAATACCTACACTTGAAAATCCAACTTTCAATCCATTACCAATAGCAAGTGTTACCATAGATAATACTTGTTTATGTAATCCTAGCGTAAAAATAGATTTTGATGCTCTAATTAACTACCAAAATCTTTTAGATCTTGGTGCTACACCTCTATTAGGCGGACCATTTACAGTAACCTTCCAACTAAGTAAAACTTGTAATGATGGATCAAAGATTGCCTTAGGAACATGGGACTTCGCATTTGGAATATTAGCTATTGGTGTTAATATAACTAATTCCTTTAGTTTTAGCTACTGCGAATGTAACGTATGTCCAGGATGTTGTGTTTATACTGTAGAAATAGTTAGAGTTTCTTCAAGTACACTAGCTGGTACAGGTCTGTTAACTACTGAAAGTGCAGCTATAAGAAGTTCTAATATATCTGCTACATCTATTTCACACTAGAAAAAATAAAAATTTATATTCTTATATGTTAATATAAGAAATCATAAATAAGTTGATTAGATCTTAAGGAAATATATATTCCTAAGATCTTTTCTTTGTGCATTAATATATATTATCTTAACTATTTCTTTAATAGAACCTGATTTCATAATAGATAATAATTCAATTTAACTTTAGTTCTTTATGAACTTAATTAATAGTCCACTTTTTAACACATCTACTTTATTACATATTGTCATTTCTAATATGTTTTCTCCTTAAAAGATACATAAAATTTCCTTACTATAACCTTATGAATTTTTATAACCTTTATATAGAAATTCACACTCTATATAATACATAAATAGTTATGAAATCCTTATAAATTATATATTTATAAAAAGTATTCTTTTCTTAAATTCAGTAACACTTATGTAGAAAATTTCATATTAATATATAGAAACACTTTTATTTAAAAACTTAAATAAATTACCAAAGAAGAACTTAAGGAGGTTTATTTATGAGTTCAAAATCAAGATATTTTGATTATAGATATTGTGATGATGATAGGTATGATGATAAGTATGATGATGATTGTTATGACCATGATCATAAGTGCCGTGATTATGATTATCCTAAACGTGAGTATAGATGTGATCGTGATTATCCTAAATATGAGTATAAGTGCTGTAATCAAGCCTATTGTAAACCTGGACACCCTACACCAACCCACTCCCTATTTGCTTGTGGAAGAGGTAGTGGTGTAGCTATCCCAATACCTACAATTACAAACCCAACCTTTAATCCATTACCAGTAGCAAGTGTTACAATAGATAGTACTTGCTTATGTAATCCAAGTGTTAAAATAGACTTTGATGCTCTAATTAACTATCAAGCTCTTATAACTCTAGGTGCCACCCCTGTTTTAGGAAGCCCATTTACAGTAACCTTCCAATTAAGTAAAACTTGTGGAAATGGATCAAAAGTTGCTTTAGGAACATGGGACTTCGCATTTGGAATATTAGCTCTAGCGGTTAATATAACTAATTCCTTTAGTTTTAGTTACTGTGAATGTAACACATGTCCAGGATGCTGTGTTTATACTGTAGAAATAGTTAGAGTTTCTGCAAGTACACTAGCTGGCACAGGAGTATTAACTACTGAAAGTGCTTCTATAAGAAGTTCTAGCATATCTGCTACAGCTATTTCACACTAGTTAACAAATAAAAGTTTATAATTTCTTATATCCTAAATATGAAAACCTATAAATAAATTGATTAGATCTTAAGGAAGTATATCCCTAAGATCTTTTCTTTACTACCTATTACTAAATCTGCTACTCTTCTTCTCTTAAATAAGTACACAAATTTTTCTCCTCACTTTATAAATTTCTATAATCTCTATATGAAACTGATATTTATTAATATACCTTATATATATTATTTATATATACTTGATACTTTATATAATACATATATAGTCTTAATCTTCTTATAAATTATATATTTATAAAAAGTATTCTTTTTTTTAATTTAGTAACACCTATGTAGAAAATTTCATATTAATATATAGAAAGGTTTTATATATTAATTTTGATATATTACCAAAGAAGAATTTAAGGAGGTTTTTTTTCATGAGTTCAAGACCAAGATGCTATGATGACTGTCCGCAAGACTGTAGACCACCTCAAAGGTGCTGCAATCAAACTTATTGTAAACCAGGTCACCCTACTCCAACTGACTCTCTATTCGCTTGTGGACAAGGTAGCGGTGTAGCTATACCGATACCTACAGTTACAAACCCAACCTTCAATCCATTACCAATAGCAAGTGTTACTATAGATACTACTTGTCTATGTAATCCTAGTGTTAAAATAGACTTTGACGCTCTAATTAACTATCAAGCTCTTATAACTCTAGGTGCTACCCCAGTGTTAGGTAGTCCATTTACAGTAACCTTCCAACTAAGTAAAACTTGTGGAAATGGTTCAAAAATTGCCTTAGGAACATGGGACTTCGCATTTGGAATATTAGCTCTAGCTGTTAATGTAACTAACTCTTTCAGCTTTAGCTACTGCGAATGTAACACATGCCCAGAATGCTGTGTTTATACTGTAGAAATAGTTAGAGTTGCTGCAAGCACATTAGCTGGTACAGGAGTATTAACTACTGAAAGTGCTGCTATAAGAAGTTCTAGTATATCTGCTACAGCTATTTCTCACTAATAATTAGACAGAATTTATATTCTCATATCAAACTATGAGAAATAATAGATAATTTCATTAGACCTTTAGGAATTATTCCTTTAGGTCTCTTCTTTATATATTTTTAAATATATGAATATTAATAACGCCTGTTGTTACAGTTAAATCTAAAATAAATATAATTGTCACTTTAAATCTTTATAATATAAAATCTCAGCTTTTGAAAGATAGCAATTTTAATCAAACAGCCTAATTTTTACAGCTATTTAGACATAATATAACATTCAACTTATTGCAATGTAACCTAATTATGTTATATTTCATATTAATATAACTAACAAGTATTTTATTATAAAGGAGGTTTATTTATGACTTCTTTACATGACTGTACCAAAAGTAACGCTATAGACGATTGCCCATACGAGTCCAAAGTGGATACAAAGGTTGTTTCTGTATGTAATGAAGGAAGCACTATCGTTGTACCTCTGCCTAGTGTTTCTAATCAAAGCTTTTCTCCTATCCCTATAGTAAGTGTGGATGTAAATACTAATTGTTTATGTAACTCTATTGTTAAGATAGATTTTAAATCCATAATAAATTATCAATGTTTTATAACAGTTACAGGTACTCCAACCCTTAGATTATTTGTCCCTCTTAGAATAACATTTCAATTAACCAGAACTCGTAATGATGGTGCAAAGACCCTTTTAAAGTCCTGGGATTATTCTTATTCA
>NZ_JBFNEO010000130.1:0-8062 GCF_040797585.1 Clostridium sp.
CTTCGTTTTTAAACTCCATCATACTACCACTCCTTAAATACTATACCCCTATAGAGTATGATACAATTATATCATCTTTCTCTTTATAATACAATTCCAGCTTTAATTTACTATACCATCACTATATCTTATATAACTTAACTACATATGTGAAATGATTTTTATTGAAACTACTTAATTTTAGAAGAATTAAATTTCTCTATTTAAAAAATTTATTTTAGATCTTTAAATGCTGTTATATTTTTCTTGCAACAGGTTAACTTAGGATTCAAAATTTCTTTTTCTAAGACTTCCTAGTATTATTATAACTATTGCACTGAATATTTACTCCTCAATTAATAATTTAATAAAAATAAATTTCATCATATTTCATGAAATTTTAATTCTATGACCTTCTACCTGTATTTTAACTAATTAAAATGGGATTTATATTATTTTATTATTAAATAAAAATATTTAATAAGTCACTTTATTTTAATTATTTATAGTAAGAGAATAGCTCCCCGCTAGAATATGATCTTGACTTATAAAAACAATGAGATTTGTAGCTATTTACATTGGTTTTATAAATTAATATATGGGTCAAGTACATATTTTAACGAAGAGCTATAAAATATATGTGTTTTATACTTAAAATTATATTTTTATAATTAACTTTTTAAAAAGCCCAATTTCCATCGTTAAATACTGAAATTTTCTCTCCATTAAATGTTTCTCCCTCAATATTCAAGTCCTTTGATCCTACCATAAAATCCACATGAGTTAATGAATCATTTACTCCTTGAGCTTTCTTTTCATCTTCAGTCATATTTTCATAATCTTCTACACAACTTGAATAAGCTTTTCCTAATGCTAAGTGACAAGAAGCATTCTCATCAAATAAAGTATTAAAGAAAATTATATTTGAATTAGATATTGGAGAATTATGTGGTACTAAGGCTACCTCTCCTAGGTAATGGGATCCTTCATCAGTCTCTATTAAATTCTTTAAAACATCATAGCCTTTTTCCGCTGTAAAATCTACTATTTTTCCTTCTTTAAAATAAAGAACAAAATTATCTATTATATTTCCTCCATAGATAAGAGGCTTAGTACTCTTTACATGACCATTTACTCCAGTTTTTAGTGGAAGAGTAAACACCTCTTCTGTTGGCATATTAGCTACAAAATTCACTCCATTTTTAGTTGAATCACTTCCTCCAAGCCACTTATGATTCTCTGAGAATTCTATGGTTAAATCTGTGCCTTCAGATTTGTAGTGAAGATACTTAAACTTTTTCCCGTTAAGAAAAGCTCTTTTTTCCTTTAAGTTATTTAAATGCTCTTCCCAAGCCTTTACTGGATCTTTTTTATCTGCTCTTACTATCTTTAATATATTATCCCAAAGCTTTTCCACTGCTTCTTCTTCATTTAATTCCGGGAATACCTTTTTAGCCCAAGCCTTAGTAGGTACTGATATAACGGCCCATTGACCATTATCTCCCATTAAAAAGTCCGAAAACTCTTTAAAAGCTATACTATTTGCCTTACTTGCTGCTGCTACCTTTTTAGGATCTACATCCTTTAAAAGCTCTGGATTTCTAGCAGATATACTTAAAAAAGCTGCTCCTTCATCTTTAGCCAAAGCTACCTTTGATAAAGGTGCCCAGTTGGGAACCTTAGAAAAACTCTCCTCTGGTGCATTGTTATATTTAATTAATGTTAGTTCATCATCTACATAATCCACTACTACATTTCCTGCTCCAGCTTCATAAGCTGACTTTGCTATAGCACGTACAAAATCTATACATTCTAGTGGTGAACTTATATGTAGGGTTTGATTCTTTTGAATATTAATCCCACATCTCACAGCTAAATCTGCATACTTTTTTAATAGTTCATTATTCATAAAATATTGCCCCCTCGTATATATTATTTAAAGGATTCTACTACTATATAGATAATATTAAATCCTTATATTTATATTCTAATATTATTTCTATAATTATATCATAATACATGGAAAGATCTTAGTTATATTTTTCATATATTTTATATGTTGTAGTAAAAAATTCCTTACATCTAATACTTTAATGACATTACTCATAGAGTGATTCCTTAATCCACTTAAAACTAAAATATACTTATACATATTAATGTTTATAATAGAAATTTAATATAATAAAACACAGTATGTAGTTTCTACTACATACTGTGTTTTCATACTTTAATTATTTTAATTTACTAATTCTCTTCCTTAGAAGAAATCTCTATCTTTTTTATTCCAAGGTCTACAAGTTGATTTTCATCAACATTTCCTGGAGCCTCTGTTAAAGGACAGAAAGCATTTTGGTTTTTAGGGAATGTTATAACATCTTTTATATTATCAGTACCTGCAAGGAACATCACCATTCTATCAAGACCAAAGGCTAATCCACCATGTGGTGGTGGTCCAAATTTAAAGGCCTCAAGTAAGAATCCAAATCTTTCCCATGCAGATTCACTAGTAAATCCAAGAACATTAAACATCTTCTCTTGAAGATTTGTATCATGAATTCTTATACTTCCTCCTCCAAGCTCTTCTCCATTTAGAACAAGGTCATAAGCCTTAGCTCTAACTCTTCCTGGATCACTATCTAAATACTCTATATCCTCATCCATTGGCATAGTAAATGGATGGTGAGCTGCAAAATATCTTCCTTCATCCTCATCATATTCAAGAAGAGGGAATTCAGTTATCCACACAAAGTTAAATTCATTTTTATCTTTTATTAAGTCAAACTTTTTAGCAAGTTCTAATCTTAAAGCTCCAAGAGATGAGAATACTACTGAGTTTTTATCCCCAACTATAAGTATTAAGTCTCCAACTTCAGCTTCTGCCTTTTCTATTATAGCCTTCATTTCTTCTTCTTTTAAGAACTTAGCTATAGGAGATTTTATTTCTTCTTCTTTATATTGAATCCATGCAAGACCCTTAGCCTTGTATGTTTTAACAAACTCTCCTAATCTATCTATATCTTTTCTTCCCATGGAAGCTCCACCTTTAAGGGTTAAACAACGTACAGAACCACCATTGCTTAAAGTATCAGCAAAAACCTTAAAATCTGAAGTTTTAACTGCCTCACTTAAGTCCTTTATTTCCATTCCAAATCTTAAATCTGGCTTATCACTACCGTACTTTTCCATAGCCTCTTTAAAAGGCATTCTCTTTATAGGTAGGCTTATTTCATGACCTAGGACTTCTTTAAATACATGAGATATAAGGGCTTCATTAAGTGCCATTACATCATTTTGCTCAACAAAAGACATTTCAAGGTCTATTTGAGTAAACTCTGGTTGTCTATTTGATCTTAGGTCTTCATCTCTAAAGCACTTAACTATTTGGAAATACTTATCATATCCAGATACCATAAGTAGTTGCTTAAATAATTGTGGTGATTGAGGAAGAGCATAGAACATTCCAGGATAATTTCTACTTGGCACTAAATAGTCTCTTGCCCCTTCTGGAGTACTCTTCGTAAGCATTGGAGTCTCCATCTCAAGGAAACCTTCTCTATCTAAAAAGTCACGAACAGCCTTAGTTGCTCTATGTCTTATTTTAAAAATATTTTGCATATCTGGTCTTCTAAGATCTAAATATCTATATTTAAGTCTTATAGCCTCAGAAGCATCTAAGTCTTCCTTTATATATATTGGTGGCGTTTCAGACTCTGAAAGTATTTTTATACTCTCTCCCTTAAGCTCTACAATTCCTGTAGGCATATTAGGATTTACTGATTCTCTTTTAACCACTTCTCCAGTTACAGCTATACAATATTCTGACTTTACAGTATCAGCCTTAGTAAAGGCTTCGGAATTTATTGCATCTCCAAACATTACTTGAAGAATTCCTTCTCTATCTCTTAAGTCAACAAATATTAATCCTCCAAGGTTTCTTTTTCTTTGAACCCATCCCATTACAGTGATTTTTTCACCTATATTGGATTCTCTTACGTCACCGCACATTATAGTACGCTTAACACCATTTAGTGCTTCGCCCATAACTACTCCTCCTAGCTTTACTTTTTAATTATTTCAACTAACATATTTAGATTAGTTAAATCCACTGAAAAAACTTCTCCATCACTCATTCTCTTAAGATTTGCCTTTTTATTATTAAGCTCATCTTCTCCAAGGATCATGCTATAAAGAGCTCCCATTTTGTTAGCATACTTCATTTGAGCTTTAACGCTCTTTTTCATATGATCCCCTTCACATTTTACTCCAAGTTTTCTTAAGTTGTAAACTATATTAAAACTCTCAAGATTTGCGGCCTCTCCCATAGATCCTATATAAAGTTCTAAAAGATTTGGCTCTTCTATTTCTATTCCCTCTCCTTCAAGAGTCATAAGAAGTCTCTCAAGTCCCATACCAAAGCCTACCGCTGGCATCTCTGGTCCACCTATTTCTTCTATTAACTTATCATATCTTCCTCCACCACAAACTGTAAGTCCTTTATTTATAATTTCAAACACAGTTTTAGTGTAGTAATCTAGTCCTCTAACTATATATGGATCTACCTTAAAATCTATCCCCATAACAGCTAAATACTTCTTTAAAGTTTCAAAGTGATCATTACACTCCTCACATATATAATCTAAAATCACAGGAGCTTCTTTAGTTATTTGTTTACAGGTTTTCTCCTTACAGTCTAGTATTCTCATAGGATTTCTTTCAAATCTTGATTTACAAGTTTCACATAACTCTTCATAGTTACTACCTAAAAATTTGTTAAGAGCCTCGTTATATAACTTTCTACACTTAGGACATCCAATGCTATTTATATTAAGTTCTAATCCCTTAATACCAAGTTCATTAAATGCTCTCATTGCTAAAGATATAATCTCAGCATCCATTGAGGCTTCCTTAGATCCAAAAATTTCAACGCCAAACTGATGATGTTGTCTTAATCTACCCTTTTGAACATTTTCATATCTAAACACTGGAGTAAAATAATACATCTTTGTTGGTTGAGTATCTGCATAGATAGAGTTTTCTATAAATGCTCTAACTGTCGGTGCTGTACCCTCTGGCTTTAAGGTTATGCTACGCTGTCCCTTATCTTCAAAGGTATACATTTCCTTTTGAACAACATCTGTAGTTTCCCCCACCCCTCTTAAAAATAGCTCTGTATGCTCAAACATAGGAGTTCTAATCTCTCTTATTCCATATTCTTTTGATAAACTTCTAAGTTTATTCTCTACATAATGCCACTTGTAACTATCCTTTGGTAGCATATCCTTAGTCCCTTTTGGGGCTTGCATTTTTTCCATTACTATCCCTCCTATTATAAAATAAATCTTATTAAAAATTATGCTTATACATATTTATAAACTTAATCTACTCATAACTTAACTCCAAATTACTATATATGAGGAACTTCAAGATTTCACATACTTTATTTTCTTTCAAATATAAAGTCTTTAGATAAGTATTAATTTGTTCTCTTTAGATGAGACTCTTCCATATATCTATAATACCTAAGAGGTATATAAGGTATTAAGTAATTCTTTTTTCTTATCTACCATCTCTTCAATTCTTTTTATATACTCCCTAACATCTTTCACGTTAGCAAATCTTTCTATCCTATTTTCATCTAAAAATACAACTTTGGAAACACCATCTGCCCCTAAGGCAATTATGGTTTGTCTTTCTTCTATAATTTGAATATTATAGATTCCTTCTTTACCTTTTATGGCATACCCTACATTCTCCATGTTTCCTACCATATTTTTTTGTCTATACATGTAGTAAGGACTCATACCTAACTCTTTACCTAGATCCTTAGTCAAATCATACATAGAGTTTAATTCTCTCTGGCTAGGAATTATAAGAGTTTTATTATGGCAAATATCTTCATAAAGTCTTGATGCCCTTTTTACTGACATACCATGGACAGTTAAAGAGTCAGGTTTTAATTTTAAAATCTCTTCATATGACTTTTTAACATGATCTAAATTTTCTCCTGGAAGCCCCACTATAAGATCCATATTTATATTATCAAATCCCATATCTCTAGCTTCTTTATAAACACTTTTAACAAGCTCCACAGAATGGTTACGTCCTATGGATTTTAAAGTTGAATCATTCATAGTCTGAGGGTTTATGCTTATTCGATTAACCTTAAAGTCTTTCATGGTTTTAAGCTTATCTAGGGATATACTATCTGGTCTTCCACATTCTACATTAAATTCTTCTACGTCTTTGTCTACTATAAGATTATTATATATTTCTCCCATTAAATATCTAAACTCTTCATCATTTATAGCTGTTGGAGTTCCTCCTCCAAAATACACACACTGGAGCTTTAAATTTTTCTCCTCTATATATGCTGCAATCTCTCTTATCTCATATATAAGTGCATCTAAATAAGGTTTAACTAAAGGCTTATTTCCCCCTATAGGATTAGCTGTAAAGGAGCAATATACACATCTTGTTGGACAAAATGGCATTCCTATATATACACTTATAAAATCCTTAGAAGTATTTATAAACTTGTCTTCATATATAGCTATATCTATGCAAAGCTTTGCCTTTTCTCTACTTGCTAGGTACTTTTCTTTAAAATACTCTATTATTTCTTCTTCATCTTTTCCTTCTTTTAACATGGATAGTGCTATCTTACTTGGTCTTATCCCAACTAGAGTTCCCCATGGAAGAGGTTTATCCATAATAGATTTAAAATAATTAAATACAGCCTTTTTAATATCACTCTTTACATCCTTTGAAATAGGGTAAGTTTTTTCTAAATCCTTACCCTTAATTTCTATACTATGAGAGTCTATATTTATATAATAATCTCCATCTTCCTTTGTGAAATCTATCTCCTCAAAACTATGATAAAGATTTATTATCTGATATATATCATACCTAAACTTTTCTTCATTTAATACTACCTTAACCATTTTTTCTCCTACTATCTTAAGAATGGATTACTTCTCTTCTCATTACCTATAGTACTCATAGGTCCGTGTCCACTATGCACTTTAGTTTCCTCCGGTAAAACTAAAAGGTGATATTTTATACTATCTATAAGTTCACCATAGTTTCCTCCTGAAAGATCTGTTCTTCCTATAGAACCATAGAAAAGACTATCCCCTGTAAATACATTATCTTCAATAACAAAGCTTACCCCTCCTGGAGTATGACCTGGAGTCTCTAAAACTTTTACCTTTATTGACCCTAATGTTATTACCTCTCCATGTCTAACGGAAAAGTCTGCTCTTTTATCATTGAAACTACCATATATATAAGTACCATTTATCATAAGCTCTTCATCTTTATGACTTAGATATACAGGTACATCATACTCTTCTTTAAACTCTAAAACTCCACTTACATGGTCTACATGCCCATGGGTTAAAATTATTCCTCTTACATTTCCTCTAAGCTTCTTAACTTCTTCTATTATATCATCTGCATCTCCACCAATATCTATTAGGATTATATCTTTTGTATTCTCATCCATAACAATATAACAGTTAGCAGCATATACTCCAGCTGGTATTCTCTTTATAATCATATAAACCCCTCCATTAAAAAGTTTTTTTGCTCTCTAAAAGTAAAGTTACAGGTCCATCATTTTCAATAGACACCTGCATATCTGCCCCAAATATTCCTTTCTCTACTTTTAATCCACTCTCCCTACACTTTTCAAGAAAAATCTCATAAAGTCTTTCAGCTTCATCTCCCCCTAAAGCCTCTATGAAACTTGGCCTTCTTCCACGTCTACAGTCTCCATACAAAGTAAATTGGGAAACTACTAATAGTTCCCCTTTTACATCAAGTAAAGATAAATTCATCTTATCATTCTCATCAGTAAAAACTCTAAGGTTTATTATTTTATCCACTAAGTATTTAATATCATCTTCTGTATCCTCTTTATGGATTCCAAGTAGTACATTGAAACCTCTATTTATTTCTCCAACTACTTCACCTTCAACAACTACTTTAGAATTTAAAACCCTTTGAACTACTGCTCTCATATCTTCACTTCCCTTTTTAATTTTTAACTCTATATACTTCTATTACACCCTTTACCTTC
>NZ_JBFNEO010000131.1:0-8042 GCF_040797585.1 Clostridium sp.
CTTAAAAAATTAAAGTTTTAAAAATATTCCAATTTTAATAACCTTGAATAAGATTAACTTATATTCTTTGCATTAACATATATTATATCTAACTTTAAATGTTTTTAAGTAATAAAAATATTTAAATTAGAAATAATATTATTAATGTAATAATTATAGCATATAAAAAATTGTGTTCAATGGATAATTATTATTAAGTGAAAATATTTTTTGAAATCTGTTGACAAAATCCAATATAACATTTATTATTAAATTGTAGTGATTACAAAATGATAGTGAATACAAACTGAATCTAGATTGAATATAAATTTTTAGTATATTGGAGGTAGTTTTTATGGCAATAAATAATTTACAAAAGGAACTTAACATGTTTTTATCTAACCTAGGAGTATTAAATATAAAACTTCACAATTTACATTGGTATATAAAAGGTCAAGGTTTCTTTGAATTACACAAACTTTTTGAAAAACTTTATAATGAAGCTTCAGCACACTTGGATGAGGTAGCTGAAGGAATATTAATACTAGAAGGAACTCCTTTCGCATCTTTAAAAGAGTATTTAGATAATGCTACTATAAAAGAAAGAGAAGTAGGTAGTGTATCAGCTAAGGAATCAATAAGCATAGTTGAAGAAGATTATAAGTTAATGTTAAGACATGCTAAAGAAATATTAGAAATAGCAGAAGAAGATAAGGTTCAAATTATAGTAGATATGATGGCCGGATTTATTGGATCCTATGAAAAATTCCTATGGATGGTAAGAGCATACAATAGTTAATAAAATAAGATAATAAATTAGCACTAAATAATTAGTTATTTAGTGCTAATTTTATTTTTATAATTTAGTCATAAGACTTTATATCCATATATTTTTAAAGTATAAGAGAATATTTAATAAATATATTAGTTCTAAGATAAAAGTAATATTTATATTGAAATAAACCTATAATTCTAAAAAAATCAAGGGTTAGTAATTCTAAAAAATTTAATTAGATTATAACAATAGCATATTCTAGAGACAAGGGGAAACAAATATCATCAATAGGTATTTATAAAGTAAATTTATATATACTAATAGATAAAATATAAAAACAAACAAAAAAATATATTTTTTATAGATGAAATGTAAAAAAAATACTATAGTATTAAGGTAAATAATAAATTTATATAATTTTTTAGATAATAAGGTAATTTATTGTATAATTATATTAAATAACTATATTTGGGGTGATATATATGACTAAGAAGAAAAGAAGTTTTCCAACAGCCTTTACAGTTCTTTTTATAGTGCTAATTGCTGTAGCTATTCTTACTTATATAATTCCAGCAGGAGCCTATTCAAAGTTAAAGTACGAGGGAGAAAAGAAGGTTTTTTCTATAACTAAACCTGATGGCTCAGTTGAAGAAAAACCCGGGACACAAGATACACTAGATGAATTAGGAGTTAAAGTAAATATTGAAAAGTTTACCGATGGAAGCATCTATAAAGCAGTTGCTATACCAGGAACTTATGAAGAGGTAAAGAGTAATCCACAAGGAGTCATTGATGTAATTAAAGCACCAATAAAAGGAGTATATGATACTATTGATATTATAATGTTTGTTTTCATAATTGGTGGAGTTATTGGTGTTTTAAACAGTACAGGATCTTTTGATGCAGGGATGGCAAGTCTTTCTCGTGCAACTAAGGGAAGAGAATTTTTACTTATTGTAGTTGTTACATCTCTTATATCATTAGGTGGAACAACCTTTGGCTTAGCAGAAGAGACCATAGCATTCTATCCTATATTAGTTCCCGTATTTATGGCAGCGGGATATGATGCTATAGTTTGTATAGCTGCCCTTTATATGGGTTCATCCATAGGAACCATGTTTTCAACAGTAAATCCATTCTCCTCAGTTATTGGTTCTAATGCTGCAGGAATAGACTTTACTCAGGGACTTACTATTAGGGCAGTAGGACTTATTATAGCCACCATAATAACTATAATTTATATTATCAAGTATGGTAAGAAAATAAAGTTAGATCCTAGAAAATCCTTAATTTATGATCAAAAAGAAGAGATAACAGAAAAATTCTTAAAAGGATATGATCCTAATAATGTACCAGAATTTAATGGAAGACGTAAACTTATGCTTATAATATTTACATTAGCTTTTGGAGTTATGATATGGGGAGTATCATCTAAGGAATGGTGGTTTACTGAAATGACTGCTTTATTCTTAGTGGTTGGAATAATAATAGGAGCAATCTCAGGAATGGGAGAAAAGGCCTTCGTTGATAAATTTGTAGCTGGAGCAGGAGATCTTATAGGTGTTGCTTTAACCATAGGAGTAGCAAGAGCTATAAATTTAATAATGGATGGTGGTCTTATATCGGATACTATACTTAATGCATCTTCAGAAGCAGTTACAGGTATGAACTCAGGTATCTTTGTAATTGTAATGCTTATTGTGTATATAGTTTTAGGATTCTTTATACCATCATCTTCAGGTCTTGCAGTTTTATCAATGCCTATTATGGCACCTTTAGCAGATGCTGTTGGACTTCCAAGAGAGGTAATAGTTAGTGCATATCAATATGGTCAAGGGCTCATGGCATTCATAACACCCACAGGATTAATTCTTGCAACCTTAGCCATGGTAGATGTTACTTATGATAGATGGCTTAAATTTATCATGCCTCTTATGGGTTATATAGGAATACTGGCAGCGGTGATGCTTTTAGTTCAATCATTGTTTTAAATAGAACGAATCTTCCTTCAGGTGGTGTTCTTTCAATCATCTGAAGGTTATATAAGTTAATCTAGGAGCGTACCAAATGTGATCCCCCACCTTTTATTTAAGAAGATGGGGGTGTTACAGCTCCTAGACATCAGATAAATAACTTTAAAAATTGGGCTATGGCACAAAGAATAAAAACTACAATATATTGTGGTTAGATTTCTTAATGCTACAGCCCAATTTTTATTTAACCATAAAATTTACCATATAAGAATTGTGCAACTAGATATTATATTATTTTCTGGTTAGGATATTAGAATTTATAGAAGGCATTTCAGTTATAGTTTCTTTTTTACTTACTATATTTTTTTTCTTATTTAAGCAAATGGCAGATGCTCCAACCACTCCTATTCCAAGTAATGCTAAAACTAATTTTTTCATAATATATCCTCCTTATGTATTAAAATATATTAAATGACTAAACCTCTTTAAACAACTAAAAATTACTCTAATCTATCTAGTCATTCTTGCCTAATATTCTAAAATAAATCAAAGATTAAGAATTATTTATAGATTTATTTTCATACATATATTAAGTTTTATATTTACCCTAATAAAACTAAGAGGTATAAACTTATAAACTTATTTTAGCCATAATAATATATAGGAACAATTTAAAAACCTTACAGTATATAACCTAAGCTTACATTATTGTAAGACTATTTTGAGTAATATAATAATTTGTTTTTAAAAATCTAATTTTTACTATCTATTATAAATAAAAATAATGTAATATTATAATGTAGTAGATCACATTATTTTTAATTAGGGGGTATTTTCATGAATAATAAGTTTTGGCTAACAAATGTTTTTCTTGAGGATGGTTTTATTAATCATACTGAAGAGATTAAGACTACTAAAACTAGTAAATACAGCATATTAGTAGAGAATGGGAAGATAGTTAAAATTCAAAAGGAAAAAATCCAGGAAGAAAATGTTGAGATTATAGACGTAAGAGGGTTATTGGCATTACCAACTTTTACTGATAAACATATACATTTAGATAAGGGTCATTTTGGAGGACCATGGAAAGCTTGCACACCTTTTAAGGGAGTTGGAGATAGAATAAGAGAAGAAGAGGAATTCTTAGAAAACTTCCTTCCAGAAACCACGTGTAGGGCAGAAGAACTATTAAAATTAATAACTAATAATGGAGTTACCCATGCTAGAGTACACTGTAATGTAGATCCAATCATTGGACTTAAGAATTTAGAAAGGGTTAAAGAGGCCCTTGAAAACTTTAAGGATAAACTTACCTATGAGTTAGTGGCCTTTCCACAGCATGGATTATTAAGAAGTGACTCTATTAGGCTTATGAAAGATGCTATGAATTGGGGAGTTAACGTAGTTGGAGGTTTAGATCCCGCTACTATAGATAAAAACATAGAAAAATCTCTTGAAGTTATGATGGATATAGCGGTGGAGTTTAATTCAGATGTAGATATACATATACATGATGGAGGAAATCTGGGAGTATATACTATAAATAGATTAGCAGATTTTACTGAAGAGGCTAAGTGGCAAGGAAGAGTTAATATAAGCCATGGTTTCTGTATGGGAAATGGTCCTGTAGAGGAAGTTAATGAGTTAGTAGATAGATTAGCTCATTTAAATATAAGTGTTGCAAGTACTTGTCCCATAGATGCACCAGCTCCACCAATACCATTATTATATGAAAAAGGAGTAAAGACTTATATAGTTAATGATAATATAAATGATCATTGGAGTCCTTTTGGTACTGGAGATTTGGTTCAAAAAGCTAGCAGAATGGCAGAGAAGTTTTCTTGGATTGATGAGTACTCTTTAACAAGAGCATTAGGATTTATAACAAATGGAGAAACTCCTTTAAATGGAAGAGGAGAAAGAGTTTGGCCTAGAATAGGGGAGGAAGCAAATATATTATTTGTAGATGCTTCTTGTTCAGCAGAAGTTATTGCTAGAAGAATTCCAAGAAAGGCAGTTATGTTTAAGGGGAATTTAGTATCAGGAGAGTTAGATAGGAATAAGTAACATATGTAAGAAACTTTAAAAAATTCAATGTATAAGTAATATAAAAATTGGGCGAATATAAAAATGTTGCTCTTAAGTAAAGGGAATATAAGGTATGAAATTTATTTAGATATATAGGCAAAAAAGAAAAATATATATATTTAAAAATCTTAATTCAGAAAATTAAGATTTGATATTGGAAGAGATTCTCTTAAAATAAACAGTAGGTATTCAATAAGGGTATTAGAGTTATTATAACAAGGGGAAACTAAGTAAAATAGGGGGATAAGGTTGATAGCTATATTTAAACTTCTTGTAGGAAATTTAAATAAATTCCTTATATATATTCTAAAATCAATGTATTGTATAAAAAATGTATTTATTTAGAATAATGAAATATAACAGGAATGTAGTTGAAAAAATTAGATTTTAATGGTAAAATAACTTCATGCTTTAAATAACACATAAAGGCATAAGATTTTTGAATGTTAACATTCCTCTAAAAAAGAAATGTTAAATCATTTAAGATCTTATCATAATTCTAGGAGGAATGTTAAAATGGCAGATAAGACTATCGTATGTAAAGATTGTGAAAAAGAATTCGTATTCACTGAAGGAGAGCAAGAGTTCTACAAAGAAAAAGGATTTGAGAATGAACCACAAAGATGTCCTGATTGTAGAAGAGCTAGAAAGCAACAAAACAACAGAGGATTCAGAAGATAATAAGCTTTTGATATTTAAACCCTATAGATTTATCTATAGGGTTTTTTATATAGCTCCTTGTATTAGTTAAATTATAGCTCTAAAATTATTAGCTATTTACCATTGAAGTGCATAATTTAAAATAAATAATTTAACTAGAATGTTAGATAAAGTATATTAAATATAGGAAAATCATATTGATATAGATTGTGTATATACATATACTATTATATATAGATTGGAGTAATCATTAGTATTAAGAAGTGATTTAATAGTATTATTCATAGAGTAAATCTTTAATGGATATACAGGTTTAATTTTAGCTTATATAATTTTTTAGGCTTTTGTATAATGATATAATTTGATTATCTAGTATAAACTTAATTGTAAGAGAGGGTTGCAAATATGAAGAAAAAATGTCTTATTACTTTTGGAGTTAATGATAAGTGTAAAGAAGATATAGAAGCTTTAGGATATGAAGTGTTTTATGAAAAAGAAAGTTCAATAGAATTTAAGCCTTATATGGAAGAGGTTGAGATATTAGTTTGTTACAATCCTTTTGAGAAGTTAGATATATCAAAGATGAAGGCTTTAAAATGGATACAGTTATCTAGTGTTGGTTTTGATCAATTACCAAAGGACTATATAAAAGATTTAACCATTACAAATAATAAAGGTGGATATGGAATCCCCATGGGAGAATGGATAATACTTAATATTCTAGAATTGTATAAGAGAAGACCATATGCTTATAGGAACAAAGAGAAGAGAAAATGGCATATGGATTTTAAGGTGAGAGAGATTTTTGGTAAAACCATAGGGTTTATAGGAACTGGAGCAATTGCAAAGGAAGCAGCCAGAAGGCTACAGGGTTTTAGTACTAAAGTTATAGGGGTAAATACTAAAGGTACACAAGTAGAATTTTTTAATTCTTGTTATGCTATGAAGGATTTAAACAAGGTTTTAAGTGAAAGTGATGTTATAGTAGTAACTTTACCTTATACAGAGGAAACTCATCATTGTATAAATAAAGATAAATTAAATATGATGAAGGATGATGCTGTATTTATAAATGTATCCAGAGGAGCAATAGTGAAGGAAGAAGATTTAATACAGCATTTGGAGTCAGGGAAGCTACTTGGGGCAGCACTAGATGTTTTTGAAGAAGAACCTCTTAAGGAGAATAGTCCTCTCTGGGATATAGATAATGTGGTTATAACCTGTCATAATTCATGGATATCAGAGGTTATGGATGATAGAAGATGGGAGCTTTATTTTGAAAACCTTAAGAGATATAGTGAAGGAAGAGAATTATTAAACTTGGTTAATATTTCTAGGGGATATTAATCTTTTCTAAAGAAATTTTACTATATGTTTTTTAATAAGGGTTATTTATGAAAATTAAACCTATATAAAGATTAAAGGTAAATTCACTAATGAAATATATGAAAATATACTTAACTTATTACTTTAGAAGTATTTTACTATTACTTTATAGAAAAGTAAAAATGTGGAGGTGATAGCCTATGAATATAACCAAGGCTTCTAGAGTTACAGGATTAACTAAAAGTCAGTTAAGGTTTTATGAGGAAGTAGAATTAATAAATCCAGAAAAGAATAAAAATAATGGTCAGAGAGATTATAATCATGAAGATTTAAAAACGGCGCAGTTAGTAGACAGATTAAATATCTTAGATTTTAGTATGGAAAGCATAAAAGATTTATTAAATAGTGAAAAAAGATTAATTGAAGTTATAAAAGAAAAAATATCTTATTTAGAGATAAACAATAATGACTTACAGAGAATAAAAAATATAATAAACCTAGAGTACTTAGATAAGGATAAAGAAAACTTAATAGAGAATATTATAGAGATAATAAAGGCTATAGAGGATTACAAGGAAGAAACAGATAAAGAGTATATAAAACAAAAGATTCTAAAGGTTTTCCCAGGAAACTATGGAAAGTTAGTTCTATTTCAGTTAGGACACTTCCTAAGTACAGAACTCAATTCAGAAGATAAGAAAACATCCTTTAAGAAGGTTATTACTTACCTGGATAATCTAAACAACTATAAAATCCCCAAGGACATGGATAACTTATTAAATACGCTAGATGATGATATCTTATTAGAGCTTCAAAAGGAAAAAAGAAGTACAGTTCTAGCAGTTATTAATAATGATCTTAAAGAAATAGAGAAGATTAAAACAGGGATATTAGATTTTATTAATAATATAGGTAGTAATGATAAATATAGAGAGATGTATTTAAAGAGTAAAAGAAGAAATAAGACTTTAGAGGATAAGCTTAAGGAAAAAGGAGTATATGAAGACTTCAAGACATATTTTAAAGTTTTAAGTGATGAGTATGTACCCTATTTAAACTCTGTAGAGAATATAGAAAGATCACTTAATATATCATATGATGAAGATGGTGTTCCCTGTGTTTTAAGATAAAATTATATAGATATTAATAAAAAACAGCTTAGAAATAGATTTTTAAGCTGTTTTTTATGTTGGCTAGGATGTAATGTAAAAGATTTTTATATGTTTATATTTACTTAATAG
>NZ_JBFNEO010000132.1:0-8023 GCF_040797585.1 Clostridium sp.
TAGTTATTTTTAAGGTGTATCATTTATAAAATTGCTTTCCTTTGGAAAGCTTTTTAACTAAGGCATCAATTGCATCATCAAAGTCTCCATATCTCTCCAGCTTAATAACTGCATTTAACCCTTCTTTATTCCCTTTTATAATTATACCGTCATCAAACATACAAAACCTCCATGCAGCAATAGCTTATCATACTATTTCAACAAACAATAATCAAAATCCTTCAAATTTAAACATAAATTATATTAAAATTTATAAAAAAAGGGGCTTTTTATAAGCCCCTTTTAAAATTATTCTGGTAATTTGTAGTCATACTTAGGTGTATAACCCATTTGATTTAATTCTTCTTTAAAATATTGTTCATATATAGCTCTAGCAACTGGTGCTGCTTCACCACCGTGTCCCCCATCATATATTACAACTGCTACTGCTATTTCTGGTTTATCAAGGGGAGCAAATCCTATATAGGTAGCATAGGAGGTTCTTCCAAGTTCATCCTGCTGACCATCCTCTTTAAAGGTAGCACTACCAGTCTTACCTCCGTTATCTATAGGAAAATCTGCAAAGGTACGAGAAGCTGTACCAGTTCTGGTAGTTTTATACATGCCTTCTTTAACAACTTTTAATGTTTCCTGAGAAACACCTACATTTTCCATTACCTGAGGCTTAAATTCTTCTATAACCTTACCTGTAGAATCAGTTATTTTGTCTACTAAGTAAGTTTTATATCTTGTACCTCCATTAGCTATAGTTGCAGTGAAGTTTGCCATTTGAAGAGGTGTAAATTCATTTATACCCTGACCAACAGCTGCATTAAGCACATTATATATGGCATCTATGTTATTTCTGATATCAAATAGTATATAAGAAGTTAAGTCATAGGTCATAGCATCAAGCTGATTCATATAAGTATCTCTTTCACCCTCTGGCATAGTCTCTATGAAAGCTTTAAGCTTTTCCTCAAATTTTTTACTTACTTCATTAAAGTCCTCATCCTTTTGTCCAGCTGTTCTTATAACCTCTCTTATACTTTCCTTAATAGCTTCTTTAGCATTTGCTACTTCATCACTATCTTCACTGTTCTTTCCTATATCCATTCCCTTAAAGGAACTTCTTCCAAAGGATCCTGCTCTAAACTTCTCTACAACATCACTCATTACATAAAATGCAACACTATCTATATTACTTTGAAGATTATAAGTTTGACCATAAATATTCTCTTCTATCTCTATTCCTGTAGTTGATTTTTGCTCCTTACTTGGATCAGTTCCAAGTCCGAATTTCCATGCATATTCTGCTAGTTTATCTACACCAAACTGCTTTCCAAGCCTATATGCAACCTCAAAGAAATAATAGTTAGAGGATTTTGCTATGGCTGTTCTCATATCGATAGATCCGTGTGCCACACCACCATCATTTTTACCTTTAAAGCCTTTTAAGTCTTTATAGCCTGTGGTAGTATCATTAAAGTATCCTTTATCTTGAATAGTCTCATCAGGGGTAATTACTCCAGTTTCAAGACCTGCAATAGCTGTTAAAGGCTTATATATAGATCCTGGTGGTGTTAATCCTTGAGTGGCATAGTTAAAGAATGGTTTAGGATATATGTCAGATGGATCAGTTCTTAACTCTTTTACCTTATCATCCCTTGGGAATAGTTCATCTACAGTTTTAGAAAGTCCCATCTTTTGTATATACTCTTGTCCAAACTTTTCTAAATCAGGACTGAAATATTCCTTTATCTGTTCCTCAGTAAGCCTACCTGGTACAGCAAAATCATTTGGGTTAAAGGATGGGCTTGATGCCATAGATAAAACTTTTCCAGTGTTTACATCTAAAACTACTGCTGCTCCTCTTGTGGCATTCTTAGTTATAAGACCATCGTCAAGTCTCCCCCTTCTTTGAAGATCTAACATGGTATCCTCTAAGGCTCTCTCTGTTGCGTATTGAAGATCCTTATTTATATTAAGATGAACATTTTGTCCTGGAGCTGGATCTAATCTAAATAATTCTTCTGTCTTTCTTCCTTCCTTATTAACCTTAACCACAGTACCGCCCTTAGCTCCCTTTAGTCTACTTTCAAAAGCGGACTCTATACCTGATTTACCAATAGTATCCACTGATACATCATAGCCTCTTTCTTCATACTTATCCTTTTGCGAACTATTTATAGCTCCTATGTATCCTATAACAGAAGACGCTAGGTTATTATAAGGGTAATATCTTATAGGCTGAATATTTATATCTATTCCTGGCATTTCATTAAGTCTTTGAAGGAATATAAAAGCAGATTCTTTCTTAATATTACTTGCAAGGACTACTGGTTTATATCCTGTAAACATCTGCATCTTTATGGTATCTCTAACCAGCATATACTTTCTTATTTCTTCTAATGAATACTTTTCAAGAAGCATTTCTTTAATTTCGCTTCCCTTTAATTCCTTCATTTTCTTTATTTCATCCTCATCCGTAATACCTAGAAGTTTGTATAGCTCATAATCTTTAATTAATTTATCAAAAACTTCCTCTGGAGTTATCTTTAAAAGCTCTTCATTAATTATTTCCTTTTGTTCATCTGTAAGTTCTTCAACATCTTTAAATAACTTTCTTTTAATCTCCTCATCAAATCCACGGTCAAGCTTGAATCTTATCTCCATGGATTTCGCCACCTCTGGATCACTAGTTTTAAATTCAAATCTATAAGGATCAGTTTTTAATGCAAATTCATCCACTAGAGTTTCTCCAGTTTCATCTAGAACCTTAAAAAGATTGGTTAAGGTATCAAAAATTTGCTTTTTATTCTCTTCAGTTTCCATATAAACTACCATATAACTTTGCTCAGATTTTGCAAGAACTGAACCTGTACTATCTAAAATCATACCTCTTGGTGCTACTTCTGCAATCTGTTTAATAGATCTGTTAGCTGCTAATTCTTTGTAGTTATCATAATTCAATACTTGAACATAGAAAAGTCTAAGTATAAGAATAGAAAATATAACTAGCATAATCACAGTTAAAACATTATATCTGTCGAATTTTCTCTTCTTTTTCATAGCATCACCCAATTTTTAAAAATTCCAATCTTTTTTCATATATGGTTTTTGACTTAATTTAAATACCCTTTTGTACATAACCATAGATATTAAGATACTATATATGCTTCCTATGGCTATAGTTTCAAGGTTTGTCTTTTGTTTTAATGCATAGAGTATAATAAAGACCATAATTCCCTTTAATATACTCATAAAGAAATTAGTTATAACAGGAACAAAGGATTTTTCCTTAAATATATTAGTTCCTATCTTAGAAGTAGTTATGCAAAGAATCATATTTATAAGAGAATTAATTCCAAACCCATTAAACATATATATATCTTGAAGGAATCCAGATAATAATCCTATAAATAGAGCCTCCCACTGATCTACAACTATGGAGTAACATATTACAAAAGAAAATAGTAAACTTCCATAGGCTCCTCTAAAACTAAGAAATGGCATAACTGTGTTATCTAACACTAAAAGTACTATGCATATTAATGCAAGAATAAATCTTCTCATGTATATCACCTAATTAATACTTTATCTCTCTTTTATTTTTAGGTACTACAATAAGCATATCTTGAAGCTTATTAAAATCAACAAAGGGTTCTATGGTAGCTATTTTCATAACCTTCCCCTTATCTTCCTCTACTGATACCACTTCCCCTATTCTAATATTCTTAGGGTATATCCCTCCTAGTCCAGAAGTTAAAATCACATCTCCTTCTTTAACCTCCGAATCTATTGGAAGATGATAAACTTTTGCAAGAAGCTCATTTTGGGATTTTTTATACCCTTTAACTATACCATCAATCTCTTGAGTATTTTCAACCATAGCTGCTACAGAAATATTTTCATTAGCTAAGGATTGAACTATGGCCCAATTAGAGGCAACTGATGTAACTTGACCTACTAATCCTTTAGATGTTATAGCTACCATACCATCTTCTAACCCATCATCGCTTCCCTTATCAATTATATATCCATCTAGAAAGCTATTTCCTGCTTTTCCTATTATATTAGTATTTACATAGTCATAGTCATCTTCTTTTCTCTCTTCTGTAAATTTTAATGTCTCTTTTAATTCTTCATTTTCTCTTTTTAAACTATTAAATTCTACTAATTTATTTTCTAATTCATCATTCTTTTGCTTAAGTTCTTCATTCTCATTTTTAACATTTGAGAAATTAGTAGTAAACTCTAAAGCACCTTTTAAATTATCACCAATTGTATATGCAACTTTTTGTATGGGATTTAATGCATCTCCAACTCCACCCTCTAAAATACTCTTATTATCCCTTTTTACAGTAAAAATAATTATGCCTAAAAAGCTAACTGACAGCACCACAACAGTAACTGCCAGTTTATTTTTAAAGAACTTCATAATTATCCTCTTTGCTGTCTTGCTATGCTATCAAAGTTATCTAAGGCTTTTCCTGCTCCAAGAGCAACACAATCTAGAGGTGATTCAGCTATATATACAGGCATATGAGTTTCATGCTTTATAAGTTCATCAAGACCTCTAAGAAGAGCTCCTCCTCCTGCAAGCATTATTCCTTTATCCATGATATCTGCTGAAAGCTCTGGTGGAGTCTTTTCAAGGGTAGTTTTTATAGCTTCTATAATAGACGCTACCGGCTCTTTTAGAGCACTTCTTATTTGAGTTTCCGTGATTTCTATTATCTTTGGTAATCCTGAAATTAAATCACGACCTTTAATCTCCATAACTCTTTCTTCTTCATCTTCTAACTTAAAGGCTGATCCTAATTCCATTTTAATTGCTTCTGATGTTCTCTCACCTATCATTAAGTTATATTCTTTCTTTATATAATTTATTATTGCATGATCTAATTCATCTCCTGCAACTCTTAAGGATTTAGCGGTAACTATTCCTCCAAGGGATACTACAGCAACCTCAGTAGTTCCTCCCCCAATATCAACTATCATACTTCCAGTAGGTTCATCCACAGGAAGTCCTGCTCCTATTGCTGCTGCCATAGGCTCTTCCATAAGTACAACATCTCTAGCTCCTGCTTGTTTTGTAGCTTCAAGGATTGCTCTCTTTTCCACTTCTGTTACTCCAGATGGAAAACAAACTATTATCCTTGGACTTGCAAAAGCTGATTTTGCAGTAATCTTTTCTATGAACTTTTTAAGCATTGTTTGAGTTATATCAAAGTCAGCTATAACCCCATCTTTCATTGGTCTTATAGCTACTATATTTCCAGGAGTTCTACCTATCATAAGTTTAGCTTCTGATCCAACAGCTAGTGGCTTTTTTGTGTTATTGTTTATAGCTACCACTGAAGGTTCTCTTAAAACTATTCCCTTTCCTTTTACATATACAAGTGTATTAGCTGTTCCTAAATCTATACCCATATCTTTAGTTATTCCGAATAATCCCATTTATATATCTCCTTTCACCTTACAATAAACCTTTTTCTTTTAAGCTTACATAATTATTCATTCCTATTATTACATGGTCTACTAATTCAACGCCTAACATTTTACCACATTCTTTTAATCTAATGGTTACATTTATGTCTTCTTTACTAGGAGTTGAATCTCCTGATGGATGATTATGACAAATTACTATTGAAGCTCCGTTTTTTCTTATAGCCTCTTTAAAAACTTCTCTTGGATGAACAATGGAAGAATTTAAACTCCCAATAGAAATATTCTTATCATAAATCACTTTATTTTTACTATCTAAAATAATAACCTTGAGCACTTCTTTATCATATGAAGCCATTTCATTCTTAACTAATGTAAATACATCTCTTGGGGCAGATATCTTATAGGTATCTCCTGAAAGATGACTATTAAACCTTTTAAATAGCTCTGATAGTGCCAAGATTTGTGTGGCCTTAGCATTTTTTATGCCCTTTAAAGAAGTAAGCTCTTCATAATTAAATTTTAGCAAGGTATTTATTCCCGAACTTTCCTTTAATAATCTATTGCTTAACTCTATTACATTTTCATATTTAGTTCCACTTCTTAGAATTATTGCAAGCAACTCTGCATTGGACAAAGTATTAGGTCCATATTTTATAAGTCTTTCTCTTGGTCTTTCATTTTCTGGCAAATCCATAATTTTTAATTTATTCATAAAAGCACTCACCTTTTATATAATTTTGAATTTACCCCATCCCTTAAAATATGTACTTTAACCCTATAGAAAATCCTTTAACATACTATTTAATGTGTTTATAGGAAGCCCTACTGCATTATAATAACATCCTTGAATTTCCTCAACAAAAACTCCTGCAAGTCCTTGTATTCCATAAGCTCCTGCTTTATCTAAAGCGTCACCAGTATTCACGTAATTTAAGATTTCCTCATCACTTAAATCAGAAAATTTTATTTTAGTTGCCACGCTTCTGCTTAAAACTTCACTGGTTAAAGTCTTCATAATAGTTATTCCTGAATACACCTTATGGACTTTTCCACTTAACATTTTTAACATAGCATAAGCTTCTTCATTATTCTTAGGCTTTCCAAGAACTTTCCCTTCAAAGGCAACTATAGTATCTGCTCCAATTACTAAAGAATCTCCAACTAGTTTACTTGAAACATCTAAAGCCTTGCCTTTTGATACCTCTTTTACATACTCTTCAAAATCTCCATTAAACTCTACAGTTTCCTCTGGAAAATCGCTGATTATAACTGTAAAATCCTCTAAAACTTTCTTTAAAAGTTCCTGTCTTCTTGGTGAAGCTGAAGCTAAAATAATTTTCAAATTAATCACATCCTAGAACTTTTTTATAATAAAAATAGCAAGTATAATTCCTAAAATGGATAATATATTAAAATTAAATTTTAACCCTATACTCATACTTACTATTCCTAGGTCTAATGTTAGTGGTTGAGTAAGACCTATAGAATAAAAGTCCTTCAAAAACTTCAGTGCTGAAACGCTATTACCTATAAGTTCACCTAACAGATTTCCCAAAATAGCAAAAAGAACTATCAAAACCCATGATAATCCTCCCTTAAATACGCCTTCGCGCAAACCCACCACCTCCATCTTATATAGTTTACCATTTAACATTTTAATACACAAGTATATTTATAATTTTTTAAAATTTAAAAAAACTATCAACTTAACCATAAATTGGTTGCATATAAATACATTTTTAGTGAAATATTATTCTTTAATAATTAAATAATAAAAAACCCTATAGAATAGACTTTTTATCATGTCTACTCTATAGGATACATTTCAAATACAATAAAATTCTAGTGACTTTTTATTATATTACTCTAAAAACTTATTTTACATACTACTTAATTCCTATAACTTTCAATGGGTTAAAAATCTAAAACTAAGAATTTTGCTTTTACACTATTTTAAAACTTAATTTTAGCTTATACTCTATTTAATTTTCTTTAATATATTATAAATAGTTTCGTAATAACCTGAAACCTTATCTTTTGTAATCTCATCAGGAAGTTCTAAAGTAAACTTCTTTATCTCCTCTAAAACTCCATAGTTTACACTTCCTTTTTCCACTTCTTTAAGTCCCTTAGTCCACTCTTTTAATTCTTTAGTTTCTATTGATTTAATATTTTTATCTTCAAATCTATTTAAAAGTTTTAAGTTACCTCTTATAATTTCTCCTATTTCTGTATCACAAAGATCTTTCCTTTTTAAAGGAAATGTCACCTTAGCTGTAGCAATACCTTCTTTACTTAAATTATCCATAACCTCTTTAACTTTATCTTCTTCATATATTCCTACTAAAACCCTTAACTTATCATCTTCTTTGCCATAAAATACATTATATTTATCTCCTATATTTTTCTTCATCTCTTCTGCATATTTTTTTTCTGAGAAAACTCCACCTTGTACTCCATAAAAATTAAAGTCTTCTTCCTTATTAATGGTTTTACCCTTATTATTTTCTTCTGCTACTTTAGGAGTATTAGGTTCGTTTTTTTCTATATTTCCTTTTATAAATACTCTATAAGTAACAGTCCCGTTTAG
>NZ_JBFNEO010000133.1:0-7874 GCF_040797585.1 Clostridium sp.
ACCATGCATCCAAATGTGCATAACATTTTAATTAAATTACCTGTCTACTTGACAAGGGTCAGTTCAATTAGGACTCTTTTTTTATACAAAAATAAAAAGTAACGTTAAATTTAATTACATAACGTTAGAGGGTGATAATGTGGCAAGACCTACTAAAATAGAGAAACATGGGTTGCAGGATAAAGTAATAAAATTAAGAAATAACGGTAAAACATATAACGATATCGTTATAACGTTAAAAGAAGAAGATAACTTTAAAATATCTGAAATGGCAGTTAAAAGGTTCCTGGATAAACATGAGGAAAAAGTTGACGATATGGCAGTAGAAGTTATCAAAGAAGATAAAAGAAGGGTAATGAAATCAGTAAATCATACCTATGATATTATACAGACACAATTAGACGTATCGAATAGGGTTCTAAATAAACTAGATGGAATAGAGAGCATATCTGAAATAGTAGAAGAGGTTAGTCAGACAGCAGTAAGGCTAATGAGGGATATGGGAGTGAGAATAACTCCAGAAGAATTTGCTTATAACATAGAAAAGGGTATATCGCAAAATATTAAAGACTATACAATGCTAACCAGAGAAGTAAGAGAGAACAATAAGTTCCTAGCTGATTTGAAGTCTAAGATATATGATTTTCAATTAATACAGGAGTTTATATCTATATTTGTTGATGAATTTGATAAACATGATCCAGTAACCACTCGAAAAGTATTAATGGAAATATCAAATAATACCAGAATGAGATGGATTGCAGAGGAACAGAGAAGGATACGAGGTGGATAGGTGATGTAGAGTGCTAATTGACATATTAAATGAGATAGAACAGAAAATAGATGCTGCAGAAAATAATCTAAATAAACTATCCCCTAGTGAATATATAGAAAAGTATCTATATATCAAGACTAAGGATAAAAAAGTTATACCGTTACCCATGAATCCGATTCAAAACCAGTATTGGAAAGAAAAAACTAATAGAGATATCATCTTAAAACCTAGGCAGCTAGGTTTTACTACTTTAAAGGTAGCCCAATATTTTGAAAGGATTATTAATGAGGAGAATGTAACTGCAGTAATAATAGCTCATAATGCAGACTCTACACAAAAGATATTCTCTACTGTTCAGTTAATGTATGAGAATTTACCAGAGGAAAAGAAGCTGGAACTCAATGATGGCAGCAATAAACCTAAGTATGGAAATAGGAAGGAGTACTTCTTTGTAGGGAATAATAGTAGAATTTCAGTTGGTACTGCTGGGAACACATCATTTGGCCGTGGGGACACAGTAAACTATTTACATTGTTCGGAGGTTGCCTTCTGGCCTAATCCAGAAGAATTAATGACAGGGTTGCTGCAGGCAGTTCCTTATGATGGAGAGGTATGCATTGAGACTACTGCTAATGGTGTAGGTAATTATTTCTATAGGACTTACTTTGAAGCTAAAGAAGGCCAAAGCAGGTTTACTAATCATTTCTATAGATGGTTTGATCATCCTGAATATAAACTAGAATTAGAGCCAGGAGAAAAGTTAGAACTTGACCAAGAAGAGCAGCAACTAGTGGATACATACAATCTAACACTAGAACAAATAAAATGGCGTAGATGGAAAGTATCGGAGATGCCTGATAAAGATGGTTTAAGTAAAGAGGATATGTTTAGGCAAGAGTATCCTGAGGACGAACAGTCTTGTTTCTTAACTAGTGGTAGACCTGTATTTGATATTAAGAAGTTAATGGCCATAAGAAAAAGGTTAGAAAAAGAAAGAGATAACTATACTGAATATACTATAGACCATGCTGCAGAAATTAGAGTAACAGAGAACGAATATGATGAAGAAGTAATAGTATTTGATGATTTTATCTATGAACAATATAAGGGCGAATTAAAAGTATATGAAGAACCTAGAGAAGATTTAGAATATGTAATAGGTTCAGACGTAGCAGAAGGAAAAGATGGCGGAGACTATTCTGTATCTATGGTAATAGAAAGAGAAACAGGTAGACAGGTGGCTGAGCTCCATGGTCACTGGGAACCTGATGTATTTGCTAAGAAAACTAAAAGACTTGGATTATATTACAATTATGCAGTTGAAGGGATAGAAAGAAATAACCATGGACATGCAGTATTAAATACATTGATTAACTATGATATTTATGAAAATCTATATCATCATGTTAAATATAATAGTGTAACTGGCCAAGAGGAAAAAGAACCAGGATTCCCTACTAATAAACAAACTAAACCTATTCTAATATCAGATCTCCAGGAAGGAATAAGAGAAGGATATTTAGATATTAGATCTATAGAATTAATAGATGAACTTATAACATTTGTTAACTTAGGTAATGGAAAGATGGGAGCACAAGAAGGCTGCCATGATGATAGGGTCATGGCCCTAGGTATTGCATTACAAGTAAGGAAAAATACCGTAGTAGATGAACCATTCTATGTATCATCATCAGAGAGATAATTATTTGAAGGAGGTGAGAGATTGGGATTGTTTGATTTTTTTAAAAAGAAAAAAGATGAACCAGTAACTGCAGTAGTGCAAACAAGAGACACCCTTAGTCATCCATTTAATGAATTAGATAAATATATTCCACTTAAGGTTGAATATAACCTATATAAATCTATGAGAGAGGCAGTACCAGTATTAGATACTGCTATAAATCGTATTGTTAGACTAGTAGGCACTTTTGATATTAAATGTGAAAGTGATAAGCAAGAGGAAGAGATAAGAGAATTCTTAAATAATGTAAAAGTAAATTCTAATCAAACAGGTATATATCCATTTGTAGAAAGTTATCTAGACCAATTAATAGAGTGTGGTAACTCTGCAGGAGAAATAATATTAAACAATGGTAAAAATGATATATATGCATTAAAGAATATTGATATTAGAACTATTAAATTAAAACAAACTGATAATCCATTGATACATCTAGTATGCCAAGAACAACCAGGAGAGATAGAGCCAGTAGTATTGCCATACCAAGACTTAATATTATTTACACCATTAGATCCAGAGGGGGATTCACCCTATGGTGTTTCTTTGTATAGATCAATGCCATTTATGGTAAGTATACTATTAAAAATATTTACTGCTACAGATTTAAACTGGGAGAGGTTTGGAAATCCAAGGTACTCAGTAACCTATATACCTACTAATGATAATATGGATGGGAAAAAGGTAAAAGAGAGAATAAAACTAATTGAAGATTCCTTTAATGAAACAATGAAGAATAATAAAAAAGGGAAAGTTAGTGACTTTATAGGAGTAGGGAATATAGGAATAAAGGTAATAGGAGCAGATAACCAGATACTAGATGCAGAGGTTCCAGTCAAACAGGTATTAGAGCAGTTAGTGGCTAAAACTGGACTACCTCCATTCTTACTAGGCCTTAGTTGGTCTACTACAGAAAGAATGTCTCAGCAACAAGCTGATTTCCTTACATCTGAATTAGATAACTATAGGGACGAAGTTACTCCTATGATCCAGTACATTATTGACATGTGGCAGACTATAACAGGTAAGAATATCCCTTATGAAATAGTATGGGATGAGATAAACCTTCAAGATGCAGTTGAAATGGCTAGGGCTGATTTATTTAAACAGCAAGCAAGGGGTAAAGAAATAGAAAATATTATAAGACTTAGAAATGAAAATATAATAGATCAGGATATTGCTGCAGAGGAACTAGGATATGAAGAACCAGTGGGAGAAGCTCCACCTAGATTTTCATTACTTCCACCAGAAGAAGGAGAAGAACAGGAAGAAGTGGATGGCCAAGAAGATAATAAGTCTATAGGTAATAATAAATCAAAGCATAATGATTGCAGTTGCAGCATAAGTAAAAGCCCATTTAATGCCCCACCTGAAGACCCTATTCAATTACAGATAGAACAGGACACATTAAAAGGTTATATGAAATGTGTCAATAGGCTAGAAAAGAAGGTATTGGACTTAATTCCAGCATTAGAAGAAAGTAACAAAGATAAAAGCAAGAGCTATATAAAGACTAAAGACCTTCCTGAATTTATTGAAGACAAAATTAAGGAGGCTATAAAGGACTTTGTAATTGAAATGATAGGTCAAGGTTCAGGAGATGAGGATATAGAAGGGTATGGTACCTATGGGCAATATCTATTACATGCCTTTGGTTATGGCACTATAAGGGGAAATGAAGTAATAAGGGAGGAGTTCCCAGAAGATGCATCAGAAAGAAATGAGGTTGTAGCTAACTATAGACATCCATATGTTCAAGAGTTATTGAGAAATGGCATGGAATTAGTTAATACTAAGGCTAAGGACAAGGAAGCTCAAGTAATAAATATAATGGCAGAACATGCTGCAGTAGGAGATAACCCTACAGAATGGGCTAGAGACTTAGAATATAGGTTAAAGAGGTCAATCTCAGGTGAAAGATGGTACTGGGAAAGACTTGCAAGGTCTGAATCTGCTATGGCTATTGATAGGGCAGAAATGGCAGAATATGAGGCAGAAGGGTTTTATCATTGTGAATGGGATGCAGCTCCTGATGCTTGTCATATATGTTTATCTTTAGATGGTCAAATGTGGGAGATAGAAGAAGCCCCTAAAGTTGTCGAAGATACTCACCCACATTGTAGATGCAGAAAGAAACCTAGAACTAAAAGGCAATATGATGAATATAAAGGTAATTCCTAAGGAGGTGAAACATTGGATAAGGAAAAAGATAACTTAAATCAACAAAAGTTTCATTTAAAGGCTATGGTATCGACTAAGCAAGTTGAAGATATAACAGATGATGATATGTCTTTAATAAATCAACATACTAGAAGGGAACTTACATCTGATGAAGTATATATCTATCCTATAGTTCTATGTGATAATGAGGCAGATAGAGATTATGAATATTTTACTAAAAAGGATTTAGATATATTATCTAATCTTTTTGTAGGTAAGACTTTTATACAAGACCACTCTTGGACTAGTGGAAACCAACACTCTAGAATTTTTAAAACAGAAGTAGTTAAAGTACCTGGTAAAACTGTAGAAGGTGAAACTAAACTAAAGGGTAGTCCGTATTATCAGTTAAAAGCTTGGGCCTATACTGTTAAGAAAGGCCATGAGGACCTTATAGAAAATATTGAAGCAGGGATACTTAAAGAAGTATCTGTAGGTTTTAGTATAAAAGATTTAGAGTGTGACATATGTGGTAATTCTTTTTATGATGGTGCTAACTGTAGCCATTGGCCAGGGAGAAGCTATAAGGTTAATGGTAAGGATATAGTTTGTTATCTCCGCATGAAGGAACCAAAGGAAGCCTATGAGGTTAGTTTTGTAGCAGTACCAGCTCAACCTGCAGCAGGAGTAGTAAAAGGTGTTAAATTAGAGAAATCAAGTAAAGAAAAACCAGGTGAAAAACATAAAAAGACCGAGAGGTCTATTTTTTATGCTCAAATTACTAAGAGAGGAGAAATGTCAATGAAACATTTAAAAGGATTAATTAGTAAAGCTAAGGCTGAAAAATCTGATGTAATTGAAATACCAGTTTCAGATTTAGAAAAAGATTTAGAGGTTTATGATGAAGCTATTGAAAAAGCAGAGGATGCTGAAAAAGAATTAAAGGAATTAAAGCCTAAGGCGGCCATGGGCGAACAGTATGTTGAAGATTTGAAGAAAGAATGTACTAGATTAGGTAAAATGGCAGAAGGTGAATCCTTCAATGAAGAAATGATGTCTAAGGTATTTGAAAAGTGCGATGTCGAGGAATTAAAGGAGTTTAAAAAGCAATATGAAAAGAAGGTGGATGAAAAATTTCCACCGGTACCACAAAGCAAAAATTATGATGATAGTAATAAAAAATCTACTACATCAGTAGACAATTCAAGCTTTAAATAATAAGGGAGGTATAATCGTATGTTGAAACCAGCAAGAGTTAATTTTAAAGGGTTTAATGAGTTAGTAGCTACATTTAAAACTGATGATTCGTTATCGGTAAAGGAAGAAGGTAAGTTGGTAAAATCAACATTAACAGACACTGTAGGTATTTGTGTTGATGGAGATCTATTTTTAGGTGAAATGCTAAAACATGAAGATAGGGGTACTTGTTCAGTTCGAATGGAAGGATATTTTGAACTAACATATTCAGGTACAGCCCCTGAGGTAGGATATCAAAAATTAGTATCTGATAAAGACGGAAACATTAAGTCGGCTGCAGCAGAAGCTGATGGAGTAGTAGCTAGAGTAGTAAGAGTAGATAAAACTAATAAACTAGTAGGTTTTTTTATATAAGGAGGTAATATAGATGGCATTTGATGATTTAAAATTAGAAAAAGGTATGTACCAAGATGCAGCAAAGGAAAGAAAATCCCTTACTCAAAAGTTAGAGGAATTAGATCCAACAGAAAATTATAAAGGTACAGAGCATGAAGGATTGGATGCGTTTCAGAGACAATTAAAGAGATTTGATATTAGAACTGCAGGAAGTGGCTCAGATGTAGTTTCTAAGTTCTATCAAACATATGAATCTACTTTATTATTCCCAGAGTACATTGATAGAACTATTAGGGAAGGTATGGAAGAAGGAAATGTGTTAAAAGATATCGTTGGTTCATCTACTAAAATAGATGCTATGCAATACACTGCAATCTATGCAGATGATATAAAAGATGAAGATATAGAACTAGATGATATAGCTGAAGGAGCAGAGTTCCCTGAAACTGAAATAAAACTTAGAAATCAAAACACTAAGTTTTATAAAAGAGGTAGATTGTTAAAAATCTCTTATGAAGCTTTAAAACTTATGAAGATAGATATGTTTGCCTTACATCTTAAAAAGCTGGGTGTAGGAATAGGTAAACAGCAATTAAGAGATGCATTATATACCCTTATCTATGGTGATGGAAATAGCAATGCAGCTAATGTTTTAACAGTAGGTACAGCACCTATAGGTGGAACATCTGGAAAACTAACTTATGATGAAATAGTAAAGTTTTACATGGAATTTAAAGAAGGCTATGATGTAAATACTGTATTAGCACCTAAGGACATATTAACAGCTATTTTATTAATGGAAGAATTTAAGGACCCACAAGCAGGATTTAACTTCCAAAAAACAGGTCAAATGGTTAATCCTATAGGCTCTAAGTGGTTAAGAGCAGATATATTGGAAGCAGGAACTATAGTAGCTTTAGATAAGAGATACTGCTTAGAAGAAGTTACTGTTGCTAATACCATGGTAGAATATGACAAGATTATTAATAGACAAATCGAAAGGGCTGCAGTATCTGAAATAATAGGATTTAATAAAATTTATAAAGATTCTGCTAAGATACTTAAATTAAAATAAGAGGTTTTATAACCTCTTGTTTTAGTTTTAAGGAGTGATTATATGATTGAAGTAAAGGTTGAAAGAGTAAGAAAGAAAGCAAGACTTGATGAAAGCTATGATAAAGATATTCAAGATACTATAGATGAAATGATACCTTATATTGAATCTAAGATAGATGAGGAATATCTAAATTCTGAGGATGCTTCTATTCAATCTATTATTAACTTAGGAGCTACTGAAATAATCATAGGCGAATTCATAAAAGAACAATCTAATGATGAAGATGATTCAGTATCTCTTGGAGTAGGTCCTATCAAAATTGGTGAGAATAGTTCATCTAAAAATAGAATGAGTAGAGCTAAGGATTTTGTCAATGATGGATGGGAGAAATTGAAGCCCTATCTTATCCAGGATGAAGATCCTTTTTATTTTGGGATTATGTAGGTGATGTTATGGTAGATTCTAATATTAAATATAAAAGAATATTTGATAAAAGAACAGATAAGTATGGTCAAAGCGCTATTCTTCATACTTATTCTCAAGGAGAAAGG
>NZ_JBFNEO010000134.1:0-7850 GCF_040797585.1 Clostridium sp.
AAAACCCCATAGGGTAGACTTTTTTTAAATTGTCTACTCTATAGGGTACATTTTATTTAAAGATTTCTAGTGTCTTTTTCATTATAGAAGGAATCTTCCTTAAGATATTGTTCTTTTCACCAGCTCATCTGAAGTGTAGATGAGTTAATTTAAGGGCGTAGTAACTGTTATCCCCGACTTTTAAGAGGATGGGGTGTTACAAGCTAGTAGCAATAAGGCAAAAATTATCTCTGTTAAACTAAGTTTTTCATATGTGAAATAAAACCATTATATTAAAACATGAATAAATATTGCCAGTAACAGTGAAAAACTAAATACGAAGATCTTCATTTTTGGTGTTCTAGGTAAAATTAAGTTAAGTATAATTCCACAAATTAAGGAAATATACAGACTAATTCTCTGAGTATATAATGCTGGATAGCCATGGGCAAGCAGTAAAGCAATTGGTAAAGACGATGAAACTATAGATATGATCCCTTTGCCACGAGAAAACCACGTAATAAATCCAGCAATAGGTGTAAAAAATAAAGTTATTATTAGCCATATAATAAAATATGATCTAGGAAAAAATCCTAAAACAAAATGGGTATAAGTATAATAAGTACATAACATTCCTAGAAAAAATATAGGAACATTTATAGAAGCAGATAAGGGATGCATGCTATAGGAAGCGATAAGTGTGGCAATGAATATCCAAATACCAATTTCAGTCCCTATATCTCCTATGATTGATATGCTATCTGATGTTTTTGCAATAAGTCCTAAACTTAATCCAAGAAATAGAACTAAGCTTGAAAATATAACTTCATGTTTAATGTTTAACTTTTCAGGTAGTGTACGTATATTATTAATTTTTTCATTTAATCTCATTGTAATCTCCTTAAAATTATTCTTATATAAATTTGCTTGTCCTTTTTATTTGCTACATAAGTTTATATGATGTGAATAAATATATAATTTTTCTATTTAAGAATTAATCTACATTTATTATATAATTATGGAAGTCCCTTATAAAGAGTAAGGGAACATATATTTTAAAGATGTAATATATTGATTAGAGTAGAGAAATTCAAAAGTATTAGATAAAAAAGCTTATAGGTATACAAGGATTATTTATTAGGGGGATACCATGAAAAATTTTCTTATATTTAATAATACACCTAGTGAACTTAACCTAGCTGTTTATGGGTCAGATATAGGGGGGAATCTTAAACCATTTAGTACAGATTCAAGTGGAGGGTTAATTCTATCCTCTTCATTAAGTGAGAGTATTGTAGCAAATGATTTAGATATTAGAAATTTAAATTCATCCATGGATAGTGTGACAATAAGCGCCACTGATTTAGATATTAGAAATTTAAATGGAAGTCAGGATTCAGTTAAAATTTCTAATAGAACTTATGCAGAGGATTCCGATTCTGGAACCATTGTAGCTCTCGGAACTCGTATATTTCTGACTAAGAATATTAGTAACTATAAAAATAATAGTTATTTAGTTAGAAATACAGGAGGAGTTGCAGTTACAATAACCCTTCAGGTTGCCCCTATTGATAGTGAGTCCTATTATGTGGATGACGGAAGTGGCTTTAACTTATTAGCAGGGGGGAGTAGGGTGTTTAGACCTAGTGTTCTTATGAAATATGCAAGGATTAAGGTTACAGCTGTACTCTTAGGTAGTGTAACTGTAAACTATTTTGCAAGGTCTTAGTTTAGGATTAAATAAAATATTATTATATTAAAATATAAAGGGATGGATAAATAATGGCTAATTATTTAGTATTTAATAATGCTGCAAATGAACTTAAGGCAACGGTCTATGGGGTATCTGGAAGTGAGTTTAAACCTATTTCTGTGGATTCTAGTGGAAGGTTTTTATTTTCGCCATTAAGTAGTATTACTGTAACAGCTACAGACTTAGATATTAGAAATTTAAACTCATCCCAGGATTCTATAGCGGTTACAGCCACGGATTTAGATATTAGAAATCTTAGTGGAACTCAGGATTCAGTACAGGTTAGCAGTAATGGATTTGTAGAGGATACCTTAAGTACAAGTGTAGCTACTGGAACAGTTTATTTATTAACTAAAAATATATCACAATATAGAGAAAATAGTTATTTTATTAGAAATACTGGAGCTTCAAGTATAACAGTTACTCTTCAGGTGGCACCAGTGGATAATGATATTTACTATGTGGATAATTCAACAGCACAAAGTGTACCAGCATCAACTAATAATATTACATCAGTTACCTTACCTATGAAATTCGCAAGGCTAAGGGTGGTGGCTTCTGGTAATACTTCTGTCATAATCTATTATAATGGTAGGGCTTAATATTATGGGTTATTTACCTGAATAAATTAAAGGGTTACTTCTTAGATTTAGGAAGTGACCTTTACCTCCTATTGAATATTGGAGGTTTTTAATATATTACTTTTTCTATATTGGTTAGGAGTCATATTTTCAAACTTTTTAAAGGTGGTGGAGAAGTGACTTTGACTTTTAAAACCACATCTTAATGAAATTATATCTAAGTTAAAGTTTGTATTAGTTAAAAACTCCTTTGCCATGGTTATCCTTGCGTTATTCACATAGTCACAAAACTTATATCCTGTATTCTCTTTAAATAGGTGACAAAGGTAAGTCCTACTTATATGAATATAATCTGCAACTTGTGCTAAAGTAATTTCTTTATGAAGATTACTATGTATATAAAATAAAGCCTTTTTGATGCAAGAATTTTGTGGATTTAATATGTTGTCCTCAGGGGTTCTAATATAGGACTTCACTATATTTCTTCCTAATTTAATGAGCTCTTCTTTAGAATAACAATTCTCTATAAGATCCATGTTTCTTTTACATAAATTAGACACTGATATATTTAATTTGATACAAACATAGCTGTAAATAAACGTATTCATTGAGTATATAAACTTTTTAAGATGTAAAGTATCATTGTTTCTACCAAGGACAATATTTACTTTTTTATCATAAATATTTATGGCATCTTGTAAGTTTTGATTAATGATTTTAACACATAATTCTCCATGATTAAAAAATATATCCATAAAAATTCTCCTTAATATTCTTAAAAAACTTAGCAATATTCTTAAAATAATTTTACAAAATATATATTAGAATAAGATTGATAATCAATATCAATAAATTATACCATAAATGGGAGGAATAATAAATGAAGAAAGTTTTAGCCATGATTTTAACTGCTTTAACCATAACAACTATGTTGGCATGTTCACCTAAGGATAATGATAAAACAAAAGAGGTATCACAAAGTAAGAAGGAAGAAAAAATAGTTGCTGGTACTGTAGCGGTAGCAGAAATGTTTAATAATATGGGGGTAGAGCTAGTTGGAAGGCCTACTACAGCTTATGAACTTCCAAAAGAACTTAAGGAAGTAAAAGAGATAGGAAATCCTATGAAACCAGATCTTGAGGTTATAAAGTCATTAAATCCTACACTGTTTGTATCTGCTGGAACCTTATCACAGGATCTTAAAAAGTCCTTAGAAGATAGTAAGATAAATTCTAAGTTTTTAGATTTAGGGACCTTTGAAGGATATAAAAAGAGCATAGAGGAAATGGGTACTATTGGAGGTAAGGAAAAGGAAGCGGAGAAGATTTTAAAGGACATTGAAGAGAGAGAAAAAAAGGTTATGGAAGAAGTAAAGGGTAAGAAAGCTCCAAAGGTTATGATAATGTTTGGTGCTCCAGGAAACTTTATGATAGGAACAGAAACATCCTTCCTTGGAGATATGGTTAAAAAGCTTGGAGGAGAAAATGTTATAAAAGATGGTAAGGCACCTTTTATTCCAGTTAATATGGAAGTTTTAGCTAAGGAGCAGCCAGATATGATTTTAGTTTTAACTCATGCAGAGGCAGAAGCAGCAAAGGCTATGGTTGATAAAGAATTCAAGGATAACAAAGCTTGGCAAAACTTTAAGGCAGTTAAGAATGATAATGTGGTAACACTAGAGAATGGTTATTTTGGAATGACTGCTAATTTAAAGACCATAGATGCATTAGAAAAATTATCAAAAATTCTATATAAGTAAAGAGGGGTTTTATGAAAAAAAGTAGGGTGTACTTTTTAGCTATCTTTGCATTACTTTTAATAGCCATATACTTTTCAATAAATATAGGAAGCGTAAAGGTACCCTTTAGTGAGATTATACAAGGGCTTTTTAGTGAAGCTACTGGAGACGTAGGAATAGTACGAGATTTAAGATTACCAAGAATATTAATAGCTATATTAGTTGGAGGAAACTTGGCTGTTTCAGGAGTACTTCTTCAAGCTGTTATGAAGAATCCTTTAGCAGATCCAGGGATAACAGGAATATCAGCAGGAGCTAGTGTAATTGCCATATTCGTAATGTTATACTTTCCAAAATTATATTTTGCTATGCCTCTTATGTCTTTTATTGGAGGAGCCTTTGCCTGCTTTTTAATATATTCTTTGGCATGGAAAAAAGGTTTATCTCCTGTAAGAATAGTCCTTGCTGGAGTAGCAGTAAATTCTGTTTTAGGTGGAATTTCAGGTATGCTATCCATATTAAATAGCGATAAAATCTCAGGAGTTCTTATGTGGCTAAATGGTAATATTTCCACAAGAGGATGGAATGATGTTTATATTTTATTCATATATTCATTAATAGGCATAGGACTAGCTCTTCCATTATATAAGAGTTGTAACATAATTTTATTAGGAGATAAAACAGCTAAGAATCTAGGATTCAATGTAAATATTCAAAGAATACTTATATCTGCTGTAGCTGTGTTTTTAGCAGGGATTTCTACATCTATAGTGGGAGTCATAGGTTTTATAGGCCTTGTAGTTCCACATATTTCAAGAATGCTAATAGGATCAGACCATAAGGAATTAATACCCTTTAGTGCAATGCTTGGAGCCCTTATCTTATTATTGGCAGATACCTTTGGAAGGGTTATAGCTGCACCTTATGAAATTCCAGTAGGAATAGTTATGGCTGTTATTGGAGGACCATTCTTCCTTTATCTTTTAAGAAGGAGTGATAGGTAATGTTAGAGGCAAAAAAATTAAGCTTTACATATGTTGAGGGAAAAAACTTTATTGAAGACTTAAGTATAAAAGTTAAAGAAGGTAAAATAACAACAATTATAGGACCAAATGGCTCCGGGAAATCTACCTTACTGAGCCTTTTATGTAATCTTAATAAACCTAAGTTAGGTAAAGTGTATTTAAAAGAAAAAGATATACAAACTTTAAAATGTAAAGAAATATCAAAGGCTATTGCTACAGTATTCCAAAATAACTATTGCCCTGATGATATCACTGTAGAGAAATTAGTGTATTATGGTAGAATTCCACATAAAGGTTATTTTGAAGCAAATAATGAGGAAGATGAGGAAATAGTAAATTGGGCATTAAAAGCTACAAAGCTTACGGAATTTAGAGATAAGGTTGTAATGGAGCTTTCAGGAGGAGAAAGACAAAGGGCATGGATAGCCATGGCACTAGCACAAAGACCTAAGGTTTTATTTTTAGATGAACCAACTACTTATCTTGATATATTTCATCAAATAGAAGTTTTAGACTTGGTTAGAGAGTTAAATAAAAAGTATAACATAACAGTGGTAATGGTGCTTCATGATATAAATCAAGCTATGAAATATAGCCATGAGGTAATAGTTATGAAAAAAGGTGAAATAGTAGCTTTCGGAGAGCCTAAAGAGGTTATTAATGAAAAGCTTTTAAGAGAAGTATACAAGGTTCAAGGATTTATAAATTTATGTAACGTCACAGGGGAATGTTACTTTATTCCGATGAAAGTATGTATTTAAATCTAATATTAAGGAGGATTATAAATGAATATATTATTAACTTATTCAAGTAAAACAGGGAATACTAAGAAGGTGGCAGAGGGATTAAATCAGATTATGCCAAAGGATATAACAGATTTTATGCCAATAAATAAGGTGGAGTCTATAGATAAGTATGATTGTATCTTTGTAGGATATTGGGTGGACAAGGCTCTTCCAAATGATGAAGCTAAGGTATTTATGGAGAGTATAAAAAATAAAAAGGTAGGAGTTTTTGCAACCCTTGGAGCTTATCCAGATTCTCCTCATGGCAGGGAATCCTTAGAAAATGGGGTTAACATATTAAATAGTAATAACAATGAGGTAATATGTGAGTTTATATGCCAGGGAAAGATAGATGAAAGACTTGTAGAGATGTTTAAGAGTTTCCCAGAAGGACATCCTCATTATGTAACAGAGGAAAAGCTTAAAAGATATGAAATAGCTGCAAAACATCCAGATGAAAATGATATAGAAAAAGCAAAAGAAATATTTGAAAAGGGAATGAAAGAGAATGGAATTAAATAAAAGGGCTAAAAGTCATCATGACTCAGCCTCAGTAATGGAAAAGCTAGCAAGAGGCCCAAGGGATTTAAATGAATACTTAAGAGATATATCCGAAGAAGGTAAAGCTAGAAAGAAATCTTCAATATATATCCATGTTCCCTTCTGTGCTAAAATATGTACATTTTGCAGTATGAGAAGAAGTTTAAGTAATCCTACAGAGGATTATCATAAGCTTATTATAAAAGAGATGGAAAACTATAGCACACTAGACTATATAAAAAACTCATCTTTTGATGCAGTGTACTTTGGAGGGGGAACACCAACTACTTTAGAAACTAATGGATTAAGAGAAATTTTAAGAGCTTTAAAAAGTAGTTTCTCCTTCACTGATGATGCTGAGTTTACCATAGAAACTACAGTGACAGAGCTTAGTGAAGATAAGATAGACATGTTTTATAAAGAAGGGGTAAATAGATTCAGTGTAGGGGTACAGACCTTTTCAAAAAGAGGTAGAAATCTCTTTGGAAGAAAAGGAGATGGAGATTTTGCTTATAATAGACTAAGAAAATTAAAAGAAGCTGGATTTTCTAATGTAAACATGGATCTTATTTATAGCTATGAAAATCAAAATAGTGAGGAGCTTTTAGAGGATTTACATAAGATATATGACCTTGATTTAGCAGGATTCTCATTATACTCTCTTATAAATATGAAAAATTCATCCCTAGGAGCAGCAGAGGGTTTAGATACTGATAAAAGATTCTTTAACCTTATAGGAGATAATAGTGAAAAAGAAGGTTATAAATTTTTAGAGTTAACTAAAATGGTAAAGAGAGATAAATATAAGTATATATTAAGTAGACATAATGGGGAAGATACCTTACCTTTAGGAGCCGCTGCTGGAGGTAGTCTTAATGATATAATGATGATGAATCCAGTGAACCTAGAGGATTACAGAGCTTCTATTGATGAGTTTAATAAGAGAAAAGGAATGTTGTTTAGCCCTATGTATAAAGAACTCTCTAGAATAAAAGGGGAACTTCAAAGGGGTATAATTCCTACTAGTTATTCAATGATTGAAGGAAAAGAGAAGATATTTGAATATATAGAGAACTTAAAGAAAAAAGAACTTGCTGTAGAAAAGGAAGATAAGGTTTTATTAACAAGAGAAGGACTATTTTGGGGAAATAATATTTCTAAAGAGTTTTTAGAGCTTTTAACATAAGAATTAAATTATAGAAGGAATCTTTCTTTATAAAAATAATAGGTTATAATCACAAAAGTATAATTTGTGCATTATAGCCTATTATTTTTATAGACTCTTTAATCATATGTAGATGTAATTAAATAATATTAACAGTTATGGATGAATAGATTTTTATTTATAGATAATAATCTAGATAGAACGAATCTTCCTTCAGATAAACCAGTAGATGTTAATGAAATTTGATAAAAGCAATAGGTTATGATAATGTTGAAATAGAACAT
>NZ_JBFNEO010000135.1:0-7816 GCF_040797585.1 Clostridium sp.
CATATGAATAGATATTCATATGTTTAGAGGAGGGGAATAATGGAAAACAAAATAGACTCTTGCAAATGTAGTGTTATACATGAGGATGTTGTAGAAAAGGCTAAAAATTCATTACCAGAGGATGAGGTATTATATGACTTAGCTGAATTATTTAAGGTTTTTGGAGATAGTACAAGAATTAAAATAATATGTGCACTATTTCAGGATGAAATGTGTGTTTGCGATATATCATCACTTTTAAGTGTAAGTCAGTCTGCTGTATCTCATCAACTTAGGGTACTTAAGAATGCAAGACTTGTTAAAAATAGAAGAGATGGAAAGGTTATTTATTATTCTTTAGCGGATGATCATATTAAGAAAATATTCCACCAGGGATTGGATCATATATTAGAGTAAAGGGGGGGAAAGAATGATTAAAAAACAATTTATTTTAGAAGGACTAGACTGTGCCTCATGTTCAATGAAAATTGAAGATAGGATATCGAAGATAGAGGGGACAAAAGATGTCACTTTAAATTTCGTAAATAAAACATTAAGTGTTTCATTAATAGAAGAAAATTCAAAGAATATAGAAAGCAATATAATCTCTATAGTTAAGGAACTAGAGCCAGACGTGAAGGTTGTACCTAAGAATAAACCTGCTAGAAAGCCACAAATAAAAAAGCCAGTAAGAGTAGTTAATGGTAGCAGTAAGGTAAATGACTCTTACAATATAACTTTACTTTTAGAAGGATTAGATTGTGCTAGTTGTGCAGGAAAGATAGAAAATCAGGTTGTAAACCTTAAAGGTATAAATGATTCTTCCTTAGATTTTGTATCTAAAAAACTAAGAGTTAAACTTTCAGAGGGTTCAGGGAATGAGAATATAATAAAAGATATAGAGGATATAGTTTATAGGCTAGAGCCAGAAGTTAAGGTTATTAATATAAGCAATAATCCTAGAAATAAAGTTAGTAAAAAGAAAGAAACATTTAAGGAAGAAACAGAGGATAACTCAGAGATAATGAAATTTGCAGTAGGAAGTGCATTCTTTGTTGCTGCATTAGTTCTTAAAAATATGTACTGGTTATCCACTACATTTTTCTTCATAAGTTATATATTAGTAGGTGGAGATGTACTATTAAAAGCAGCAAAAAATATAGTCAGAGGTCAAGTTTTCGATGAAAATTTCTTAATGTCCATTGCAACTCTTGGAGCTTTTGCTATAAAGGAGTATCCAGAGGCAGTAGCTGTAATGATATTCTATAAAGTAGGAGAACTATTCCAAAGTATGGCAGTAAATAGATCAAGAAAATCTATTTCAGATTTAATGGACATAAGACCAGACTATGCTGTTGTAATAAGAAATAATAAAGAGATAAAAGTGTCTCCTGATGATGTTTATAAAGAAGAGATAATTATAGTAAAGCCAGGAGAAAAGGTACCACTAGATGGAAAAGTAATTGAAGGTAATGCTCAATTAGATACTTCAGCACTAACAGGAGAGTCCCTTCCAAGAGATATTAAGGAAGGTGATGATATTCTAGGGGGATTTATTAATAAGAATGGTATATTAAAAATAAGAGTTACCAAGGAATTTGGAGAGTCGACTATATCTAAAATACTTGATTTAGTTGAAAATGCTTCAGCGAAAAAAGCACCTACAGAGAAGTTTATCAGTAAGTTTGCTAGATACTATACTCCAGTGGTAGTAATATGTGCAATAATGTTAGCATTTTTACCTCCTATTATATTGGGGGATGGAAGTTTTGATCAATGGATATATAGGGCTTTAGTTTTCCTTGTTGTATCTTGCCCATGTGCTTTAGTAGTGTCTATACCTCTAGGATTCTTTGGTGGCATAGGAGCAGCTTCTAAGAATGGTATACTTATAAAGGGAGGAAACTACTTAGAAGCACTTAAGAATGTAGAAGCGGTAGTATTTGATAAGACTGGTACTTTAACAAAGGGTGTATTTAAGGTAACTAAAATAAGTAATGAAGATTGGATAAGTGAAAAAGAACTTTTGGAATATGCTGCTTATACAGAAAGCTATTCTAACCATCCTATAGCCACATCTATAGTAGCTGAGTTTGGCAAGAATATAGAAAAAGATAAGGTAAGTGCTTTCTATGAACATTCAGGACTTGGTATAGAAGCTATAATGAATGGAAAGAAGATTTTAGCTGGAAACAATAAGCTTATGAGTAAAGAAGAAGTAATATATAAAGAAGTAGAAGAGCCAGGAACTGTTATTCATATAGCCGTAAATGGGATTTATGGAGGATATATTTTAATATCTGATGAGATAAAAGAAGATTCAAAAGAAGCTGTAAAGAATCTTAAATCTTTAGGAGTTAAAGATACTATAATGCTAACAGGAGATAGTTCAAGGGTGGCTAAAATAGTTTCAGAGAGCTTAGGACTTACTAGGTTCTATGCAGAGCTTCTTCCACAGCATAAAGTTGAGAAACTAGAAGAAATAGATAGTAGAAAGTCTAAAGAAGGAAAGATAGCCTTCGTAGGAGACGGAATAAATGATGCTCCAGTTTTAGCAAGAGCTGATGTTGGAATAGCTATGGGTGGAATTGGCTCTGATGCAGCTATAGAGGCAGCTGATGTTGTTATAATGACAGATGAACCTTCTAAGATAGCAAAGGCAATAACTATAGCTAGAAAAACTAGTAATATAGTTTGGCAAAATATAATATTCTCTTTGGGAGTTAAAGCTGTAATACTAATATTTGGGGCTCTTGGATATGCAACCATGTGGGAAGCTGTATTTGGAGATGTTGGAGTAACCTTAATTGCAGTACTAAACTCTATGAGAGTATTAAGAATAAAATAATTTTAAATATGACTTAAATCTAAAAGTAGTATTTAATTTTAAAATAGGATTATAGATTAAATAAATATTTTTTATCTAATGACTACCAACTGTAACAATTTTAAATAGGAGTCAAAATATTATATTTAAAAAAGGAAATCTAACTTAGGTTAGATTTCCTTTTTTAGACAAACTATTTTTTTATCATATGTTATAATAATGTAAATTCTTTATAGCATTTAAGCATGAGGTGACCTATGAAAAAAAATAAAGTAAGTATAAAAAAACTTTTAATTGCATCAATAGCAGTAAACTTAATCTTAATAACTACTTTAGCTTTTATAGTTATATATAATTTGATTTTATATAAGGTAGATGGCTACCACAGTTTTTCTTATATAAATGATGGAGTTATATTTTATGTAATTATATTTACAATATGTGCTAATATATATTTCACTATTAAGTTCTTATATTCTTCTATATTTAAAAGTGGAAAAAATGAAGGATTTATAGAAACTATAGATCATTTGAGTAACTTAAATAAAACTCTAAGAAGTCAAAGACATGATTTTGTTAATCATCTTCAAATAACATATAATCTCATGGAGCTTGAGGACTACGACGAAGCAAAGGACTATATAGAGAAAGTATATGAAGATGTAATAAGAGTAAACAAGGCTCTAAAAACTAAAAGTCCAGCAGTAAATGCCTTGCTCCAAGCAAAGCTCATTCATGGAGAAAAAAATGATATAAAGGTAAGTCTATATGTAAGTACAAGTCTTAAAGATCTCTCAGTGCCAGACTGGCAGTTTTGTAGAGTTCTTTCAAATATAATAGATAATGCTATATTTGCATTAAATCTTAAAGGAAATAATAAAGAGCTTACTATTGAAATACTAGAGGATATAAAGACCTATAAATTCATAATTTCTAATAATGGACATAAGATATCAGATGAACAAAAGAGTAAGATTTTTAACACAGGATTTACTACTAAGGGAGATGAAGGAACAGGTATGGGGCTTTCTATTGTTAAGGAAATAGTAGAGGAATATAATGGAGAAATAAGTTTCTCTAGTGATGATAATATTACTTCATTTAAAGGAAGTTTTCCTAAGAGTACAATATCCTAATAAGACATTTAATATTTAAAAATGTATTATTTAAAGAGTAGATATTTTTAAGTTACTTAAATAGATGTATTATTTAGTTAAGGAAAGAGTAAATTAAATTAGAAGGGTGGTGTAGCCATAGTGATAGAGTCATTAATAGGAAGCATTACTATTTTACAAGGAATGTTGTTTGTCATAGGACTAGCTCTGGTTATATTAGAGATGTTTATACCAGGTTTTGGTGTACCAGGGATACTTGGAGGGGTTGTTCTATTAGTAGCCATATTATCAACTGCTAATACTGTAGCTCAAATGGTACTTCTTACAATAATAATATTAATAATATTAGGTATAGCCTTTACTATAGTCTTGTATTTATTTACAAAAGGAAAAATAAATACTGTGGTATTAGAGGAAAAGTTAGATAGAGAAAGTGGCTATATAGGAACTGAAGACTTAGAATATTTTATTGGTAAGGAGGGCTTTGCTACCTCAGTTTTAAGGCCTTCTGGAACAGCAGATTTTCAAGGCGTTAGAATGGATGTGGTTTCTGAGGGGGACTTTATAGAACTTAATGAGAAGATAAAAGTTATAAAAGTTCAAGGAAGAAGAATAGTTGTAAAAAAGATATAAATAATAAAATAAATAATAAATTAAAAAAGAGGTGTATTTTATGGATAGTATAGTTGGAATTAGTATACTGGTAGCATTAGTAATTATATTCCTAATTCTTTTCTTTACTTTTGTTCCTTTAGGGCTGTGGATCTCAGCAGCTGCAGCAGGAGTTAAGGTAGGTATTATAAATCTTATAGGTATGAGACTTAGAAGAGTTTCACCTAGTAAAATAATATTACCACTTATAAAATCTACTAAGGCAGGACTTGATATGAGTGTTAATCAATTGGAAGCACACTACTTAGCAGGGGGTAATGTAGATAAAGTGGTAGACGCACTTATAGCGGCTCAAAGAGCAGATATAGAGCTTTTATTTGAAAAGGCGGCAGCTATAGACCTAGCAGGGCGTGATGTCTTAGAAGCTGTAAAAATGAGTGTTAATCCAAAGGTTATAGAGACACCTAATGTATCAGCAGTATCTAAGGATGGAATAGAACTTCTTGTTAAGGCTAGAGTTACAGTAAGAGCTAATCTTGAAAGATTAGTGGGAGGAGCTGGAGAGGCTACTGTTCTTGCTAGAGTAGGAGAAGGTATTGTAACCACTGTAGGTAGTGCAGCAGCTCACAAGGAGGTTCTTGAGAATCCAGATTTAATATCAAGGGTAGTCTTATCTAAGGGATTAGATGCAGGAACAGCTTTTGAAATTTTATCTATAGATATAGCAGACGTAGACGTTGGAAGAAATATAGGGGCTCAACTTCAAACTCTTCAGGCAGAAGCAGATAAGAATATAGCTCAAGCTAAGGCAGAGGAAAGAAGGGCTATGGCAGTAGCCCGTGAACAGGAAATGAGAGCAGCAGTGGTAGAAGCAGAAGCAGAAGTTCCAAGGGCTATGGCAGAAGCTTTAAGACATGGGAAGCTTGGAATAATGGATTATTACGATATGCAAAATGTTGTGGCAGATACTAAAATGAGAAATAGTATATCAAACTCAGATAGTGGATCAGAGATAAGACTTTCAAATGATAAGAAAGATAAATAATTATAAAGGGTGATATCTATGGGAAGCCTAGGTGAGCTATTTGGAGAATTTGGGGAAGATCTATTAATGCAAGGCGTTAAGGTTGGGAGTAAAAAGATCTTTAAAGAGGATAATAAAGTTATAAGTAAGTTAAAAGAAGATATTATTAAAGAAAATAATAAGCAATTTGAAGAAGAGTCTATTTATGAAGAAGAAAAAGAAGAGATTCTTTATAAAAAAGAAGAGCAAAAAAGTTATATTTCTCCTAAAATCTCCAATGTAAGTATAAGTTATTCTGAAGGGATAAATTTAGATAAAACTTCTTTAAGAAATGCTATTATTCTAAAGGAAGTTTTAGATAATAAGAGAATAGAGAGAAGACGAAAAAGAAGAAATAGTCCGTTTAGGAGTGATAGACTTTGAGCTTAAAGGTACTAATAGTTGATGATGAAGAGATTATGAGAAAAATCCTAAAAAAAGCAGTAGAAAAGTCTAAGGAATTTAATCTTATAGCAGAGGCTTCAAGTGGTGAAGAGGCTATAGAAATTTTTAAAATAGAGAAGCCTAATGTAGTTTTCTTAGATGTTGAGATGAAGGGAATGAATGGAGTAGAGTGTGCTAAGATATTAGTAGACATAGACTCTTCTGTAAAGATAATATTTGCAACAGGATATAGTGATTATATGACAGAAGCTTTTGAGGTATATGCTTTTGATTATATAGTAAAGCCCTTTAAACTAGAGAGAATATATAAGACCTTGGATAGAATAAGGGATTTAACAGAAATAGAAGTTCCTAACTTACCATTAATCAAAGAAACCTTAGGCTTTACTAGACTTATTGTAAAGAATAAAGATGGTATAAATTTTATTGATATGAAAGATATAACTCTTGTTCAAAGAGAGCAGGGATCTACTGCCATATATTTAGATGATGGAAATAAATATATAACCTCTGAAGGACTTTTAGATATTGAAGAAAAGCTAGATAAGAATATATTCTTTAGAAGTCATAAATCCTATATAATAAATTTAACAAAGATAAGTAAGATATATCCTTATGGAAGATGGACTTATGTGGTTAAGCTTAAAAATATAGAAGAAGATGCACTTTTAACCCATGAAAAATACGAGGATATAAAAAGGCTTTTTTCATAGAAAAAATAAAGCAGAAAATTCCATTGACAAAATAAAATATTTTAAATATACTTATCATTGTGATTTGAGAACTTTTAGGCATTAGGGATTTAATATTGATAGTATTTTATTTTTTATTTCGTTGACTTAAAAAATAAAAAGGACTTATGTATTAGAGTTGAATACATAAGTCTTCTTTTATGTTTAAATACAATATTCTACAGTATTCTTAAGTATAAATTTTATTAAGCTGTTGGAGGAGTAAAGGTTCTAGTTGCAAGCTCATCATCTAGCATATATAATCCAGTTGGATTTCCATCTACTCTCTTTAATCTCTTTAATATAGTGTTGAAAGTATTTTCTTCTTCAACTTGTTCATCTATAAACCATTTTAAAAGACTTATAGTAGCATGTTCTCTCTCTTCATTAGCAAGGTCTGCAAGGTGATAGATTCTCTTTGTTACAGCCATTTCATGATCATATCCGTGAGAGAATAAATCAATAACACTTTCATAATTAGCTACAGGTTTTTCTATAGCTTCTAAGTTAACAGATCCACCTTTTTGTATTATATAATCATAAATTTTCATAGCGTGAAATAACTCTTCTTGAGCTTGAACTCTAAAGAAATTAGCAAAGCCTCCAAAATCTTGGTCATCTGCATAAGATGCCATAGCTAAATAAGTATAAGAAGAGAAAAACTCGAAATTTAGCTGATTGTTTAAAGCTTGTAAAAGTTTATCGTTTAACATGTTTATCACTCCTAATTAAAAGTATTATTTGATAATATATATTATTATTATAGCAATATATATATATGTTAGCAAATTATGCATAAAACTCTATATAAGTATTTAAAAATCAGTAGTTCTAATTATTAGATACTTACTTAAATACAGTATCTGCAATTTTCTTGTTCATAATACTTATAATATTTAGGATAAACACAAGGATTTATAACATACTATAACTATATCAATGATTGTATGGGGTTACTTATATAGAAAATTGATTTTTATAGAGCTATATAAGATTCATATCTTTATTTATACCATATTACATTATAAAAGTTTTTAGATATTTTTATAAAACTTTTATAATAATTTTTGCTAAAGTATATATT
>NZ_JBFNEO010000136.1:0-7804 GCF_040797585.1 Clostridium sp.
TAACTTATGTTTACACTTAAATTCTTGAAAGTTATAGATTTTAAGGTGTTCACAAGGAGATATAAGATATTTGTTTATACATAGCAATATAGCATTAGCAGTGAATAAGGAAATACAAGGGTTTAAATTAAAAAATAATATTAAAAAGGAGGAGCTGCTATTATATAAAATATGGATAAATAAACAACCAATATATAGGTTTAAATCTATAAGGAAAATATACATATAGAATAACTATAATTACAAAATTATGAATATTTTTAATAGAGTATGTTTAATCATATTTTAAGCAGTATAGGAACTTATGGAAAAGTTATGTCCTATTTGTAATAGTATAAGCACAAAACATGTTACATGCCAAAGATGTGGAGAATTTATGGAGGATATGGGAAGGAATTCTCAGTATTATGATAGCTATAGTGCTGAAGCGGAGATAAACAACAGTGGAGAATGCATACATTTATATCATTGTAATAAATGTAATGAAGAAAATCTTGTAAATATAACTGAAATATTTATTTAACCATTGAAATAAAAATTAAAATAGATATATAATAAGGTAATGATTTTGTAAATAAATGGGGGAGTGTAATGTGGTAAAAACTATAATAAATTATCAAAAGGTATTTAATAACATAGTAGATGATTTAAAGAAAAATAATGATGTACTGGCGGTATTAGTTTTTGGAAGTCTTGTAACAGGTGATCTTTGGGAGGAATCTGATTTAGACTTTTTTGTTATATGTGATAAAAATCCAGAGAGAATAGAGAATATATATTTAGAAGAGGGAGACATACCAGTACATATAAAGCTTATGAATAAAGAGAGTTTTATAGAGATAGTGGATGGTAACAATAGAGCAGATGGTTTTTATAGTAGATTTTTCACATCAAGATTAGTTTTTTCAAGGGATAGCTATATTACAGATAAATATAATAGTGGAAGATATTTTAAAGATATCGATAAAGATAGATTATCTCTGGTATATCTTGGGAAGTTATTGAAGGAGTTAAAGGTATGTAAAAAGTATATATATAAAGGTGGGAGATATACAGCATTTTTAAGTGCAGTAAGATCTATGGAGGAATTCTCAAAGCTTTATGTTAATTCTTTAGGATATATGACTAGTAAAGATGCTCTATCTATGGCAGCAGATTCTAATATGGAGTTTAAGATTACATTAGAAAATTTATTTTTTTATAAAAATGACGGAGATGAAGTGGTGAAAGATACCATGGTTTTTATAGAAAGAGGAATAGATGAACTTTTAAAAGCAAGTACCAGTTTCTTAGTAGAATTCTTAAAGGAGCAAAAAACTTCCTTAAGTGCTGAAGAAATGAGGAATTTTCCTATATTTAAAGACTTTAATATTGAAATGGAGGAGATATTAAAGGAATTATTTAAAAGGAATATTATAAAGAGAGAGGTAAGGGAGTATAAGACTAAAGAAGACAATTTCTTGTTTAAGGAGAACTCATATCATATATAAATATTAAAATTATTTTATAAAACATAAGGTTAGTTTTAAAATATATAATTAAGATATATATAATTTAATGGATATAGATGTAGACTCCTATGAGTTTAGGTAGGAGATAAAGCATTATAAACAGGTTATAAGTTCTTCTATGATTAATACTTGGAAGAGTTTCGATGCTATAGGGATTCTATAGGAAGCTTTAATATATACTCCTCAAGATTCCTTTAATGTGGACTATTTTATCAATGTATATTTTTGATATTAAAGATGGAATCCTATAATATTAGAAGAACTGGATTTTAGAAGTAAAGAGGGAATTTTATGGACAAGTTTATAATTGAATTTATAGAAGATACACCTAAATATATACAACTATATAGGCATATTAAGATGTTAATAGATAAGGGTGAAGTAGAGGATGGACAGAAACTTCCAACAATAAGAATGTTGTCAAAGGAGCTTAAGGTAAATAACATTACTGTAGTTAATGCCTATAAAAGGTTAGAGAGTGAAGGATATGCCTTTCAAAAGATGGGGAGTGGAACCTATGCTAAAAGAAAAGTTCTTGGAAAAATATTTAGGAAAGAGTATAGAGAGACCTTTAAAAAGCTCTCCATTGAAGAATTAAGAAATAGCATAGATTTTTCTGGAGAAAGTACTAGTAGTTCTTATTTTCCTGTAGAAGATTTTAAATATCTTATAAATAAGGTTTTAGACAGAGATGGGGCAGAAGCCTTAATGTATCAGGAGTCCTTAGGTTTTAGAGGACTTAGAGATGTAATTAATAAAGAGTTTTGGGACAATTCCTTGGATGTTGATGATATTTTAATTGTATCTGGAGCTCAACAAGGAATTGATATAATAGCAAAAGCTCTTATAAATGTAAATGACAATGTAGTTATTGAAAAACCTACTTATAATGGAGCTATGATGGTTTTTAACTGGAGAAGGGCGAATATATTTGAGATAGATATGGAAGAGGATGGAGTTAATATAGACAAGCTTCAGGAAATATTAAAAAAGAATAGAATAAAATGTTTCTATACCATGAGTTATTTTCAGAATCCAACAGGGGCATCCTATAGCATAGAAAAGAAGAAAAGGCTTTTAAATCTAGCTGAAAAATATGATTTTTATATACTAGAAGATGATTATTTATCAGAACTTATATTCCATGATGAAATAACTTATAATAGTTTTAAGTCTTTGGATATAAACAATAGAGTTATATATGTAAAGAGTTTCTCAAAAATATTTTTGCCAGGGATAAGAATAGGATATGTCATAACTCCTAGAAAGTTTAAGGAAGTAATTCAAAATTCTAAAATCAACACAGATATATCCACATCATCTCTTATGCAAAGAACCCTAGCTCTTTATATAGAAAATGGACTTTGGAGAGAGTACATGATAAATCTTATAAGAGAATATGAAAAAAGATATTTTTTCATGGAGAAGTATATAAGAGAAAAGCTTTATTCTAAGGTAGAGTTTATGAGTCCAGGAGGAGGACTTAACTTTTTTATAAGAATAAAAGACGACGTAGACATAGATTCTAAGGAACTATTTTTAAAATGTAGAAAAAAAGGAGTTATAATAACTCCAGGAGTTATGTTTTTTAAGAATGAATTAGAAGGACTAAAATATTTTAGAATAGGATACTCTCAAACCAGTATAGATAAAATTAAAGAAGGAATAGATATAATAAATGAAGTAATGGAGGAGTAGCCATGGCATATATTACTATAAAAAAGGAAAGGGCTATAGGAGAATTTGAAGAAAGAAAATCAGAATTTATAGGACATATAAAAAGAGTCACTACTGAAGAAGAAGCAAGAGCTTTTATTAATGAAATAAAAAATAAACATAAGCAAGCTACCCATAATGTATATGCCTATATAATAGGAGAAAATATGGGGATTCAAAGATATACAGATGACGGAGAACCTCAAGGGACAGCAGGAATACCTATGCTTGAAGTTATAAAGAAGAACAATCTTACGGATTGCTGTATTGTTGTTACTAGGTATTTTGGAGGAATACTTCTTGGAACAGGGGGCTTAGTTAGGGCTTATTCTAAAGGAGCTAGCGTAGCTATAAAAGAAGCTGGTATTGTGGAAAAGGTAAAAGGAGTAACCTTAAAAATAACTATGGATTATGATCTTTTAGGGAAGGTTCAATATGTTTGTATGGAAAATAATTGGCATATTGAAGACTCAGAGTATACGGATAAGGTTACTATTTATATACTTTGTGAAGAGCACGTAGAAGATAAGATAAGAGGAGAGCTTATAGAGTCAACTAATGGTAAAATAATTATAGAGAGAACAGGAGAGGGAATATACTTTAAAGAGGGGTATCGTCTTTATTCTATCATATAAGCAAGTTGAAAGATTTAAATATTTTATGGTATAATATTCTTTGAAATTTTAGGGCGTTTTAATAATAGCTATTAGTTGCAAGGCTAGCATATCTTAAGTAAGCTAGTATTGCAACTGATATGCTCCTAAATAAGTTTTTCTAGGTTTTTAAAAATATTATAGGATTTCTAACTTAAAATTTATTATATATCTTACTTAATATATCTAACTTTCAAAGATCTAAGTTCATGTATAATTTTAAATTTAAGCTGAAAACCCTATATTGGACATTAGGATTACTTTATAATATATTCATAGTATAGGAGGAAGTAGAAACATGTCAGGACATTCAAAGTGGCATAATATACAGGCTAAAAAAAGTAAGGTTGATGCTAAAAGAGGAAAGATATTTACAAAGATAGGTAAAGAAATAATGGTAGTAGCAAAAACAGGAGGATCAAACCTTGATGCTAATCCAAAATTAAGAGACGTAGTTGCAAAGGCAAAGGCAGCTAATATGCCTTTAGACACAATACAAAGAGCTATAAAAAAGGCAGCTGGAGAATTAGAATCTGTAACCTATGAAGAAATAGTTTACGAAGGATATGGTCCATCTGGAATAGCTGTTATAGTAGAAGTTTTAACAGACAATAAAAATAGAAGTGCAAGTAATGTAAGACACGGATTTTCAAAGTATGGTGGAAATATGGGGTCTAACGGTTGCGTATCTTTCATGTTCCAAAAGAAGGGTGAAATCATCATAGAAAAGAATGATGACCTAGATGAAGATGAATTAATGATGATGGCATTAGATGGAGGAGCAGAGGACTTTGTAGCTGAAGAAGAGGTTTATGTAGTTACAACTTCCCCAGAGGATTTTGGAAAAGTTCGTGAAAATCTTGAAGGAAATGGTGTAGAATTCTTAGATGCAGAAGTTAAAATGATACCAGATACTTATACATCTATAGATGAAGAGACAGCTACTAGTTTCCAAAAGATGCTAGATATGCTGGAGGACGATGATGACGTTCAGAATGTTTACCATAATGCTGAGTTCCCAGAAGGATGGGATGAGTAATAAGAAATAAAAATAGTTAAATAAATACTTTATAGTTTTTAAAATTATAATGATTTATTTAATACAGAATTTAAACCATTTAACATATATTTAGTTATAATAATTATTAAGCTCTAGCATATATTTAGGCCCTATGTGATTTTAATGTTATTAATAGGGTTAAGTATATTGCTAGAGTTTATCTATTTTTAAATTTTTAAGCTATAAATCAACCACTAAAACAGTATACATTTAAAATAAATGAAAGATAGACATACAAAGGAGATTAAATTTATGAAATTATTAATAGAGAAGATTAACGAAAAAGCTATAATACCTTTTAAGGCCCATGAAGGGGATGCGGGGATGGATTTATTTTCAGTGGAAGAAGTTACAATAAAACCTATGGAAAGAAAGTTAATTCATACTGGAATAAAAATAGGGCTTCCTAAAAATACTGAAGCTCAAATAAGACCAAGAAGTGGTCTTGCTTTAAAACATGGTATAACTGTTTTAAATACACCAGGTACAATAGATGAGGGATATAGAGGAGAAATAGGAATAATATTAATTAATCTTAGTAATGAAGATTTTAAAGTTGAAGTAGGAATGAAGGTAGCGCAGATGGTTATTAAGGAAGTTCTAACCTTAGAAGTGGAAGAAGTTTCAAATTTAACAAAAACAAAAAGAGGAGAAGGTGGATTTGGATCTACTGGAATTTAAATTTTTATGTAAGCTTAGTGACTCTTAGTTCCCTATGAAGTTTATATGATAGGAATAACTAATCCTATTTTAATTTTACAATAATTTATCAATGGATAGAATGGATTTGATGATTTTAAAATTTTAATTAAATAGATTTTTAAACATGATATGAGTAAAAGACCCATGATTTATAAATAAATCATGGGTCTTTTTTCTATATTATTATGCTAAATTAGTTTGCAAATAATTGAGATTCATAAGCTCTATTTCCATTAGGAGAGAAAGCAACTCCAATTCCCATACGCTTATAGTTTCCATTTAATATGTTAGCTTTATGACCAGGAGAGTTCATCCAGTTATTAACTATATATTCAGCAGTTACAGAGGCTTTATCACGGCCCATGCTGTATTGAATGTTTTCTCCAGCAGCATTATATTTCACGTTAAATGCCTTTAATAAATCAAAAGGACTTCCAGTGTGAGGAGAATTATGATCAAAGTAACCATATTGTAGCATTTCCTCAGCTTTATATCTAGCAGCTTGTCTCATTGTATTGTCCATAGTTAGAGGAGCAAGTCCTGCTTTAGAACGTTCTACATTACATAGTTCTAAAATCTTATTTTCTACACTAGATAAAAATTCCACAGAGTATTTGCTTGGAATCTTTGGTAAATTACTAGGGTAGTTTTCGCTGCTAGCTGTAGAGTTTTGAGCAGGAGCAGCTGGGGTTTTAGCTTCAGTATTAGTATTTGTGTTAGTATTAGGTTTAGTAGTTGATGGATTCTTGCTAGTATTATTGTTAGCAGTAGATCCATTAGAATTTGAAGAATTAGGTTTTTTATTGATTGGTTTTCTTACACCAGTATTCTCCATATTGTTAACATTATTAGCTGGAACTTCTTTATTTTCAGAAGGAATAACCTTCTCATCTTCAATTTTAGCCTCTTCAGATACTGTTTCTTCAGCTTGTCCTACTTCTTTTGATGCTTCTATAGTAGTTGTAGGATTTTCAGGTGCCTTTTTATTTGAATATACGTATGCACCACTTCCACAAGATAAAGCTAAAGCTAATAATATAGATATTTTTATACTTTTACTCAAAAAATCACCTCTTATAATTTATTTTTAAGCTTGTACTAAAGTATAAATCAATTTTATACAAAATTATATAGGGGAGTCTTGGGATGATAAAAATATTCAAACAATTATGTATAATTTTTGTAATATATGGACATAATTTCCCATGAGGTGATTATTCATGGAAAGAAAAAAGAACTTATTTATATTTTTTACGGGATTAATTTTAATAGTATGTCTATTTTTTATAAGCTTTTATTTTACCACTATAAAATTACAACAAAGAAATGAGAAGTTGAGAAGTGAAGAAACTGTTCAAACCTCTGCTAAAGAGCTTATAAGTTCTGATGCAAAAATAAATCTTTACATTAAAAATAAAAATGGAGATTCTATTAAGGAGTCCAGTGTTTTATTTAAAGATATAATGGATAAGCTACAAGGAAAGTATGATTTAGCTTCTCTTCAAAGTTATTATCAAGATTTAGGATATTATTATAGATTTTCTAATAGTGATGGATATGTATTTGAGAGAAGGTTCACCCCCAATAGATATTATATAAGTGTATATGAGGATAAGGGTAAAGAATTTTTTGCTATATTTAAAGCTGATGGAGAGGGTAAACTTATAATTGAAAATAAAGATGAAGACATAAGTAGTACTCCTATAACTAAGATCCCCACAGAGAAAGAGAGAGACATTTATAGAAAAGGTTATGGAGGACATGATGAAAAAGATAATATAACTAATGAAGGTTTTAAAAGTAAGGAAGATGCCTTTGAGGCTCTAAGTGCTTTAACCTCCTAAAAGCCTAGTTTTTCTAGGCTTTTTCTTTTACATGTAGCTTATGGGGAATTATATTTTTATATTCTTAGGTAGAAAGATTAACTCCTTAGACTAGTTAATTTATTTAATGAAATTATTATTTTTCAGAAGTTAAATTTTTGTACTTTATAATTTTAAGATATCAGTTGTATCTATGTATATATGCTACATAGAACTATAAATGTACTATATAGATGTACTACATCACACCTTAAACTAAACCTTAAGCTAACTATGATTTGCATCATATTCAAAGATTAAGTATAGATACGGTACATCTATAGATAAACCACATGATAA
>NZ_JBFNEO010000137.1:0-7767 GCF_040797585.1 Clostridium sp.
AGTTTAATTAAAATATCTATAGAAAAACATTAAAAAAATATATAAAAAAAACCAACAAAACGATTTCATGATTCATGTTATATTTTATAAGATTTAATAGATACTAATATTATGGATATGATGGCATTATGGCCATTGATAAAAAGTATCAAGAATTATATTTTATTCAGTTAAGTAATAGGAAAATATAATTTTTATAGGCTACATAAAATAAGATAAGTATTAAGAATATTTTCTTTAAGTTAAAGAGAATTATTCCACTGATATTAGCAATATACTTAGGATAAGATAATAAAAGATTAGGATTTTATTTAGTGATTTTTAAATATAAATAAAAATATTTAAAAAGAATCTATGATTAAATTTAAATATTGGTATGATTTTTGCTACATAAATAGATAAAAGGATTTTGTTGTTTTTAAATTCGCAGTAGGAGGAAGATGTATATGATAAAAGGAATTGCAGCTTCAAGAGGATATGCAATAGGTAATGTGGTTGTAAAGGAAGAGGAAGAATTAATAATATCAGAGGAATTAATAGAGGATATAGAGTCTGAGAAGGAAAAGTTATCTAAAGCTTTAGAATTAGCTAAAACTCAGCTTTTAAAAATAAAAGAAAAAGCATTAAGAGATATGGGAGAGGAAAAAGCAGCAGTATTTGATAGCCATATGATGCTTTTAGATGATCCAGAGTTTACTGGAGCTATGGAAATGGAGATAAACAATAAAGTTAATGCTTTAAAGGCTGTAGATTCAGTAGCTAAGACTTTCTTAATGATATTTGAAAGTATGGAAGATGAATACATGAGAGAAAGAGCAGCAGATATAAAAGACGTTTCAAATAGAATTCTTTTAAATGTTGCAGGAAAGATGATTGGAGTAGAAGTTCAAAAGGAAAATACTATAGTTGTAGCTAACGACTTAACTCCATCAGATACAGCACAGCTTGATAAGAGTAAGGTTGTTGCTTTCTTAACTAACATAGGAGGAAGAACATCTCATAGTGCTATAATGGCTAGAACATTAGAAATACCAGCAGTGGTAGGATTAAATGATATAACTTCTTCTGTAGAAAATGGAGACTTAGTAATAGTTGATGGTATAGAAGGAATAGTTATAATAAATCCTGATGAAGCTACTGTTAAAGAGTATGAAGCTAAGAGAGAGGCTTTTGAAAAGGAAAAAGAAGAGTTAAAGAAGCTTATAGAAGTTAAGACAGTTACAAAGAATGGAAAGAGAATAGAGGTTGCTGGTAATATAGGTAAGCCAGAAGATGTTCATAAGGTTCTTGAAAATGGAGTAGATGGAATAGGATTATTTAGAACAGAGTTCTTATACATGGATAGAGATGATATGCCAAGTGAAGAAGAGCAATTCGAATCTTATAAGTATGTTCTTGAAAAAATGGAAGAAAAACCAGTGGTTATAAGAACGCTAGACATTGGTGGAGATAAGCATCTATCATACTTACCGTTACCACAAGAGATGAATCCATTCCTTGGTTATAGAGCAATAAGACTATGCTTAGATAGAAAGGATATTTTTAAAGTACAAATAAGAGCATTACTTAGAGCTTCTGTATTTGGAAACTTAAAGATAATGTTCCCAATGATATCTTCATTAGAAGAATTTATGCAAGCTAAGAACTTTGTTGAAGAGTGCAGAGCTGAATTAAAATCTGAGGGAAAAGATGTTGCAGATAAGTTTGAGCTTGGAATAATGGTAGAAATACCAGCAGCTGCTGTTATGGCTGATGAGCTTGCAAAACACGTGGACTTCTTCTCCATAGGTACAAATGATTTAATTCAATACACTTTAGCTGCTGACAGAATGAGTGAAAAGGTATCATACCTATATAACCCAATGCACCCAGCGGTACTTAGATTAATAAAGATGACAATAGATGGAGCTCACAAAGAAGGTAAGTGGGTAGGTATGTGTGGAGAAATGGCAGGAGATGAGACTGCAATACCAACTCTTGTAGAATATGGTTTAGATGAATTCTCCATGAGTGCATCTTCTATATTAAGAGCGAAACAATTAATAATGGAACAATAATAATTTAAATTAAATCTCTTAACTATCTTATATATAAAATATATAATGGTAGTTAAGAGATTTTTTGTTTTAGGAGGAAACTTTGTGGATAAAGGCAGAAGAAGAACTTATAGTAAAGTTTTAAAATACTATGAAAGAGGAGAAATAAATAAATCACTTAACATATGTAATAAGGAAATCGCTAAGGATATGGGAAATAGGTCTGTATTAAACTTAAATGGACTTATGCTTTATTTAAAAGGTGATTTAAAAGGTGCAAGGAATATATGGAAGATTAATTATGAAGTTAATAAAGATAATGTAGCAGGAGAATATATAGAAAGTTTAACTAGAGATGAAAAGAGAGAAAAATATTATTTAAATGCTCTTAGATTAAGCAATTCAAATAATATAAGAGAAGCCCATGAGTTTATAGAAAAGTGTATGGATAGTGATTTTAATGCTATAGATGTTAATAATTTGAATGCTTCTTTATGTATAAAAACTATGGAATATAATAAAGCCATAAAATCCTTAGACATAGCTTTAAGAAAAGAACTTATTAAGTTAGGGATAATTAATAAGGGAAAATATAATAAGTTAAAGGGGATAGGAATAATATGTTTAATAATGATTATATTAGCTCCTTTAGCTTATGGGGTTGTTAATAACTTCAATATGTCTGATTTTAATATAGCTAGTTTAAATTTTATATCAATGAGGGATAACAATAGTAGTAAAGAAGATGATGAAAGTAGTTTAGCAGTAGAAAATAATAATACTCTAGTAGAAGAAGATAGTGAGACTAAGGAAGAGAAAGATATTAATAAGGAAAATATAAAAGAAGAGACTGAGGAGAAAGTAGAAACATTTAATAGCAGAGAAGTTAAAGATAAAATTTCTAGCAAAGATTACAAGTACATAGATAATATAATAAAAACTTATAAGAATGAGGAACTTAAGATTAATGATAAGATGGTATTAAATTCAGCTATAGAATTTATGAATAAAGAAGGGGTAGAATTAGCCTACAAAGAGGCTAGTAACCTTATTAAAGATGAAAAATTTATGGAAGCTATGCCTATGCTTAACATAGCAGAGGAGTATAGTGGTGACAGCTATTTAAGTCCTCATATACTTTATATGAAGGGGTTTTTAAGTGAATCCACAGAGGATGTGGAAAATGCTCTGAAATATTACCAGGAGTATGTGGATAAATATAAAAAAGGTGAGTACACAGAGGAAGTGCTATATAGGCTGGCTCTTATTTATAAAGGTATAGACAAACCTTTAGCAGTTAAATATGCAAGAAGATTAGTAGATGAATTTCCACAGTCTATGTATAACAACTCTAACATAAAGAACATACTAAACTAGAGTATTAATCTTTAAGGAGGCTTATTTATGTTAACTATAATTAAAGATATTGAGGTTTATTCCCCAGAGTATTTAGGTAAAAAGACTGTGGTTATTGTAGACGGAAAAATAGAAGGAGTATATGATAGTGTTAATATACCTAAAGATTTTATATCTATAAGAGAGATAGAAGGAGAAGGAAAAATTTTAATGCCTGGCTTCATAGATGCTCATGTTCATATAAATGGAGGGGGAGGAGAAGGTGGTTTTAAAACAAGAACTCCAGAAATAAAATTATCAGACCTTATAAAATCAGGAATAACAACTGTTGTAGGTTGTATAGGAACTGATGGTACCTGTAGAGATATGAAGTCACTTCTTGCTAAAGCATATTCTTTGGATGAGGAGGGGATAACCTCCTACGTATATACAGGATCCTATGAAATACCAGTTAAAACCGTTATGAGATCAATTAAAGAGGATATAATGTTAATCCCTAAAATTATAGGGGTTGGAGAAGTTGCTCTTTCAGATCATAGATCCTCTCAACCTACCTTTGAACAATTTATAAGTATTGCAGCTGATGCAAGAGTTGCGGGACTATTAAGTGGAAAAGCAGGTATCGTCCATGTGCATTTGGGAGACGGACCTAAGAAATTTCAGTACATGTGGGAACTTATGGAGAATACGGAGATACCTATAAACCAAATAGTACCTACTCATTGTAATAGAAGTATAAAGCTTTTCAAAGATGCTGTAGAACATGGAAAAAAGGGCGGATATGTAGATTTAACTACAAGTTCAGACCCAGATTTTTTAGAGGAAGATGAAGTTAAAGCTAGCAGAGGACTTAAAATGCTTTTAGACGAAGGGGTTAAAATAGAAAATATAATGTTCTCTTCTGATGGTCAGGGAAGTTTACCTAAGTTTAATAAGAATAGAGAATTTGTAGGTCTTGGGATAGGAGCAGTATCTTCTCTTTATAGGGAAGTAAGGGATGCTGTATTTAAGGACGGAATAAATCTTGATGTGGCATTAAAAACTATAACTTCTAATGTAGCAGATTGCTTAAAGCTTAACGACAAGGGAAGGATCGCTAAGGGAAAGTCAGCGGATCTTATAATTGCAAATAGAGAGGATTTAATGATAGAAGGGGTATTATCAAAGGGAATAGAGTGTATAAGAGAAAAGAAACTTTTAGTTAAAGGAACATTTGAGGAATAATATATGTCTATTGACTAAAATGTTTTATTGTAATAGAATATATTTATAGAAATACCCAATAGGGGTATATTGGAGGGATATTCAAAATGAAAGAAATAAATGATTCATCTTTAATTACAGAAGTATCAAATGGAGTAACATTAGTGGACTTTTGGGCTACTTGGTGTGGACCGTGTAAAATGTTAACGCCAGTTTTAGATGAACTATCTAATGAATTATCAGAAATTAAATTTGGAAAAGTTAATGTAGATGAAAACCCAAAATCAGCTGAACAATATAGAATAGCTAGTATACCAACTTTACTTTTATTTAAAAATGGAGAAGTAGTGGATAAAATAGTAGGTTTTAGACCAAAGTCTGAAATAGAGCAGTTCATAAAGAAGCATGTATAATTAGGGTAGATACTACGGATTATATATTACTAGATAAGTCATTCTAAGGTCGAGATGGAGAACAGGAAATTACTAAAAGAACTCTATTTTGACCTTAGAATTATTTAATTTAAAAAATACTCAATACTCACTGTTATTTATGATCTTAAGGTTATATAAATAGTAGTGAATAATTATGGTGTATTACAAATATTTTTATAAAAAAGTTACAAAGTGTTTTAGATACCTTATAACCGAAGGAGAGGGACTCATGAGTAATAGATATGATATAGCTATTGTAGGTAGTGGACCAGCAGGGCTTTCAGCAGCATTAAATGCAAGTATAAGAAATAAAAACTTTATAGTTTTTGGAAATAAAGATTTAAGTACAAAGATAGTTAAAGCGCCAAAGGTAAATAATTATTTAGGATTGTATGGAGTAGATGGTATAGAGCTTAAGAATAGATTTAAAGCTCATATAGATTCCATGGGAATAGAAATAGTACAGGAAAGAATAAATGCTATATATGCCATGGGAGATTACTATGCTCTTATGGTAAATGAAAAAATGTACGAGGCTTCTTCTGTGATTCTTGCAACTGGTATGGAGTATACAAAACCTATAAATGGAGAAGAAGAGTTTTTAGGAAAAGGTGTAGGATATTGTGCAACCTGTGATGCGCCACTTTACAAAGATAAAATAGTTACTGTTATAGGCTATAACAAGGAGGCGGAAGAAGAGGCAAACTTTGTTTCTGAGCTTACAGAAAAACTATATTATCTTCCTATGTATCAAGGAGACCTTGATCTAAAAGAGAATATAGAAGTTCTTAAAGGAAGGCCTGTAGAGATTGTAGGAGGGGACTTTGTTGAAAAATTAGTTCTTACAACAGGAGAAGTTACAACCCATGGAGTATTTGTTTTAAAAGATAGTATATCTCCGGGGCATTTAGTACCAGGTCTTGAAATTGAGGATGGTCATATAAAGGTTGATAGGCTAATGAAAACAAATTTACCAGGGTGCTTTGCGGCAGGGGATTGTGTAGGAAAGCCTTATCAATACATTAAGTCAGCAGGGGAAGGAAATATAGCATCCCTAAGTGCAGCATCATATTTAGATAAACTACATTCACAGAAATAAATAGAAAGTGTTAATAAAAAAATAAGACATCTAAATTAGATGCCTTATTTTTTCGCGTCAAAGAACACGTGGTTTCCTATAGTTTTAATATTAGTTTTCTGTAAATCCTTCATCCATTTTGAGGTAGCTATTTTAGGATTGTAGAAGAAGACTGCATTATTTGTTGGGTCAGATCCAGAAATTGCATCCATAACTGCTTTAGTAGAGCTATCATCAGGTTTTGCAGTTATTTTTCCATTAATAACACAGGAAAAAGCATTTTTTTGTTTAATTACATCTTCTACTGTCTTAGGAAAGGATGGGTGAGTAACTCTGTTAAGTATAACAGAAGCCACAGCAATTTTACCCTCATAAGGTTCTCCTTTACTTTCCTCATAAACGATTTGAGACATTAAATATATATCACTTTTAGTTAAAAGCACTGTATTATTTCCATTATTAAATACTTGAACTACCTCTTCATTTTCCTTATATAAGGTTTTACTATTATTTGTGGTGTATTCACCACCTGATTCTATAAGTGTCATAGAATCCATTGGATAATTCACCATAGCTAATGTCTTTATAGACATTATATTAAAAAATAATGACATTATAATGGGAACTATCATGGAGTATTTTCGCATAAAAAGCCTCCTTATGTAAATATTTCATGTCCTTATTGTTCCCAAAATAATGTTATTAATACATAATTATTAAGTCTATATATGAGCATTAAGATTCATTATACGAATTTATCTAGAAAATTCTACTTATATCTTATTTAGAAGCCAATTCTTTATATTGTTTAAAGTTTTTTTCAAAAACCGCTACTGAATCTTTAAGTTGTGACTCCATAGATTTAACTTCTGTATATAACTTATCAATATCAGATGTACTTAATTTTTTAGATGAAGACATTTCTGAATAAACAGCCTTTCTAACTTCTTTTATATAAGAGCTATATAAGGTTAGGGTTTCATTAAAGGAATCAAAGGATTCAAGTCCACTAGATGGATAGGAAAGAGAATAAAGCTTAAGATTTAAATCATCTATTAAAGCGGCAGTTTTGTCTACATCTTTTAAAATATCCTCAAATTCTAGGATGTTATCTTGACACTTCTCTATGAGGTAAGAGTACTCTTTATTATTATCAAAAAAAGTTTCAATAATACCCTCAAATACTAATAAGAAATCTTTATGTTCTGACTTAAGATTCTCCTCCTCTTTAATAGTAAGAATTTCTTTGTGTAAATCTTTCTCAAAGTTTTTCATAAATGAATTTCCGTGAGAAGTAAATAAAATTTTAGGAGAAGAGAATTTATCATAGTACTCACTAGTTTTTTGTCCATATTCTAGTAAAGATGAGATACTATTATCTATGTCTTTTCCTTTAGGATTATTTAGTATTCCAAGAAGCTGTCTATAAAATAATAAGTTTTGTTCAATACCATTTTCTAATATTTCTTTTAATTCACTATCTGATTTATAACTTACAAGAGAATTTTTTAATTCGCTTAGATATTCACCGGCGTAGGATAATTTAGATTTTAGTTCCTCATTATTACTAGATATATTTGAAAGAGTAAGAATATTTTCATTTAATGAGTTAATATTATTTATATATTCAGTAAACTCAGAGGATGTATCTATTAAAGTG
>NZ_JBFNEO010000138.1:0-7728 GCF_040797585.1 Clostridium sp.
CATCATAAATATAAATATATATATATCCATCTTCTTTAGTGAATTTCACTGCATTGGATATTAAGTTAACAATGCATCTCTCTATTTCTGTAGCATCAAAACTTACAACTTTCTCTTCTACATAAGGATCAATTATAAGATTAAGTCCATTACTTTCTATATAAGATTTCATAGATAAAGCTACCTCTTCTACCATATAAACAATGTCCTGTTTTCTAGGATTTATTTTATAGCTTCCTGCTTCTATCTTGGAAGTATCTATAATATCATTGATTATTCTAAGCAGTCTACTTGAATTTTTACTTATAATCCCCATATATTTGCTAGTATCAAATTTTGTTAAGTTATCCATGGTAATCTTACTATCTATAAGCTGTACTGCAGATAATATAACATTTAGTGGTGTTTTAAGCTCATGAGAAAGATTTAGAAAATAATCATTTTTGCATTGCTCATTTTCTAAAAGTTTACTATAGAGTATACTATTTTCCTCCAACTTATTATTTAGTTCCTTTGTCCTAATTCTAACTAGCCCTTCCAGTATCTTAACATAATTCCATATTAAATATATTATAGTAAGTATTATTCCTACATATATACTATATGCCCACCAAGATTTCCACGGAGGAGTTCCTACATAAATTTTAAGCTTAGTTTCTTCTGTCCAGCTTCCATCCTTATTTATTGCCTTTATTTTAAAAGTATAATCTCCTCCTGGCACATTAGTATAGCTAGCATAATGCCTATCATCAGTATAAATCCATTCTTTATCCATACCCTCAAGCATATAAGCATATTGAGTTTTTCTAAGCTTATCATAACTTGGTACAAAGAAGTCTATGGAAAAGTATCCTTCATTATGCTTTAACCTCATCTTGTTATTTATAGGTCTACTTTGTCCTTGAACTAAAAATTCCTCTATAACTACTTCACTATCTTCTACCACGCCTAAAATATTCTTAGGGAAAAAGCTACTAACTCCATTTATTCCTCCAAAGAACATTTCTCCATTTTCACTTTTAAAAAATGCATAAACATTAAACTCATTACTTTGAAGTCCATCTGCTTCTGTAAAATTTATAAATCTATCCTTAGCTTTATCATATTTACTAAGTCCATAATTTGTACTTATCCAAGGATTATCCTCCTCATCCATAAGTACTCCATAACTATAGTTATTACTAAGTCCCTGTTCTTCGGTGAATCTTGTAACTAATCCTGATTTTTTATTAAACTTATTGACTCCATGGCTTGTGGCTATCCAAAGATTTCCTTCATTATCTTCATTTATTCCTCTTATACTGTTAGAGCTTAAGGTCTCTTTATTATCTTTTTCATGTTTATATATATCTACTTTATCATTTTCCTTGTCAAATCTTATAAGCCCTCCATAAGTGGCAGCTCCTAGCCACATAATTCCCTCTTTATCTTCATGGATAGATACTATATGTAAATCATCTACCCCTTCTTTTTTTAGTAGCTCATTATAAGAAGTGAACTGTTCTGTATCTATATCTAAAGAACATACTCCATGCCTTGATCCAATCCATAAATTATTTTCATCATCCACATATAAATATCTAAGCTCATTATTTACAAGAGAATTTTCATCATCTTTATTATATAAAAATCTCTTAAACTTCTTAGTTTTCTTATCATATTTATTAAGACCGTAATTGGTGGCAATCCATATATTATCGTCTTTATCTCCTGTAATTCCAAGTATTCTATCGTCACTTATACTATAATTATTATTTTTATCATATTTGTGTCTTGTAACTTTATTATTTTTTCTATCTACCTCATTAAGACCTTGACTTATAGTTCCAACCCAGAGGATTCCCTCTTTATCCTCATATATTCCGCTTATCATATTATCACTTAGAGAGTTCTCATCTCCTTGAACACTCCTATAATTTTCAAATATGGGCATGGGATTAAAATAACTTATTCCATTATATGTACCTATCCATATGAGTCCTGTTTTGTCTTGGTATATACTCATTATATTATTATCTACTAAGGTCTTATTATCAGAGTTAATGGATTTATATCTAGTAAAGTTATCTTTACTTTCATCATATCTATTAAGTCCATTCTTAGTTCCAATCCAAAGAGTTCCCATATCGTCTTCATAAATAGCTTGTATTATATCAGAAGAAATACTATTTTTATCATTTTCATCCATCAAATATCTCTTAAGAATCTTATTTTCTCTATCATATCTGTTTAATCCATGATCTCTTGTTCCTATCCAAATATATCCTTCTTTATCTTCATATATTTTATTTATATAATTTCCACTTAAGGTGTTGTTATCATTGCCACTATAGTAATTTTTTATAGTATTATTTTTAGGATCTAATATATTTAATCCATCCTTAGTTCCAATCCATATGAACCCATCTTTATCTTCATATATACAATTAATAAATTCATTACTTAAATGACTATTTTCAACCATATATTGGGTAAATTTATCATCTTCTTTATTATATTTGTTTAATCCATTTTCAGTTCCAACCCATATATTACCTTTAGAATCCTCTAGAAGGGATATTATATTATTATTTGATAAGCTATTATTTTCTTCTGGTCTGCTTACATATCTAGTTATAGTATCATCATAAGTATCTAATTTATTTAATCCTAAGTTTGTCCCAACCCATAAGTAACCATCGCTATCCTCTATTAAGGTACCTATATAACTGGAGGTAAGACTATTGTCATCTTCATCCTTATATTTATATACCTTAAAATCATAACCATTATATCTATTTAATCCATCTGCAGTAGCAAACCACATGTAGCCTTCTTCATCCTGTATTATTCCCTCTATAGATCCTTGGGATATCCCATCCTCTAAAGTTATTCTATTAAACCTAAATCCCTTATCCATAGATTTAGCCTTTACAATATCAATAGAAAATATAAAATTAAACATAAATATAATTACAAGAATTTTACTTAAATTCCTAACAACCTTTTGCATGATTCCTCCATTTATACTTTATAGTAAAATTAGGTATATAATTATTTTGTCATATTTTATCAATATATGCAACAAAAACAACAGATTTTTCTTAGACACTTTTTAATCTTATATAATTATATAAAATTAACTTTAGCTTTATATTTCTAAATTGGGATTTATACTATAAATATAAGTTTTAACTGCCTAGGAAATTATTATAATAAAAAATTTTTTATGATTTCAATGTCAACTCATTTTATAATTTAGTTGACAATGATACAAGAACCTTATAAAATTAATGTAAACCTACTAATTTTGCAAAGTTTACATTGGAGGATTACTATGAATACTAAACTTACCTTAAATGAAATTATACTAGTTGGACTTTTTGCTGCTATTATGGCAGTGTTATCTCAAATATCTATACCTTTACCATTTACTTCCGTTCCCATTACACTGCAAGTTTTTGCTGTAGTATTAATAGGAACTATACTAGGTAAAAGGCTAGGGTTTTTATCCCTTATAATTTATCTTTTATTAGGATTTATAGGTATACCTGTATTTTCTGGAATGTCTAGTGGATTAAGTGCAATTGTAAGTCCTACAGGAGGGTACTTAATAGGGTTCCCAGTCATGGCGGGAATCATTGGCTATGCCGTAGAAAAGAAAAACACCCTATTATTCTTTATTTTAACTTTTGCAGCAGTTCTTATAGATTATGCCTTCGGTGTTATTCAATTATCCTATGTTTCTAATCTTTCTATAAATACAGCTTTAATTTATGGATTCTATCCTTTTATAATTAAAGATATAGTAATGGTATTTTTAGCAGCTTTCTTAGGACTAGAGGTAAGAAAAAGATTATTAAAATCTTTATCTTTAAAGCTAAACTAAAGGAGAGGTAAAATGATAAAATTAAGACCTCACCATCTACTATGCCTTCAAGGATACGAAGGTAAAGGTTATGATGAATTCTTCACTAAAAATATGGATAAAATTTATGATGCTTTAAATAATGACTTTTCTATATTATTTCAATTACAAACTCATAATGATTCTATATGTGAATGTTGTCCTAACAAAATAGATGAATTTAACTGTAATTCTAATGAAAAAATCATAGCTATGGACAATAAAGTTCTTTCTAAATTCAACTTAAAGCCTAATGGAGTTTATAACTTTCACCATACTATAGAATTTATAAATAGTAAAATTACCTATGATATATTTGAAAATATTTGTGGTAGCTGTGAATGGTATGATCTTGGAATATGTAAAGAAAAAATATTTAAAAAATAGTAAGAAGTTTTTCATTAAACATAAATATAGGGTTTTTAACTTAAAACTTATTTTATACACAATTTAAAATCTATCAATGATTTAAGCACAGGTATAAGTTAAGATTCAAGCTAGAAACCCTATAAATTTTATTTAATTATTTTTCTAACATCATATTTAAGATAACCTTGTCTGCACTTTCCATTCCTCTTATTCCAAGCGTCCCTAAATTCTTTATAGTTTCTTCCACATCCTTATGAACTATACCATCGCTTTCTCTAGGTTCTATATCATTTAGTGCTAAGGTGGCACATTGTATTGCAGCATTAATTCCAGTAGCAATTTTTAAAGCACAAGTGGTTTTCGCTCCATCGCATATAATTCCTGAAATATCACCTATCATGTTTTTTATAGCATAATTTATATTTTTAAGCTCCCCTCCAAGGAGATAAGTAATAGCTGTACATGACCCTATAGAAGCTGCTATACCTGCTCCACATAAAGGTGATAGCCTTCCAATATAAGACTTAACATGTATAGTTACAAGATTACTCATAGCTAAAGCTCTCACTAACTCTTCATCACTCTTCCCTAGCTCTTCACTTAAGATAACAGCCGGTATTGTAGCAGTTATCCCTTGATTTCCACTCCCCGCTGTGGTCATTATAGACATGGTACATCCAGACATTCTAGCATCTGATGCTGCAGCGGTACTAGCCACCATCTTATTCTGTAGTGTTTCTCCTCCTAAAACTAAAGTTTTAGGATTTAAAAGTTTTTTTCCTACATTAAGTCCATAATCTCCTTTTAATCCTTCCTGAGACACAACTTTATTCATTTTAGCTCCTTCTAACAGAAAACTAATACTCTCAAAGTCTACAGTAGTTACAAAATCATAAATTTCATCTATTGTAATTTTTCTCCCTATTTTTTCTTCTTTACTTTTATCACCTTTATCCTCATTATCTAAAATCACTTTATTATCAAGTTCTATTTTAACTATATTACTATGATTACCACTTATGACTACCTTTGCCAAGTGATTCTTAGACTTGCAGTGAACTTCTATGTAAAGTTTATCACAATTATCCTTTATAGTGGTTTTTACTACTCCTTCATTAACCATGATCTTTGCCTTATCTAAGTCTTCCTTATTAATATTATTTAATACCTGAAGTTCTAACTTAGAATCACCACCTATATATCCTAAAGCTGCTGCTATATCAATACCTATCATTCCCGTTCCAGGTATTCCAACTCCTAAAGCATTTTTTATTATATTTGCACTTAAAAATAATTCTATGCTTTCTATTTCATCATCTAATAACTCCTTACATTTAGAAGTAGCATAAGCTATTGCTATAGGTTCTGTGCATCCTAAGGCAGGTACAACTTCCTCTCTTAGAAGTTTAATATATCCCTCTTTATTCAAAGTACCTCTCCTCTCTAACCTTTTATTTTTAACCTATAGTTTTATTTTGTTTATCATTATAACTTTTCATAATAAAATATATAGGTACTCCAACTATTAGTCCACCAAATCCCCATAATATTTGATCCATGGATGATTGTATAAGAAGCCACCCACTTACCACCACTGCAATTATTGGTATTACTGGACCAAAAGGAACTCTAAACGAGCTTTTAAGCTCTGGTCTCTTTTTCCTTAAAACTATGACAGCAAGACAAGTTGGTACATATTGAGCAAATCTAGACACAACACTTATAGCCGCTAATTTTGTAAAACTTCCAGATAAAGCTATAGGTATAGCTAAGGCTACTGTTATAATTATAGAAACATAGGGTGTTCCCCTATTTCCTTTCTTAGCTATAACCTTTGGAATTAATCCATCCTCCGCTAATGCTACCCCACTTCTCGGAGTTATAAAGGAAGCTGCTATATTTATTCCCCCTATGGATATTAAAGTACCAGCACTAACTATGGCCCCTCCAAAAGATCCAAGAAATAAAGTAGCTGCATCAGCTACAGGAGTTTGGGTCTTAGCTAAGCCCTCTCCTAATATTCCTATAGATACCCCTTGTATTAGTAAGTAAAATAATGAAACTATTATCATAACTGTTATTATAGCTTTTGGGACATTCTTCTCTGGATTATCCATATCCTCAGCAGCCACAGCTATGGATTCAAATCCTGTAAAGGCATAAAATATTAAAAGTGCTGCTGCTCCAAAGGATCCAGCTTCATATTGTCCATTAGGAAAAACAGGAGTAAAATTACTTCCCTTTATAAAGAATATACCTATGGCTACAAACATTATAAGAGGTATTAACTTCCCTAATGTTATTATATTATTTAATGCTTTAGATATATTTACCCCTAATATATTTACTATTCCAAGTCCTACTAAAATAGAAACTACTATTATATTACTTACAGTTTTATCTGTAGCTGCTGGCCATATCTTTCCTAAAGCTGTGGAAAATGCTACCGCCATAGCTGCCCAAGCTATGATGCTTATAGCCCATTTCATAAACCCAACTTCAAACCCTATAAACTCTCCAAAAGCTTCCCTTGCATAAACATAAGGTCCTCCATTCTTCTTAAACATTCCCCCTACTTCCGCAAAACATATGGCAATACTGATAACAAGTAACATATCAAAAATTATTACTAGCATACTAGCTGGACCTATTAAAGTCATAGCTTGATTTGGTAGTAGAAATATACCTGACCCTATAATTGCGTTTATACCTAATAGCACAATGCTCCAAAAACCTAATTTTTTCTTATTATCCATAAAAGATCCCCCTTCCCCAAATTAAATCTAAATTTTCTTTGTGGCTTCCTCTATTAGTTTTCTAAATACTGAAAGCATGTTTTCATTCTCTTCTGCCATCATTTCTGGATGCCATTGTATTCCCATTACGAATTCTTCCCCTAGTTTTTCTATGGCTTCCACTACTCCATCTTTTGCAAAAGCACATGCCATAAATCCTTCTGCTACATCTTTAACTGCTAAGTGATGGAAACTATTAGTATGAATCTCTTCTCCTAAAATCTCTCTTAACCTTGTTCCTTCTTTTGTATTTACAGTATGGGTTGGTATATTTGTAAGAGATCCTTGATCATGCTTTACATAACATCCCTCTATAAAAGATAAGTCTTGATAAAGACTTCCTCCATTTGCCACATTTAATATTTGATGTCCTCTACAAATCCCAAGTAGAGGTTTTTTCATGTTCATAGCTAGCTTTATTAACTTAATATCAAAATCATCTCTTTTTGGTAAAATTCCTCCAAGCTTTTGAGAAGGCTCCTCCCCATACAATAACGGATTTACATCATGTCCTCCTGACATTATAACTCCGTCTACCATATCTAACTGAGATTTTATATCATCTTCATTATTTATTAATGGAAGTATTACTGGAATTCCTCCAGCTTTTATAACTGACTTAACATAATCATCATTTACATAAGCTCTTTCGTATCCTGGAAATCTTCCTCCTTGATC
>NZ_JBFNEO010000139.1:0-7704 GCF_040797585.1 Clostridium sp.
CCCCTAGATTAACTCATCTAACCTTTAGATGGTTGAAAAAATACCATCTAAAAGAAGTCTTCTAGTAGATTCTTTTAATACATAAGAGAACTTGTAGAACTAGTTTTATATACTTATAATATTAATTAAGAATATAAGGAGTTTTAAAAGAGGATAGAAATGTGTTATGTATATATATTAGAATGTGGAGATAAAACTTTATATACTGGGTGGACAACCAATCTAGAAAGAAGAATAAAAGTCCATAATGAAGGAAAGGGAGCTAAGTACACTAGAGCAAGACTTCCAGTAAGTCTTTTATACCACGAAGAATTTGAAAATAAAGTTGATGCAATGAAAAGAGAATATGCAATAAAGCAGTTAACAAGAGAAAAAAAGATGAAATTAGTTAAATGTAATAGAGATTAAATAAAGTAAACCCACTTAAGTAAGGAAAACTTACTTAAGTGGGTTTATCTTATAGAGCTATGGAAAGGATATTATATATATCATCTCTATTTAATTTCTTTAAGGTTCCTAAAGGACTTTGAATAGAAGCATTATCGGCTATAAAGTCTAAATTTTCCTTTTTAACTCCAACTTCAGTAAGAGTTATAGGAGCTCCCATGGACTTATAGTAGTCTCTTAATGCTTCAATACCTTCTAGGGCAATTTCTTCAGAAGAACCTTCTGTTATACCAAAAATATTTCTTCCCATTTTAGCTAATTTCTCAGTATTCTCTTTATATAAATATTTCATCCAAGCAGGCATTATTATTGCAAGACCTGCACCATGGGAAATATCATTGAAAACACTTAAAGAGTGTTCAATATCATGAGATGCCCAGTCTCCAATTCTTCCATGGAAAACTAAACCATTAAGAGCTAATGTAGCAGCCCATGCCATTTCACATCTAGATTCGTAGTTATTAGGATCTTCTATAAGAATTTTTGAATGCTTAATTACAGTTCTTATGATACCTTCCGAGATTTCATCAGCCATATCTGTATTAGGTGTTCCATCGAAGTAAGCTTCAAATACATGGGTTATAGCATCTATTGCTCCATTTACTGTTTGAAGTCTAGGTAGAGTACATTGTACGGAAGGATCAATAATTGATACCTTAGGATAAAGAAGAGGGGAGCCAAATGCCCATTTTTTACCTTCTTCTTCATTAGTTATAACTCCACCAAAATTCATTTCAGACCCTGTAGCTGAAAGAGTAAGTACTGTGAAAACTGGAATAGCCTTAGTTAATTTACCTTCACCTTCAAATAAATCCCATACATCTCCATCATAAGAAGCTCCAGCAGCTATAGCTTTAGCAGAGTCTATTACACTTCCTCCACCAAGGGCAATTACCCCTTGAAGATTATGATCGTGAACTAGTTTTATACCTTCCTTTACCTTAGATAACACAGGATTAGGCTTAACTCCAGAAAGCTCTATAAAATCCACACCATTAGCCTTTAAAGACTCTGTGGCAGCATCATAAACGCCATTTTTAAAGATAGATCCTTTTCCATAAAGAACTAAAACTTTAGAAAGACCTGAATCTTTTACATATCCGCCTAATTTACCTATGGTGTCTTTTCCAAAAACTAGCTTTGTTGAGTTTTGAAAAGAGAAATTTAACATAAAAAAACCTCCTTAGAGCTATGATTATAGTTTATTTATTAAGAAATTCTTAGCCTTAGATGGCTTTTTTAAGATAGAATAGAATACCATCTAAAGATTAAAATTACTTAGTAAGGAGCGTAAGATTTTCATATATCATTTAAAAGAGTATTATACCATGGCGCTCCTATAAAAAATCTTAAGTATAATTATATTAATAATTATAACTTATAAATGTATATGTTTTGGATTTTAAAACATACCTTTTAATAAAAGTTAATAAAACCACTATAATAGTTTTCCATTACAGTGGTAACTTAGTCATTAAAATTAATTAGTTTTAGGTAATTTATCTTTAATGATTTCTTTAATTTTACTTGGAAGTAGAGCCTCATCTTCCTTAGTTAAGTTTTTGGTTTCTACCATAGGATGAATATATACATTAACTTCACCAGGTTTTATTTTATTACCATTAGCCTCCATCAGCTTATAAGATCCATCTATGGTTACTGGTACTATAGGAACCTTAGACTTTGTTGCAAGCTTAAAACTTCCTGCTTTAAAGTCACCTATTTTATCACCCTTGCTTCTTGTTCCTTCAGGAAATATTACTAAGGAATGGCCAGATTTTAAAACCTTAACCCCTTCTATAATTGCAGATGCAGATTTTCTAAGGTTACTTCTATCCATAAATATACAATTCATATATCCCATCCAAGTTCTAAGTAGAGGAATTTTTTGCATTTCTATCTTAGAGATGTATCCTTTAGGTTTATCAATATAACTCATAAATATTGCAATATCAAAATTACTTTGATGATTACTTACAAATAATACAGGGATATCCTTTGGTATATTCTCTTCACCGAAAACATTTATTTTTGCTCCACTGAGCTTTATATGAGACATGGCCCATTTTGATGTTACTTTATGTATATACTCTTCTCTTTCTTTAGTAAGTCCTTTTTTATCAAGGGATTTTACCTTATACATGCCAGGCACTTTTCCAATAAGGCTTGTAGCAAAATGAGTATACCATGCTATAGTTCTTAACATAAATATTGACCTCCGCAAATTATTAAGTCCATTATATATTTAAAAGTATAGTACAAACCTCTCCAATATAAAAGTAGATTTTAAAGTGAGTTATGTAATAATGCAATTTTATATTATGTTTTTATAGAAGATAAGTCATATATTTGAAATAGAAATTATGTATTTTATAAGGTATAGAAGCTAATAATTTTAATGGTACAGCTTAACTAGTACAATGAGTTAATTTCATCTCCTTATCACACAAAGGTGAATATTATAGGTTATTTTTATAAAACATAATTATAAAAAATTTGTAACAAAAATATCTAATAAAGGTATGAAGAAGAGGTTTTCATTTCAGTGATTATTGAAGAATATAATTTCTTATATTGAAGTAAAATATAAATTATAAAATGAACAGAAAATAAGGTGAAATTATAATTAGCCAGCTAATCAATATTTAGCATATGAATTTTAATATGAACCGTATTCATCTAGATGTTAGAACCTGTAGACTAATGATAAAATCAATGATATAAGTAGTTTTAATTTTATTAACAAAGATGTAAATTGACCATATTGACTATGTAATTTTATGGTGATATTATATATTTTACTTAGACGACTAATTAAATGAGGTGGTAAAATGGAGCTTTTTAATTCAGACTCCTTATATTATATTTTTGGTGAAGTTATAAAGATGCATTATTATAGAACTCATAAATTATTTGAAAAAGTAGGGCTTTATCCAGGGCAACCCCAATTATTATTTTCTTTATTAAGAAAAGATGGGCAAAGACAAAAGGAATTGGCAGAAAAGCTAAAGGTAAAGCCAGCAACTATTACAGTAATGATTAATAGAATGGAGAAAAATGGGATAATATATAGGGAAAGTGATGATGAAGATCAAAGAGTGTCGAGGGTATATTTAACGGAAAAAGGAAGAGAGATTAGTAAAGAGGTTAAAGAATTAATTGAAAGTATCAACAATGAATGTTTTAGTAATTTTACAGAGGAAGAACAGGTTATACTTCGTAGATTACTACTTCAATTAAGGGATAATTTAAAAATAGCATTAGAAGATGACAATACATAGGAGGAAGTAAAAGTAATAAACTATTAGAAAGGAAGAGATATATGATAAAACTATTTAAGTACTTAAAAAAATATTCTTTACTTATAATTCTTATATTAATATTAGCATTTTTCCAAGCAATGGCAGAACTTAATCTACCTAATCTTATGTCAGATATAGTTGATACAGGGATAATAAAAGGTGATATAAATTATATTTTAAAAATTGGAGGATACATGCTTCTTGTGGCATTAGGTGGAACTATATGTGCTGTAGGTGTAAGCTTTTTCTCATCTAAGGTGGCATTAGGATTTTCAAGAGATCTTCGTGAGAAGGTATTTGAAAAGGTAGAGAGTTTCTCTTCAAATGAGTTTGATGAACTTGGAACCTCTTCTCTTATAACAAGAACCACTAATGATATAAACCAGGTTCAACAGGTAATGGTAATGCTTCTTCGTATAGCATTATTTGCACCTATAATGTTTACTGGAGCTTTAATAATGGCTCTTTCAAAGGATGTTCCCCTATCTTCAGCATTTTTAATTTCCATACCTTTACTTTTAATATTAATTGGAGTTATAGGTAAAATGGGACTTCCATTATTTAAGAGTATACAGAAGAAAATAGATAATCTAAATAGAGTAGTTAGGGAAGGGCTTACAGGAATTAGAGTAGTTCGTGCTTTTAATCGTACTAGTTATGAAGAAGAACGATTTGACGAGGCAAGTAAAGATTTAACAGAGACATCCATAAAGGTTAATAAGATAATGGCAGTTATGATGCCTATGATGATGCTTATATTTAACTTTATGTCCATAGCTATAATATGGTTTGGGTCAAAAAGAGTAGATGCACTAGCAATGGAAGTTGGAGATTTAATGGCATTTCTTCAATATGCAATGCAGGTTATGATGGCAGTAGTTATGGTTTCAATTATATTTATAATGATACCTCGTGCTTCAGCATCAGCAGAAAGAATTAACGATGTTTTAAATCTAGAGCCTGTAATTAGGGATAATGAAAAAACTAAAACTGCTAATGAAAAAAGAGGATATTTAGAATTCAAAAATGTAGTGTTTAGATATAAGGGAGCGGAGCATCCTGTATTAAGTGATATATCCTTTAGTACAAATCCAGGAGAAACTACAGCTATAATTGGTAGTACTGGATCAGGGAAATCTGCTTTGGTTAATCTTATACCTAGATTCTATGATGTAGAAAGTGGAGAGATTCTAGTAAATGGAGTGAATATAAATCATATGTCTCAAGAAGATCTTAGACATAAAATAGGGATAGTTCCTCAAAAGTCTGTACTTTTCTCTGGAACTATAAGGGAGAATATAAGATATGGAAAAGAAGATGCTACAGATGAGGATATTATCCATGCAGCAGAGATAGCACAGGCTACAGAGTTTATTTCAAATATGAAGGATGGATATGATTCAGAGATAGCTCAGGGAGGAAACAATGTATCTGGAGGACAAAAGCAGCGTTTATCTATAGCAAGAGCTATAGTTAGAAAACCAGAAATATATATATTTGATGATAGTTTCTCTGCTCTTGATTTTAAAACTGATGCTAAACTTCGTCAGGCATTAAAGGGTGAAACAAAGGAATCCTCAGTTATAATAGTTGCTCAAAGGGTTAGTACTGTAATGGATGCAGATAGAATAATAGTTTTAGATGAAGGAAAAATTGCTGGAATGGGCACACATAAAGAACTTTTAGAGAACTGTAGTGTATACAAAGAGATTGTGGCATCACAGCTTTCAGAGGAGGAGATAGCATGAGTGTAGGAGAAAAAAAGAGACCAATGGGCGGTGGAAAGGGACCTATGGGTCCAGGAGCAGGAGTAATGCCTGTGCAAAAAGCCAAAGACTTTAAAGGCAGTGGTAGAAGATTATTAAAGTATATAGGTAAATATAAAATTAGACTTTTTCTAGTTTTACTTACAGCTATAATAAGTACTATATTTAGTATTGTAGGTCCTAAAATAATGGGGGAAGCAACAACAAAACTTTTTGAAGGTTTAGTGGCTAAGATGATGAAAGTTCCAGGAGCTGCTATAGATTTTGGGTATATATGGGATATAGTTATTATTCTTATAGGATTGTATCTTGTAAGTTCTATATTTAGTTACATTCAACAATATATCATGGCAGGAGTATCCCAAAAAACAGTTTATGATATGCGTAAGGAAGCTGAAAGTAAGCTTGGACGTATGCCTCTTAAGTATTTTGATTCAAATCCCCATGGTGATACTCTAAGTAGATTTACTAATGATATGGATAATATAAGTGCTACACTTCAGCAAAGTATGACTCAGCTTATAACCTCAGTGATAACTATAATTGGAATACTTATAATGATGTTTAGAATAAGTCCAATTATGACATTGATTGCTTTAGTAGTTCTTCCAGTAGCTATATTCTTAATTAGACCTATACTTAAGAAGTCCCAAAATCATTTTGCAAATCAACAAGAGTATTTAGGAGACTTAAATGGTCATATTGAGGAAATTTACACAGGTCATAATATTGTAAAAGCCTTTGGACAAGAGGAAAAAGCAATAAATGAGTTTAAGGAAGTAAATGAGAAGCTTTATAATGTAGGATGGAAGGCTCAATTTATCTCAGGACTTATAATGCCTTTAATGAGTTTTATAAATAACGTTGGATATGTGGCAGTATGTGTAACAGGTGGATATTTAGCAACTAAGGGAAGTATTTCAGTTGGAGATATTCAAGCCTTTATACAATATATGAGACAGTTTTCTCAGCCAATAAATCAAACAGCTAATATAGCAAATATTATTCAATCTACAGTGGCTTCAGCAGAGCGTGTATTTGAAATTCTAGATGAGGAAGAAGAAATACCAGATAGTGAGGATGCGGTAGTAATTGAAAATCCAAAGGGTGAAGTTAAATTTGACCATGTTAACTTTGGATATAAAGAGGATGTTATCCTTATAAATGATATGAATATAGATGTTAAGAAGGGTCAAACCATTGCCATAGTAGGACCTACAGGAGCAGGAAAAACAACTCTTATAAATTTATTAATGAGATTTTATGAGATTAATAGTGGAAAAATAACCGTTGATGGAGTAGATATAAGAGATATAAAGAGAGAACATCTACGTCATATGTTTGGTATGGTTCTTCAAGATACATGGTCCTTTAGTGGAACCATAAGAGATAATATAGGATATGGTAAAGAGGGATCTACTAATGAAGAAATTGTAGAAGCTGCAAAGGCTGCCCATGCAGACCATTTTATAAGAACTCTTCCAGATGGGTATGATACCATATTAAATGAAGAGGCTTCAAATATTTCTCAAGGACAAAAGCAGCTATTAACTATAGCAAGAGCAATACTTAAAGATCCATCTATATTAATACTTGATGAAGCAACAAGTAGTGTTGATACAAGAACAGAAGTTTATATACAAAAGGCTATGGATAACCTAATGAAAGGAAGAACTAGCTTTGTTATAGCTCACAGATTATCAACTATCCGTGATGCAGATTTAATTCTTGTTATGAATAAAGGAAGTGTAATAGAACAAGGAAACCATAATGAGCTTATGGATAAAGGTGGATTCTATGCAGATCTTTATAATAGTCAGTTCTCTAAAGGAAATATGGAGGATGTAGGTTAAGATAAGTATTAAAAGAGTTATCTTTAAATGAAAAAATATTTAAAGAAACAATAATATAATATCCTAAATGCATAATAGTATTATTAGAGATTTGCTTATTCTATATTTAATACTATATATAAAAAATAAAGAAGGTACTATAAATTCATGAATTTATAGTACCTTCTTTATATATTAATATTAGGACAATAAAATTGAATATTCTGAGCAGCTAAGTCTAAATTTATAGGATCATCAAAAGCAAAGGAGTTATTACCAAAATACAAGCCAGGATGATTTTCAAGAGCATGAAGAATTAAAACTATATAAAAGCTAAGGGGAGTTATAGTTATAGTT
>NZ_JBFNEO010000140.1:0-7692 GCF_040797585.1 Clostridium sp.
AATAACTTTCATATTTTAAGAAAAGTAATTTTTATAATAAATCTAATATTAAGTTCATCATATTTTAGTATGGTTTTAAATCCTTTTAAAATATGATGGGCTTATTTATATTTTTATAATGATGACGGGAATTTAACTCTTTTTCATAGTTAGATTAGGAGATTAAAATTATTAACTTTTATCTGTTTGATTTTTTAATTCACAATTTAAAATTATTAATTCACCGTAAGTTAAGATTTCAAAAAGTTAGGTAGAATTATAGTCATAAGTGATGATATAATAGGGGATAGTTTAAACATATAAAGTTAATTAATATAAAAAAATAAATTATAATCTATAAGATTAGTATAGAAAATTTTATGGAAACGGAGAAAAATACAATGAATATACAAATATTTGGTACTAAAAAATGTTTTGATACAAAAAAGGCCGAAAGACACTTTAAAGAAAGAAGAATTAAATATCAGTTTATAGATTTAAATATAAAAGGATTAAGTAAAAGAGAATTACAAGGAGTTAGGGTAGCAGTAGGGATAGATAAATTAATTGACTCTACAAAGAAGGAGTATAAGACTTTAAATCTAGATAAAATAAGAAGTGTTGAAATGAAGGAGGAAATCCTTTTAAATAATCCTAAGGTTTATAAAACTCCTATAGTTAGGAATGGAAATAAAGCAACCGTAGGATATGAACCAGAAATCTGGAGTTCTTGGGAGTAGAGGACAAGTTATGTGATTCATTATATTATATAGATAGACAACAGGATGATTGAAACTAAATCACCAGCTATCATTAGTTAAAGTCTATTGAAAGATTTATAGCTTATTAAGATACCATGTGGTATATCTATATAATAAGAAAAAAGTATAGAAAGAAATATAAGTAGTATTACTACAGAATAGTAAAATTACACTTAAGGAGAGTTTATGAAAAAAGGAAAAAAGATATTTATAACTATATTGTACATACTTCAAATTGCAATACTTATTCCATCGATAGTATTAGAGATACTATCTAAAGAAAAAATGGGAGTAATGAGGTATTTAGTATATAAGAATGATGTTCTCCAGCAGGGAGCCTTTAATAGTAATTTAATAAGAATTTACAGTGGAATTTTGATAGTTATTTCATTAGCTTTAATAATATATGGATTAAGAAATATAGGGAAAATAAGAGGATATAGTTTAATAGTAATAATAGGAGCCATAGCCTTTAGTATAATGACAGTTGTTTCTTTTAATCTAACATATATGCAAGGAATGTTAGCTTACCACTTTTTCCTAATAAGTTTTTTAGTTATCACAGTAATACAATATATAAAAATAATAGTAGTTTTAATAAATAATAGATAAATTAATGACCTTGAAATGAGTTTCAAGGTCATTTTCTATTTTATCTGATGGTTATGAGCTGTAACAAAGCCCCATACTCTTAAAAAATGGGGAGAATAGTTGCTACGCCTTAGATTAACTCATCCAACTTTCAGGTAGTGGAAAGAACACCACCTGGAGGAATAATCGTTCTATAATATTTTCAACTAAAGAAGTATATTACATATAATGGTTGTAACAATACTTTAAAAGGAAAGAGAAAATGAATTTAGAAACAATGAAGAAAATATTAAAAAGTAACCTTCCAAAGGATGCTGAAGTTATAATATATAGAAATAAGGAAGAACCAATGATTTTTAATAAAGATATAGATGGGGATGGTAAAAAAGAAATTATAGGTGCCTACAAGTTAGGAGGAGAACCTTATGTACTTATATTAAAAAATATAAATAATAAATGGGTAACCATAGATATAATAAGAAATAAGGGCTATGATATAAATTTTCTAAGTGTGAGTCCTCTTAGGAGTAAAAGTATAAATAATTTACTTATAGGATGGCAGATAGGAGCAATTTGGAGTGAACTTGAAATTTATGAATACAAAGGAAGAGCGCTTAAGAAATTATTAGATGGGAAAGTTTATTCTAAAATAGACTTAGAAGATATGAAAAGCCGTGGGAAAAAAGATGGATTATATGAAATTGCTCTTTGGGTACATGATACTGGAGAAGCTTATAACATAGAGATATATAAATTAAGGTATATAAAACTTTATAAAGCTCCAGAGTATTACCCGTATTATTTTGAAAAAGTAGTTAAATATTATGAAAAGCTTGTAAAAAAGGACGAAAATAGTCCAATATATTTATATTATTTGATATTAGCTTATATGAATACAGGTAGAAGGAAAGAGGCATTAAAATCAATAAATAAGGCTCTTAATTTTAAAAATCCATATAAAAGTAGGGAAGAACTTCTAAGAATAAGGGATAGATTAGAAAAAAGTACAAAAATGAGAAAAGATAATACTACTCTAACTGAAGACTTACCCCCTAAACTTTATGAATTCTATGAAAAAATTTTAGGGGGAACAGAATATGGTTATATAAATGAAGTTGGAAATGTGGAGATACCACCTAAATATGAGTATGCAAGAGAGTTTAGTAGTGAAGGGTTAGCAATTGTAGAGGAAAATGGAATGTTTGGAGTTATAGGTAGGGAAGGAAATTACACAATACCTCCTAAATATAGATTTATAAATATTTTTTATAAATCTTTATTTGAAGCATATAACGGAGAAATAAAAATAGTAGATAAAAATGATAATGAAATAAGTAAGGATAGATATAGATATTTAGCTCCTGTACAGGATGAGAGAGCTGTATTTGAAAAAAAGAGTGATCCCCCATTTCTTTATGGATATTTAAATGAAAGTGGGGAAGTAGCCATAAAGGAACAATATAGATATGCCTATGATTTTTCTAATGGAAAGGCTCTAGTAAATCTTAAAAACGATGACTTTCAAATTATAAATAAAAAGGGAGAACCGTTAGAAAGCTATAGTAATATGAAAGTTTCAAACTATAGTGAAGGGAAGCTTGCTTATCTTGATAGAGAAAAAGATAAATATGGGTATATAGATGAGAAAGGAAATAAAATAATACCAGCTATATATTCAGAAGCTCGTGGATTTAAGGATAATAGAGCTGTTGTAAATACTAGTGAGGATATAAAAAATGCTTACGGAGTAATAGATGAAAAGGGTCAGGTTATAATACCCTATAAATATAATGATATAAGGTATTTAGGAAAAGGCTTATTTGCAGTAGGGGTGTCAGTGGAAGCAAATTCACCTTATATGGGATCAACCTATGGGATTTTTGATAGAGATGGGAAAATCCTTAAGGATTTTATTTATTCTGATATAGGAGAGTTTAAAGATGGAGTAACATGGGTAAATGAAGGAGAGAAAACATTTCTTATAAATACGTCGGGAGAGAAAGTAGCTACATTCCCTTTTTTGGATGGTAAAGGAACAATAGAAGAAAGAGGATTTTTATATAAAGCAGAGATAGATAGAAGATTATATTATTTAGATAAGCTTGGAAATTATATATGGAAGTATAAACCGGATATTATACTAAGAGATAATATTAAAGTTAGTGAAGTGAAATATAGACCTAATATAGACTATTTAGTATATTACCCCAAACTGGAAGGCGGAAAAAACTTAGAAGCACAAAATGCAATAAATAATAGGATTAAGGAGTTATCTAATCTAAAAGAAGTAAAAAAAAATGAAAGATTAAATTATAACTATTTAGGGGATTATGAAGTAATATTTTTTAAAAAGAATTTATTAGTTATCGAGCTAGACACCTATGAATATCATTTAGGAGCAGCTCATGGAATAAGTACAAAAACTTTCGTAAATGCAAATATTGACTCGGGTCAAATATATGAGTTGAAGGATTTGTTTAAGGTAAATAGAGACTATAAGAAGGTTATAAATCAAATAATAATTGATGATCTAAATAATAAGAAGCAATATGAGGGATTATTTAAGGAAGATTTTAAAGGAATAAAGGAGAATCAAGGGTTTTATATAAAAGACGATAGCCTTTATATAGTTTTTGCTGTATATGAGATAGGACCTTATGTAGCGGGAACTCCTACATTTAAAATAGATTTTTCTGATATAGATGATATTATAAATAAGGATGGGGAGTTTTGGAAGTCTTTTAACTAGATTTTATTGTTCAATGGTATTAATTAAAAGCTATAATTGTGTTATAAAGATATATTTTACAGTATTTTTAATTGATAAATGAATAATATATCCACTTAGATAAATATTTTTATAATCTTGTTATAGGAATGTCAATAGATAAGTTTATTTAAATTTTAAATATATATTGAACTTTTTATTAAAATAATATATACTTACATGGTAAGTTTGTGTAAAAATTAAATAAATATTATATAAGAGGAATGTGGATGAACCACAACAGCCCCCGCTACTGTAGGTGTAGACGAAGATACAGAACCACTGAGATTATTCTTGGGAAGGGTATCAGAGGATGAAGCACAAGTCAGGATATTCTTATATATTATTAATTTACTCTTGGCTTCGGAGGGAAGAGCAGGGATAATGTGGTGATTTAATATTATTATATTAAAGCTTAGTTTATGAGCAATAATATAGTGATTATAGATATTAAAGTACACTTGCGTCTAGAGTAATTTCTCTAGGCGTTTTTATTTTGCCATTCTTCTTAAATTCCAAGAAATAACTTTAAATTAGCTTATAGTTTCTAGGGATAAATTAATTAAATATAAGGAGAGTTTATATGAAGAAAAAATTTAAAATTTTATCTTTTATTATGGTAGTTATATTTATGACTAGCATTATTACGCCAATAAAGGCTTTTGCAAATGAGAATGAAAGCCAAAATCTTTTAAATGCTATTAATAATCTAAAGGAGAGGGTTAAAGGGAAGAAAACCAAGACATATTTAGATGCTTTAACTCTTAGAGCCTTAGATATACCTGTAGATAAAAATGATATTAATATGCCTAATGGGGATACAGCAAGAAACTATGCATCTAATATAATGACTTTAGTAGCAGAAAAAGAAGATGTTTTTAGTGATGAGAATAAGATTTATGTAGATAAATTAATAAGCTCTCAGAATAAAGATGGTTTTCTAATAAAAGCTGGTAACGAATTTATGGATCTAAATGTCTCAAGTATAGCTACAGCTATCGTTGCCCTTAATATGATAGACGCTAGTTATGATAAAAGTATGGCTAAGAAATCTCTTATAACTGCAATAGATAATGAGAGTAATATTAGTATTAACGATATAAGTATTGCATTAGTTGCTTTATCTTCATATAAAGGGGAAGAGGATGCTAATACATATTTAAATAAATTAAAAGAAAAGATAAGTTATTATTTAAATGAAGAAGGTAAGTTATCTATACCAGAGGATGATGGTTGGGGATGGATAGACTATGATGAGAGATTATATTATAACTCAGACTTTATACAAGCATTAATCTCCTTAGGAGAAGATCCAACAGATTCAAAGTGGACAAATAGTGGGAAAAATTTAATAGATGGACTTAATGCCTTTGATGTGAATACTGAGGATAAAGCTACAAATAAGCTTGCTGCTTTAGTTGATTATTATAACTATAAACATGGTGGCAAGGAATCTATGTATAAATTAAAGTATGAAAAAGTTACTCCTAAATATATAAAATTTGAAAATGCATCAGAGAACTTAAAACTTAATAAAACATTAGTGTTAAATCCAATGGTTTATGATTCAAAGGATAAGGGACTCCTTGGGAAAGAAGTAGAATTTTTAGTAGATAATGAAGAGGTTATTAAACTAGAAGGAAATAAAGTAACAGCCTTAAAGGAAGGAAAAGCTAAGGTTAGGGCAATACTTAAGGAGAATAGAGCAATAGAAACTACAGTAGAAATTAATGTATATGCTCCTAAAGTAAAAAGTCTTAATATAGAAGTGAATGAAGATGATTTTCCAATAAAGGTTAAAGATACTATTGAACTTAAAGTGTCAGCACAAGACGAGGATGGAGAGAATATTGAGATCTCAGAAGTTATATGGAGTAGTGAAGACGAAGAAATACTTAAAGTGGATAAAGATGGTATAGTTAATGCTTTAAAAGTTGGAGAAGGTAGGATAAAAGTAACCTTAAAAGATAACGAAGAAGTGTTTACCTTAAAGGAATTAAAAGTAGAAGATAATTTAGGATTAAAGGAAATTACAAGTAAACAAAAAAGTGAAATAAAAAAAGAAATAGACAATTTATTACTTCATTATGAAGGAGAAATCACAGGACAATTCCTAGCACCTTTAGCATTAAGTAAAATGGGAGTTAAGAAAGTTCCATATATTTCTAGAAGGCAGAGCAATGTTTTAGATTATGCTAAGGCTATAATAGCAATTTTAGGGTCAGGAGAAGATCCAAGAAATTACAATGGAAGAGATTTCGTAAAGGAACTTTCAGAAAGTCAAGTTAAGGATGGAGAATTTAAAGGATTATTTATAAAAAATGATTTTGTTGATAAGAATGCCCTAATTTATCAAGGATATGCAATACTTGCTTTAGACATGGCAAAGGAAAGCTATGATAAGGATAGTGCAATAGGGGGGATAATAAAACTATATAAGTCTCAAGGATATAATACATTGACATATAATGAGATAGAAAATAAAGCCCTTCTTATGACAGTTTTAGCTGGAGCTAAGGCATCAAAGGAAAGAGATTTACTTCTTAAAGGTTTAATTACAGATATAAAAAATTCTATAACTGAAGATATGAAATTTGACTCAACCCATGAACCAAGAGCAGTATCAATGATAATTCAAGGGTTAGTTGCTAATAATATAAATCCTTTAGGAAAGAGTTTTGTAAAAGAGGATAAAACTCTTTTAAGTACTCTTTTAAGCTATAAGGCAACTAGTCTAAAGATGACAGAGAAGGCATCAGGAATAACTAATGGAAAAGGTACAACCTCCCATGTAGATGGAACATTCTATGGTCTTTCAGCATTAGTGGAACTTTATAATGGAGAATCTATTTTTGGAATTAAAAATTCCGTTGAGATAAAGGATGAAAAACCACCAGTAATAACTATAGATGGAATAGAAAATGGTAAAGTATATAGAGAAAATATACAAGTTAACATTTCTTCAACTAAGGGAGACAAGTGGACAGCTATATTAAATGGAGAAGAATTTAAAGGTGGAGAAATATCATCTTCAGGAATATATGATATAGAAGTAGAAGCGGTAGATGAAGAGGGAAATAAGAGCAAAGAGAAGAGAAACTTTGCTATAGATAAGAATGCTTCTAATAAGATAAGGGTAAGAGTTGAAGGAAGAGATAAGACCCTATTTAATGAAGAAATATCCTATGGAGATGCAGCGAATAATCTTTTAGAATTATTAAGATTATCTGTAGGAATAGATAAGGTTGAAGGTATTAGTAATGTAAGTAACGGATTTTATGTAAACTCCATAGTAGGAAATAAAGATGGGGAAACCTATGGATGGTCATATTACTTAGTGAAGGGTACAGAAATAGTAAGCCCTATGTTATCAGTAGATAAATTTACTAACCTTAATGATGAAGAAGGAAAGGGTAAGTATGATGAATATGTATTCTACATGTCAGAGTACACAGGACAAGAAATTTTAACCACAATTCCAATGCTAACTTATGAGGTTAAAGGGAAGAATGTAGTACTTAAGTTTAAAAATTATTGGATGGGAAACCCATTAGTTAATATTAATTCATTTATAAATGAAAAGGAATATACAAC
>NZ_JBFNEO010000141.1:0-7593 GCF_040797585.1 Clostridium sp.
CAAATCTTAATTTACAGAAAATTATTGAAATTTTGTTGGTAATTAAGATTGCTACAATATATTATTGCCATAAATATGTATTTTAAGGAATAGAATGAATCTTCCTTCAGATGGTATTCTTTCTACTATTTGAAGGTTAGATGAGTTATGACAGAGGAGATTCTAAAATATTATAAAGATAATTATAATGAGGATAACATAATATGTACAAGATTTTAGAAATAAACAGTAAAGTAATAAATACTTTATTTTATGGAATAACTCAAAAAGAATTAAGAAAAATTATAGATGAATTAGAAGTTAAAACTATATATAATATAGGTACAGATGGAATAGGTTATATGATAAAGGACAAAATAAATTTTTCAAGTGAGGAGAGTTTTAATAAGTGGCTTAAATATCACTTTGAAACCTGTGAAGATGATAGTATACTAGGACATAGTCTTCATGTATTATATTTTGGAATATAGGCTTAAAATAGACTAAGTTAATATAGATTTTATAGGGAAATCACATTTTTATAGGAAAGTTTATTGTGAAGAGCAGAAGGAGGAGATATAGATGCTTTATATCCGTTATGCCACTGTAGAGGATGCAAGAGTATTAGGAAGGATACATTGTTATTCTTGGAAAGCGGCGTATAGAAATATAGTTCCAGATAATGTATTGGATAAAATAAGTGAAGAGAAAAGATATGAGCGATTTAAGAAGGCTCTAACTGAAGGCTTGGAAGAAGATGCTATTCTATTTGAAGAAAACATTGCTGTTGGGTTTATTTGTATAGGTAAATGTAGAGATAATGATATGGACGACACCTGTGGAGAGGTTTGGGGAATATATTTACTCCCAAGCTGCACTAGAAAAGGTATGGGTTATGAGCTTATGAAATGGGGATTAGAGGAGCTTAAGAAGAAAGGCTTTAAAAAGTCTACTCTTTGGGTTCTTGAAGAGAATCAAAGTGCAATAAATTTCTATGAAAAAATGGGATTTAGATATGAAGGAACTACTAATGATATAACCATAGGAAAAGTATTAAAAGAGTGTAGATATGTAAAAGAGCTTTAAGTATTACAGGAGTTAATCCTTAGATTAGGTCAAATTTGTATATAAACAATATATTATAAGGGTTTATTGAGAGGAGTAATTCAAAAGTTTGATAATGGAGGATAAGTTAAACTATCATGAATAAAGAGCAATTTGATAAATATAATGAAACTAAACTTTATTGGAATGATGTATTTAAAAATTGTACATTATATGACCCTTTTGAGGAGATAAAGATAGAGACACTACCGGAAAGAATACTAGAAGATGCTTTAGATGCTATGGAACTAAAAGAAGGACATGTACTAGATTTTGGATGTGGGACAGGTAGGTTTGGATTTAGAGCTTTATGTAAGGGGGGCGAAAAAGTAACATTAGTTGATATATGTGATGAGTCAATAAAACTTATAAAAAATATAGCATTAAAAAATGAAATTTCAAATAAATGTAATATATTATTAGGGGGTATAGAAAGGCTTAGGGAATTAAAAAAAGAAAGTTTTAATGGTGTAATTCTTAGTAATATAATTGATAATATAACTCCCTTAGATAGGGAAGAAGTAATAAATGAGGTTATAAGATTATTGAAACCTAATGGAAGACTTTTCATTAAATTAAATCCTTATATAGATAATGAGAAAATAAAATTATGGGAATTTAATAAGCTAGATGAGGATTTTTATAAGGAGAAAAGTGGATTATATTTTTGGAATTTAACTAAGGAAAAAGCAGATAATTTTTTTAAAAGGAAATTTAAAATTTTAAGATATGAAGAAATATATTATAAAGATTACAATCAATATAATAGAATTTATATTTTAGAAAAATTATAGTAAAAAGCTATTTTCATTAGTAGCTTTTTACTATTTAAGTTCTTAAATCTATATATTATATAGACTTAGAACTTAAAATTCATATATCTTATAGATATTTCTTAAACCAATTACAAGCACTTTCTAGCATTTCAGGTATTACAATATGACCAGTATCCTTATACTCAATTATTTTAATTAATTCTTTTTGTGTATATGTCTCTTTTAATTGATTATAGGATTTTTTAACAACATCTATGGGGATGAGGTTATCCTTTTCACCATTTAACATTAATAATGGAAAGTCTATTGATCCTTTAGAGCTTAATGGGTGAATATTTTTCATGTAATTTTCTAATTTTATTATTTCTTCATTGGCGAAGAAGAGATTTTTATCAGAGATGTTATTTATGTATCTTCTAACGAAGGTTATCCAACAAGGAGAGCCATTAATAGGTACAGCAGCTTTTATATTTGATTTTCTTTCTTTTAAAATATTATAGTAAATAGTATGGGCACCCATGGAAATACCCATTAATCCAATTCTATTTAAGTCACCATAAATATTATCTTCATAGGAGTTAGAAATAATATTTATGGACTTAGTGGTTTCTAAATAACATTTTAATAGATTATCAATATTAAAATCTTTTGTATTATCAATAGATTTTAATTCACCATGTCCATAAGCATCAAAGAGAGTGACGAAGAAACCTTTCTTAACAAAGTCATAGGCTTTTTCTATATGTTTTTCTTTTTTACCATTACCACCATGCAGAATTATAATAATTGTTTTTTTTCTTTTGAGCTTTGATCATACATATCTAATATAGGTATCCCTTGTAATTTTCTATCTTTAATAATTACTTTCATAATGTCACCTCCCAAATTTTACAATTAATCTATACTGTAAATATATAACAGTATTATAGTTATATATTTACATTTTAGTTAATTATGTATATAGTTAATAAGAGATAATCTCTTATTAATTTTGAGAGGAAATACATATATTGAATTTTTTACACGTTACATCTTAGAGAAAGATTAAGAGGAGAGTATTTATATGAATATTAAATTAAGAGATTTAAAATCATCAGATAGAGAGTATTTCTTTTTATGGATAAAGGATAAAGAGGTTATAAGATATTCTTTATCTATATTTCAGAAAATGAAGAGTGATAATGAGATATCACATTGGTTTGATATGCTTTTATTAGAGAAATCTTCTTACAATAAAGCAATTGTAGATAAAGAAAAGGAAAAGTTAATAGGATATGCTGGAATAGCAGGAATCAGTGAAACAAATTTATCAGGAGAATATTTTATATTCATCAGTGATAAATCCTATTATGGAAAAGGTATTGGAACATTTGTAACTAAAGAAATTGTTAAAAATGGTTTTCAAGACTTAGGACTTAATAGAATCATGCTTACTGTTTCAGAGGAAAATATAGGAGCAGTTAAAGCATATACTAATGCTAACTTTAAAACAGAAGGAGTTATGAAACAAGCGTTTTACAGGGATGGAAAATTTCATGATAAAATTATTATGTCAATTTTAAGAGAAGAATGGATTAATGAATAATTAAATGTAAAAAACTATGCTAGATAAAAGAATTAGCATAGTTTTTTTATTGTATAAATAGCTGTAATATTTTAGTGTTATACATCTAAATTAAAACAATTACTAAATTAATAGTGAATTTTTATATTATTATTTAAGATACTTTTTTCTCAATCCATGCTACTAATACATACATTAAATAAGCTATTATAGATAGTATAACTATACTCATCATTACCATATCTAATTGAGAAATCTGACCACCATATACAATGATAAAACCTAGTCCTTCTTTAGCTACCAAGAACTCTCCCATAATAACTCCAACCCAAGATAGACCTACGTTTATTTTTAAAGCAGACATTAGAGTTGGAATAGATGCTGGTATTATTAAATGCTTTAGAGTTTGAAGCTTATTAGCACCAAAGGTTTTAAGAAGTTTTATTTTATCTTCATCTACTTCATTAAATCCAGAGAGAACAGAGATTATAGTAACTACAATGGATATAAGAAGAGCTATTATAATTATTGAAGAAGTTCCATTACCAGCCCAGAAAATTATAATAGGAGCTAAGGCTATCTTTGGAAGAGCATTTAAAACTACCAAATAGGGTTCAAGAACCTTAGAGATAAATTTAGACCACCAAAGAATCACTGCAATCAGCGTTCCAAGGATAGTACCCAATAGAAAACCAAGTATGGTTTCATAACAGGTAATGAAAATATGTCTAAATAAGGTTCCATCATTATAAAAAGAAACTAAGGATTTAACCATTCGTGAAGGACTAGAAAATAAAAATGGATCTATCCACTTGAAATAGGCACATATTTCCCAAAGGGCTATAAATATAACAAGTATTCCAACTCTAGTTAAGGTTACAAGAAGATTATTTCTTTTAACTTCTTTTAAATAAGTCTCATGAGCTTTACTTACCTTCATTTAAATCAAGCTCCTTCCAAATAGTATTAAAGTAAGCTCTAAATTCTGGAGCTTCTCTTCTTTTGAGTGGAGTGGAATATTCTTTGGAAAATCTAATATTCACTATTTCTTTTATAGTAGCAGGACGTTTTGACAAGATTATAACCTTAGAAGAAATAGAAACTGCTTCTGATATATCATGGGTGACCATAATAGCAGTTTTGCCTTCCATTTTTATAATATTATATATTTCATCACTAACTTTCAATCTGCTTTGGTAGTCAAGAGCGGAGAAAGGTTCATCTAAAAGCAGGATGGAAGGATTTAAAGCCAGAGTTCTAATTAAGGCAACCCTTTGTCTCATACCACCAGAAAGCTCTGAGGGTTTGTGATGTTTAAAGTTCTTTAATCCATAATTATTTAAGAGAGCATGGAGCATTTCTTCCTTTTCTTTAGTTAGTTTCTTTTGAATTTTAAGACCTAAGGATACATTTTGAAATACATCAAGCCAAGGGAAGAGATGATCTTTTTGAAACATATACCCAAGATCTTCATTATGACCATGAATTTCTTTACCTTTAAGGAGTAAAGTTCCCTCAGAAGGCTTAATAAGACCACAGATTATATTAAGAAGAGTAGATTTACCACAACCAGAAGGGCCAACTATGGATATAAATTCTCCCTCTTTAATGGAGAAGGAAATGTTCTTTAAAGCTTCAACTTCTCCTTTTTCAGAGTGATAGTTCATGGATATATTATTAATATTCATTAAATCCATAGTTTATTTAACTACCTTTTCAGAGAATTTATTAGTAACTAATTTATCAAAGGAAGGTCTACTAGGAATTAAGTTACTATCATAGGACTCTATTATATCCATAAGTTTATTCATCTCTTCTTCTTTAATAACTGGGGTTTTAGAGAAAGCATCTATATCCTTATAATTTTTAAGAACATTAACTATTATATCCCTATCTGTACCAGGGAAAAAACTTTCAATAGCCTTTGCTATTTCTTCGTTAGAGGTCTCAAGAATCCAAGTTTGTCCCTTATATATAGCTCTTGTGAATGCTTCTATCAATTCACCATTTTCTTTTATATAACTTTCTGTTGCAAAGAAACCGGTGTAAGGAATATTACCAGCAGACTTACCAATAGATTCTACAATATGAGAGGACTTGTCCTTCTCCAGCATAGAAGCTGTAGGTTCAAAGAGTGCCACATAGTCTCCTGTTCCAGCCTTGAAGGCTCCAGCTGTGGCGGTGAATGCAATATTTGTAATTATATCAACATTCTTCTGATTTTCAATACCGTTATTTTTTAGAACATATTCAAGGGTCATTTCAGGCATACCTCCAGGTCTTCCACCTATAATGGTTTTGCCTTTTAAATCACTCCATTTAAAGTCTTTATCTTCATTTCTTCCAACTAAGAATGAACCATCCTTTTGAGTTAATTGAGCAAAGATTATAGGAAGGTTATCCTTCTTTTGATTGTGGATGTAAATAACCTGCTCAGGACCACAAAAGCCTATATCAGCACTACCACTTATAACCTGCTGCATAGTTTTGTCAGCCCCCTGACCCGTGGAGAGTTCTATATCTATACCTTCATCTTTAAAATATCCATTATTAATAGCTGCATACATAGGAGCATAGAATACAGAACGAACAACTTCATTAAGTCTAACTTTTTTTAGGTCTTTATTGTTTTTATTTTTACATGCAACAAAAGATAGTGTAGTTATCAGAATAAGTCCTAAAGATATTAAGGACTTTAAAGTTTTTCTTTTCATCTACTTTCCTCCTTTGGTTAATTAATAAATATAAGGGTTCTGTTGTAAAATTTGTTTCAATCTATAATATGAAGGAATATGGCTTTGTGTTAAGAATAAGTTTTTAACAATAATCATAAAAAGATAAGGTTTAATTAAGGTTTAGATTATAAATAGATAAGGTTAGTATTGCAAAATTAATGTGTAGGGTTCCTAAATTATACCCATGAATTTTATTTTGTGACCTTATGTCTTTAAGCAATGTATAAATTAAGAAGTGACATGGAAACCCTATATATTCAAATTAAGGAGGCAAAACTATGAATAGACTTGAAATAATAAATTTAACAAAAACATATAAGCATAAAAATGCAAATGAAAATATAAATTTAACCCTTGATAGTGGAGTATATGGATTATTAGGTCCTAATGGTGCTGGGAAGACAACACTTATGAAGCAAATAGTTACTCTTACTAGGCCTACAAAAGGAAAAATATTATATAACGAAAAAGATATAATATCCCTAGATGAGGAGTATAGAAAATTAATTGGCTATTTACCACAGGATTTTAATACATATAAAAACTTTAGTGCTAAAAACTTTTTATTATATATAGCAGCTCTTAAAGGCATAAAAGATCCTAGGAAAAAAGTAGATGAATTATTAGAATTAGTTGGATTATATGAAGTGAGAAATAAATATGTATCAAAATTCTCTGGAGGGATGAAAAGAAGGGTTGGTATAGCTCAAGCATTACTTAATGACCCTAAAATATTGATTTTAGATGAACCAACAGCAGGATTAGACCCTCAAGAAAGAACTAGATTTAGAAACTTATTATCTCAAATAGGTAAAGAGACTATAGTAATACTTTCAACCCATATAATATCAGATATAGAATCCATAGCAAAGGAAACCATAATGATAAAAGATGGTAAGGTAATCTTAAAAGCAACCCATGGAGAAATATTAGATTATATGCTGGGAAAAGTATTTAAAGTAGTAACTACAAGTGAAGCAGAGGTATTAGAAATACAGCAAAAGTATAAGGTTAATATTAAGCGTGGGGCACAGGATATAGAGCTTAGAATTATAAGTGATGTTATGCCAAAGTGTTTCAATGTTAAGGCTATAGAACCTAGGTTTGAAGATGTATATATGGCTTATTTTGAATTAGAAGATGCTAGAGAGGTATAAGAAATGAAGTCAGTTTTAAAGCTAGAATTAAAAAAGATATTAAATAAAAAGGGGACACTTATAATGTGGGCTATTACATTATTCTTAGCCTATGGAGTCATTGGAGAGGTTTCAGTAAGTGAGACCTATGCAGATATATTTAATAAATTTTATTTATTTGCTCCTTTAATGGGAATAATAATGTTTATGATTTTTTCAGATAGTTATATAACTGAATATGATTGTAATATGAACAATCTTATTAAAACAACTATAAATGGTAAAAAAGAGGTCGTATT
>NZ_JBFNEO010000142.1:0-7578 GCF_040797585.1 Clostridium sp.
ATTCTAATCTTCTTCGCCAGTATCATCCTTCAACAACTCCTTAATCATCTTCTTTGCTTTATTGGCTCTTTTTCCTTTCAATCTATAACTAAAACTGTAAAAATCTGAATTAACTCCTCATTTAATACCTAAAAAATGATTAAGTTGTTCTTGTGAATAATATCTTGTACCACCATCTGTTATATGACTTGGTTTCAAACTTCCAATTTCATCCTAATTTCTTGAAGTTTGAATTGACTTACCTATTTTTTGTGCGAATTCTCCTATTGAGTAATATTTCACATTATCACCTCAATAAGATATCAACATGAACTCTATTATAAATTAATATATTTTTATAGATTTTTATATATTTATTCCAACTGTTGCTATCCCTCCTAAATATACTTCAAGTATGTAAAATTTCTCTATGTATACTAATCATCATCTAATATATTGTCCATATGCTATATTCATACAAATAGTATAAACATAATACTTTTCCTTGTCTAATACCAAATGTAACCAATTAATTCTACTAATTAATCCCTTTTGCCCATAAGATAAATGTAAAAACTAAAGAGTGGACTTTTTTAAATCCACTCTTTAGCCTTTAAGGATCTTACCAAAATTTTCAATATATTACCTTAAAATTATTTACTTAAGGCTGTTCTCATTATGTCAGATGCAGCTTTTGCAGCCTTACCGCCTCCAGTTCCTCCATTCTCTATGATTACAGAAATAGCTATTTCTGGATTATCATAAGGGGCAAATCCTATAAACCATGAATGAGGTACTGCATCTTTTCCGTTTTTATCAAGGTGGTCTGCTGTTCCTGTTTTTCCTGCAGCATTTAACCCTTTAAACATAGATGAGTCTACAGTTCCATTATCTATTACAGACTTCATATAAGGCTGTAAAGTCTTTGCAGTATTTGTAGACATAGCTCTTCCTAATTCCTTAGGTTTTATAGTTTCTACTGTTTTACCTTCAAAATTTAATATACTATTTACAAGCCTAGGCTCCATAATAACTCCATCATTAGCTACAGCTGAAGCAACTAAGGCCATTTGCATAGGGGTAGCTAATATACTACTTTGCCCTATACCACTTTGAGCTATATTTCCTTTTTCATAGGGCTCCAGTTTTGGAAAACTGCTTTTTGCTATATATAAATCATCAGCAGGTATGGATTTATTAAAATAAAACTTCTCAGCAGTTTCTCTTAACTTGTCATTTCCAAGTTCCATAGCTAAGGTTCCAAAAACCACATTGCTAGATTTTCTAAAAGCATCAGCAAATGTTATACTTCCATTGGCATATCCCCCATAGTTGCTTAAGGATTGCTTATCATTAAATACTATCTTACCATTATCTTCAAAAACTCTACTGGTAAGACCAGGCATATTCTCTAAAGCAGAAGTGGCTGTAACTACCTTAAATGTAGATCCTGGGGCATATTGTCCCTCTGTAGCTCTATTTAGAAGTGGAGAATCTTCTCCTGATATCTTTTTATTATTTATATCATTATACACTGCATCTAAATTGTTAGGATCATACGTAGGTTTTGAAACTGAAGCTAAAATCTCCCCAGTCTTAGGATTTAAAACAACAACTGCTCCTTTATTATTTCCTATGGCATCATAGGCTGCCTTTTGAATATCATAGTCTAGTGATGTATTTATATCATTTCCTACCTTTTCTTTATCTTGTCTATTATTAAAAGCTTCCTTAATATTAAAGCTCTTTAAAGCTTCCTTTACATTAAACAAGGTATTCTTAGTATTCATTAACTCTTCATCATACTTCTTTTCAAGACCTGTTAATCCATATTTAGGGTCTACATATCCAATTATATGAGCAAAAAGATCTCCTCCTGGGTAATATCTTTCTTGTGTTAAAGTATCTTTTCTCTCACTTTTAGTTAATGCTTTTCCATTTCTATCATATATAGTCCCTCTTAAAACTTCATTTCTCTTAGCCCATAGTCTCTTATTGTTAGTACTAGCTGCAAGGTCTGGAGCCTTAAATGTAGTAAAATATGCGATATAGGTTATCAAAGCTAAAAAACAAAGGAGGAAAACTATTAAAACTTTTTTTACTTCATTTGTTAAATCCTGCTTCATCTTAACCCTCCTCAGATATCTTTTGAATTATTCCCATGGCAAAGAAACTAGTAAGCATAGAACTACCTCCATAACTTACAAAAGGTAGGGTTATACCAGTTAGAGGAATAGCATTCATAACTCCCCCTACTATAACTAAAACTTGGCTGGCAAACATGGCACTATATCCAACTGCTAAAAGTTGTGAGAATTTATCATTCACATAAATAGCAGCTCTCATACATCTATAGAACATTAAGAAAAATATAATCATTATACCAAATCCCATGATAATCCCAAGTTCTTCACATATTATAGCAAATATGTAGTCAGTAGTATTAACCGGAACAAAATTAGGATAGCCTTTTCCAAGCCCTGCTCCAAATAATCCCCCTGATGCTATTGAGTAAAGTCCTTGTACTATTTGGTACCCTTGTTCATTGGCATAGGCAAAAGGATCTTTCCATATCATAACTCTTACCCTTACGTGATAAAAGAGCTTATAACTAGCAACGGCTCCTACTGCCGATAATAGAAATGTGGTTATAATATACTTAACCTTAGAAGTAGAAAGGTATAGCATAGTTACAGATATTCCAAAGAATATTAATACTGATCCTAAGTCCTTTTGTAATACCATAAACCCTAAAGAATACATAACAACCAATGCAGGTTTTATCAAAGACTTAAAATGACCATCATAGTTTCTAAGTGTAGCTGCTAAATAAGCAGTTAAGAATAACTTTCCTATTTCTGAAGGTTGAAAGCTTAATGGTCCAACCATAACCCAGTTTTTTGCTCCATATACTTCCTTTCCTATAAATGTAGCCATAGCCATAAATATCAAGGTACCTATAAGATATAGCTTGTCATATTTAGCAAAGCTTTTTAAATCCGGAAGTAAAACAACAATTAATACATAGGCTGTTATTCCAGCAGTAAACCATACAGTCTGTTTTATAGCAGTGGATGGATTTATTCTATAAAGAATAACTATTCCTATCATGGATAGTATAAATACAAAAAGTAATAAATACTTATCCCCATCTGAAAAATACTTTCTTATTATGAAATGAGAATATGCAAGAAGCATAGCCATTGCCACTCCTAAAATAACTGCCCTATTATCGAACTCCGGTTTTAGTAATGCCAGATTGCTAAACATTGCAAAAAGTAATAGATACACAAAAAAAAGCATTTTCTTTTCATCTCTTAAACTACTTTTCATGGATTCACCTACTTATCCTATTATTTTAAATACTACGCTTCCTATTTTTATTTTATCGCCCTCTTCAATATACCTTTTTCCTCTTACATCTTCTCCATTAATAAAAGTTCCATTAGTAGACCTTAAATCTTCTATTATACATTGATTATTTCTTAAATATATCTTAGCATGATATCCTGATACATATTGATCACTTAAAATTATAGAGTTATCATTTCTTCTTCCTATGGTAATCTCCCCGTTTATAGGTATAACTGCCCCTGCCTTTAAAGTATTATTTTCTCCTGGTGACATAACTTCAAGACCTAAGGAAGCTTTTTTCAATCTCTTTTTCTTTCCCCCATTACGTACATCCTTTGCCATTATTCTTAAAGAAAATATTATTATAGAATATAGAATTACTATAAATATTGCTGTAAATGCAAAACTTAAAATCTTATTCATTCCTTACACCTCTTCGACTTATTTAAAACCATCCATATTATTATACCATCATTTCATAGGAAAAATGTTAAAAAACCATTTCTAAAAATATAAAACCTCTTCTTTATTACATATATAAAAATATTATCTACATAACTCTCTAGAAAAATTAAGACTTTATTACTAAAGTTAATTTTAATTTAGTAATAAAGCCTTATAGTTTAATTAGCTAAGTAGATCAATTTATATAACCCTTTATGCTAATCTTTAATTAGCTTTCTAGTAACCTTTATAAAATCTTACTTAAATAGTATCCTGTATATGACTTTTCATTCTTAGTTATCTGTTCTGGAGTACCTTTTGCTATAATAGTTCCACCTTTATCTCCACCTTCTGGACCTAGATCTATTAGGTAGTCACAACATTTTATAACATCTAAATTATGTTCTATTACAACTACAGAATTTCCTCCATCTACTAACCTCTGTAATATGGTAATGAGCCTTGCTACATCATCAACATGAAGTCCTGTAGTAGGTTCATCTAAAATATATAGAGTTTTTCCTGTACTTCTCTTTGAAAGCTCATAGGCAAGCTTTATTCTCTGAGCCTCTCCACCTGATAGCTGAGTAGATGGTTGACCTAATCTTACATATCCAAGACCAACATCATTTAGAGTTTGAAGCTTATTTTTTATTCTTGGTATATTCTCAAAGAATTCTAAGGCTTCTTCTACAGTCATAGTTAAAATATCATCTATATTTTTACCCTTATATCTAACTTCTAATGTTTCTCTATTATATCTCTTACCCTTACATACCTCACAAGGTACATATACATCAGATAGAAACTGCATTTCTATTCTTATTATTCCATCTCCACTACAGGATTCACATCTTCCTCCCTTTACGTTAAAGGAGAATCTTCCTGGCTTATATCCTCTCATTTTTGACTCTGGAGTAGAAGAGAAAACTTCTCTTATTATATCAAAAACTCCAGTGTAGGTAGCAGGGTTAGAACGTGGTGTTCTTCCTATAGGACTTTGATCTATATCTATTATTTTATCTATATTCTCAAAGCCTTTAATTTCCTTATAAGCTCCTGGAATATTCTTAGACTTATTTATTATTTTATTTAATCCCTTATAAAAGATTTCATTTATAAGAGTACTTTTACCTGAACCTGAAACCCCTGTTACTGCTGTAAGTGTTCCTAGCGGTACTTTAACATTAACATTTTTAAGATTATTTTCTTTTGCTCCAACTACCTCTATAGAAAGTCCATTTCCTTTTCTTCTTTCCTTTGGAATTTCTATTTTCTTCTTACCAGTTAAATACTGTCCTGTTAGAGATGTTTCACATGCCTTCACCTCATCTACTGTTCCAGCAACAACAACCTCTCCACCATGCTCTCCAGCTCCTGGTCCTATATCAACTACATAGTCTGCTTCTCTTATTGTGTCTTCATCGTGCTCTACAACAACAAGGGTATTTCCAATATCCCTAAGGTGCTTTAATGTAGCTATTAATCTATCATTATCTCTTTGGTGAAGACCTATACTTGGCTCATCAAGTATATATAAAACCCCAACTAAGCTAGATCCAATTTGAGTTGCAAGTCTTATTCTTTGGGCTTCTCCTCCTGATAAGGTTCCAGCCTTTCTGGATAGGTTTAAATAGTCTAAACCTACATCTATTAAGAACTTAAGTCTTGAAGAGATTTCTTTTAATATTTGATCACTTATTATTTTATTCTTCTCTGAAAGCTCTAATGAATTTAAGAATTCAAGCTCTTCCTTTATAGACATAATACAAAAATCATGTATATTTTTATCTCCAACTTTTACTGCAAGTGCTTCTGGCTTAAGCCTAGCCCCCTTACACTTATTACAGTGATTATCGCTCATAAAGGCTTCAATTTCCTGCTTTATATAATCTGATCCTGTTTCTCTATATCTTCTTTTAAGAGAATTTATTACTCCTTCGTAGTTATGCATGTATGTTCCTTGAACATTTTCCTTCTCATACTTTACTACAAGTTTTTCTCCCTTCATTCCATAAAGAAGCACATCAATAACTTCTTTTTTAATATCTTTAATAGGTGTATCTAAAGAGAATTTATATTTATCTGTTAATGCTGTCATAACGGCATAGGTCCATGAATCCTCTTTCATCCTTCCTTCTCCCCAAGGTGATATTGCTCCTTCTCTTATGGTTTTAGTCTTATCTGGAATTATAAGATCTTCATCTATCTCCATCAAAGTTCCAAGTCCATCACAATGATCACACTTTCCAAATGGGGAGTTAAAAGAAAATAATCTTGGTGCTAGTTCATCTATGCTTATTCCACATTCTATACAAGCAAACTTCTCAGAAAATAACATATCATAAGGTTCTTCCTCTAGTACGTTAATTATTACTAATCCTTCTGAAAGCTTAAGAGCTGTTTCTATGGAGTCAGTAAGTCTACTTCTTACATCATCTCTCACTATCAAACGGTCAATAACAGCTTCTATATTATGCTTTATATTCTTTTCTAGCTTAATTTCCTCTTCTGTAACTTCTAAAATCTCTCCATCTATTCTAGCTCTAACAAATCCGTTCTTCTTTATGTTTTCAATTACCTTTTCATGGGTTCCTTTTCTACCTCTAATTATAGGTGAAAGTACCTGAAGTTTAGTTCTTTCAGGTAGTTCTAAAATTTTATCTACCATTTGATCAACACTTTGTTGAGAAATCTCTTTTCCACACTTTGGGCAATGAGGAAGTCCTATTCTAGCATATAAAAGTCTTAAATAATCATATATTTCTGTAACAGTTCCTACTGTGGAACGTGGATTTCTACTTGTTGTCTTTTGATCTATTGATATTGCTGGTGATAGTCCTTCTATGTATTCTACATCTGGCTTATCCATCTGTCCTAGGAATTGTCTTGCATAAGAAGATAAACTTTCAACATATCTTCTTTGACCTTCCGCATATAAGGTATCGAAGGCTAATGAAGACTTACCTGATCCTGAAAGCCCTGTAAAAACTACTAATTTATCTCTAGGAATCTCTAAAGATACATTCTTTAGGTTATTTACCTTAGCTCCTTTTATAACTATTTTATCCTTCATACTTCTCTCCTTTAAAATAGGTTTTATTAACCACCACATATATATTATTTATTAACTATATTAATCTTAAACCCAAACACACGTTTGTGTCAAGGGACGGTTAACATTTATCTTTCTTTTAAAATTATGGTTTAAATTCTATATTTTTTTATTATTTTATGCATTTATTCTATTTTATTTTTAAAGATAAGATGGCTTGTCCACTAGTATTGCTAATAAAATTTAATGTGGAAAACAATGAATTTTTATTTAGCACATAAAAATTCATTAAATATATTCTTATATCTTATATCGTCACTTATTAAACTAAGTCCCATATTAGATAACTTCGATACTCTACTTTCTGTTAAATTGCCAATAATTCTACATATTTCATCGTAATTCATATTACATAAACTTCTCATTAAAATTATCATTAAAGCTTTTGAATTAGATACTTGTCTTAGATTTTTAGTTTGTATACACTCCATTGAAATATTAAATTTTCTACATATAAATTTCATTACATTTTCCCATGATATATTTCTTTCTATAATATATCTCTTACTCTCATATTTAGTTTTTTCATTTTTAAATTCCACATAATCCTTATGTTCTTCTTTACAAATAAACATAGCCTTCATATACTCTGCCCTTGCAAGCCTAGAATTTTTTGAAACCATAGCTAATATGAATTCCTTATCCAATACTTGAAATTCGTCTTTTTTTATTCCAATGTATGTACT
>NZ_JBFNEO010000143.1:0-7505 GCF_040797585.1 Clostridium sp.
GCCTTATGGAAATTAATTTATATTTAAATGATAGAATACATAAATATAATAATAAAAAGAAGTTAAATAAGAGAATTTCAGAGATAGAAGGAAATCTTATAAAATCCAATAATACTTGTATAATATCAAGGATAAGTGGAAGGGTAAAAGTAAAGTATATAAAAGGAATAAGGCTAAAAGTTGCCTCACTAGCTTTAGCTTATGCAATGATAAAAACAGGAGAAAATATATACTCTTTTGTAAATGGAGTTATAGATTATCAGTGCTTTATTGAAAATATATACCAATATATCTTAGATGACATAGCTCCTGTATATATAAAAATAGGTACTAAAATAAATGAGGAGTTAGATATAGAAGAGCTTTCTAGTATAATAAACTATACTATGTATTATTGTTTATATGCCTGGTGTAAAGAGATGTTAAGAGATAATAACATTAGAAGTCATGAGGAGAATATAGTAAGGATAATATACTCAGAAGTTGTAAAAGCATTAAAGAATCAAAGACGGTTCATAGAAAGGTCTTTAAAGGGTAATAGAGAGTATTGTGATAATACAATAAAAACTTTTATAATAGATATGGATAAAGCGATTACAAGAAATAATTATGATAAAGCTATAGCTATTCTTGAGAGAATGGTTATGGATATTTCAAGAACTCCAGCTTAAGGATAGCTGGAGTTCTTATATTTTAAGCTTATTTCTATAATAAAATATATTCTTAAGTTTTAGAGTTAATAGTTAGTATATATAGATAAAGTACATTCAAACTCAATCTTTGAATAAGCCTTAAGTAATGATAGCTTACGATTTATATTAATGCTTTTTATAAACTATTATAATATAAATTAGAAGTTATTAAACTTTAAAAAAATTTTGATTATTTTAGTAAATATAGGAAGGAACTGTATAGCTAATAAGTGAAAGGAGTTGATGAATATGGCAAATTCAACAATATCAAAAAGCTTATTAAATTTAAAGGTGATAGTAGGTAAGGACGAGAGAGGAAATGACAAATTTAAAAAGGTGAGAGTAGGACTATTAGATGAGGGAGCAGATGATACTAAAATCTACGAAGTTTCTAAGGAGATAGAAAAGTTTCTAGCTTATCCTTTAGGAGAGATCTTAAAAGAAAATACCTATAGCATTGAAAATTAAGCTTTTCTTTAGTAATTAGTTATTAAAATATTAAGGAGGATTTTTTATGGATAGTAGAACTTTAGTGCTAACTTTTATAAATTTAGTAGGAAAGAAGGTAAGCCTTAGGATATCACCTGTAAAGGAAAATATACTAAAGGATGAGGTTACAGATCTTATGGATAAAATAATAACGGCTAATATATTAACCTTCCAAGGGGTTGGACTTAAGGAAAAGGTTGAAGCACAAATAGTTGATAAGTCTGTGGAAAAGATAGATTATACCTTTTAAGTTATAATTAAATAGAAAAAGGATCTCTAGTTTTAGGGATCCTTTTTGTTTAATTAAAATATACCTAGAGGAAAACCTCTAGGTATATGATTATTTATTAGTCTTAGGTTTGTCTTTTTCTTTATTTTTAATATATTCGTCATAAGACTTAACTGTAGATTCATCTACCTTAGGTAATTCAATGGACTTATCATTATAGTAAATTAAACTAGAATCCATGTTTATCTTCATTTCAAACTTATCATAGGATACACCTATAGATATATCTACGCTTTTTATTATATCATCTTGATTAACATAAAAAGTTACGTTAACATCATCAAAATTAAGCTTAGATAAAAATGCAGAAAGCTCTTCTTTAGTTTTAAAATCACCTTCTAAAATGACTTTAAGCATTTCCATTAAATCATCATGAGCATCTTTTCCAGGGATAGTAACTTTTGCAGTTCTAAAGTCTAACTCTTTACCTTCTATAGTCTTTGAAGCATTTTCAAACTTTAAATCTTCAGTGTTAATAAGCTCATAAGCCTTTTTTATAAGTTTGCCATTAGATAGATTACCCTTTCCAGAGTATACATCTCCAACTATTGATTGATAGTTAGGGGTGTTAGTTATGTCTAGAAAGTTTTTGGAATCATAAGGCTTAAATAAAAGGGTAGATTCATCCATATATACTTCTCCTCTAAGAGATGGGATATCCGCTGAAGTATTACTAATATATAGATTTTTTCCTTTATCAGTAGTTGTAACCTCTGTAGTCAACTTATTTCTCTTTGGAGCTGCACCATCTTTTTTTACATCCATAGTTATGTAAGTTTTTTCGTATAAGCTATCTAAAGATAAAGTTTTATTTATTATATCCTGAAATGGACCCTTCTTAGCTGCAGTAGTTTCAGAGGTCATTACCTTAGGTTCGTCCTCTTTATTAGTACACCCAGCAAAAAGGAAAATTCCAGCAAGAATGGGTGCTACGACTTTTAAAAGTTTTTTCATTTAGATATTACCTCCTAACCTTATATAAAAATAATATTACAAAATAAAATTAATTTCAACATTATCGGCTTGATTTTACTTTTACTTTATATATAATTCATTAATTTAAGAAATTATGGTAGAAGATATTGTATCTTTTATGGAAGTTATGCACATACTTTACTATAGTAGAATTAATTATTAAAAATTAAATAGTAGAATTAATTTTTAATATAGGGTTTTGATTCAAAACTTATCTTATTCACTACTTAAACTCCAAGGTTTTAAAGGATTTAAATACATGTATAAGTTAAGATTCAAGCTAAAAACCCTATAATTAATATGTTAGTTTATAACTTTACTAAGAAAATTTTATATGATAGAATTTTATTAAATAAAATGAGAATAATTACTATTTAAGGAGAATTGTTATGAATGAAACAGTGAAAAGTTTATTAAATCATAGATCTATAAGAAAATATAGCAGTAAAGAATTAAAAGATGAGGAGTTAAATTATATATTAGAGGCAGCTCAGTGGGCACCAAGTTCTATTCATGGTCAGGGAGTTTCTATAATTGTAGTAAAGGATAAAGAGAATAAGGATAAGTTAGCTCATTTAGTAGGAGATCAAGGTTATGTAGCAGAGGCACCTGTATTTTTAATATATTGCATGGACTTTAATAGGGAAGCTAAGGCTTGTGAGAAAAATGGTTTAGAGATAAGAATAATAACCAGTGAGGAAGCTAATTTAGTTGGTGCTGTGGATGTTGGGCTTGCTATGGGTAATTCAATAGTTGCAGCAGAATCTATGGGACTTGGTACTGTTCCAATAGGCGGTATAAGAAAGAATCCAATGGATGTTATAGAGATGTTAAACCTTCCTAAATATGTTTATCCTGTATGTGGGCTCGTAGTAGGATATCCAGAGGAAAATCCAGATCAAAAACCAAGAATGCCAAAGGAAGTTGTTGTTCATGATGAAAAGTATAAGGAGATTACAAAGGAAGAACTGGATTCCTATGATAATTTAATAAGTGATTATTTAAATGAAAGAACTGGAGGGAGTGACAAGAGCCTGTGGTCTCAAAGAATAAGTGGAGTATATAAGAGTATATATTATCCAAGGGTTAAACATTCCCTGGAGAGTCAAGGCTTCACTGGAGAAGAATAAAAAACTATTAATTATGATTAAGAGTTAAGATAAAGCACTATGAGCTATTAAAATAAAAATAGTCTCATAGTGTTTATTTTTACTTTTAATAATATATAAGTTTTACTTTCTTATGTAGTTTTTATAAATATTCATGGATACTTGTAAATTGTGTTTACAAAATAAAGGAAGTTTATTATCATATCTAGGGTTGAAAGTAAGTAGATATATTATTTCTAGTATGAAGTGATAAAAATAATTTTAATATACATAATATATTATAGTAAATCTTGATAAGGATAATATATCTTAGAATTTAGAGCTAATTATAGTTTGAATTTTAGCTTTGATTATTGTAAAGAGAGAGGTGTAAACATTGGAAAGTTGGTTATTGTATGCGTTACTATCTGCTATTATGGCAGCCTTAGTTGGAATTTTTGGCAAACTAGGACTTAAAGGAATAGATTCCAATACCGCTACTGCTATTAGATCGGTTATAATGGCAGTGTTTTTAATGGGGGTAATATTTGTCCAAGGAAAGTTTAGTGAGATATCTTCAGTACTTACTAATAAAAAAGCTATGTTCTTTGTTATATTAAGTGGTATTGCAGGGGCTTTATCCTGGCTTTTTTACTTCCTTGCTCTAAAGGATGGGAAAGTATCTCAAGTGGCACCGGTGGACAAGCTTAGTGTGGTGTTTGGTATTATTTTAGCATTTATTTTCCTAGGAGAACGATTGAGTAAGGGTGGGCTTATAGGAGCTGCTTTTATATCAGTAGGAGTTCTTTTAATGGCTATATATTCTTAAAAAATAATAATTTAGAATAAGTTATATATCATATTCTATGGGTATATAACTTGTTTATTTTAAATTTTGTATTATTAAGCTATTATATATAATAGAGTGTATGGAAAATCAAGCTTTAGATATTGCATTTAAACATTGAGCTTGGATATTGTATAGTTTATATTATTATTAAGAAAAGGATTTATTAGTTTAATGTAAAATATTATGTGTACTTTATATATAGTATGAGGAGGAGAAATGACTACTTTATATTTAACAAGACATGGACAAACTATGTGGAACTTAGAAAAAAGACTTCAAGGAACACAAAATTCCCCATTAACCGAGGCAGGAATAATGCAAGCAGAGGATTTAAGAGATAGGATTAAGGATATAGATGTAGATATAATATATACAAGTCCCTTAGAAAGAGCTTATAAAACTGCAGAGATAATAAAGGGAGATAAAGAGATTCCTTTACTTGTTAATAATGGGCTAATGGAAATAAATTTTGGAGCATGGGAAGGAATGACCCTAGAGGAAATAGAAGGAGTAGAAGAATATAAGGAGGAGTATAGTAAATTCTTTAATACCCCATCTAAATACACACCTTTTAAAGGGGAGAGTGTTTCAGACTTTGTACATAGGATACAACATTCAATTATAGATATAATAAATGAGAATAGGGGTAAGAATATATTAATAGTTACCCATGGTATGACTCTAAAGTTTTTAATGACTTTATTTAAAAGTTTAGATATTGATGATATAGTTTCCTTACCAGTTATGGGGCAAGCGGCGTTAACCCATATAGAGGTTCAGGATAATGAGTATAAAATTCTATTAGAAGATGATAGAAGTCATTATAGAAAAGAATTTATAACTAAGGGATGGTAAATACATAGAGAAGTTCTAACCTTTAAAGTTAGGTTAGAACTTTTTAGAGTTCATATTGATTTTAAGAAATAGTTAAATAACTAAAGTCTTTATAATAAATAAAAGATGATATTAATAAGTTTAAAAGAAAATAAAGGGATTTTAATTTTAAATAAAATAAAATATAATAAATACATATAAATGATTCTATAATAAAGAATATAATTCGACTAAATTGTAAAGTTTTTTTCATATTATTACGATAATAAAATTATAGATTATAAATTTTATTAGTTTTGGAGTGGAAGTTTCAATGGAGCTATTAGAAAATTTAAATGATTTAGATAATTTGGTGTTAATTAGATGTGTAATCAATAAAGATTGTGGAGACTATTTTAAAGGTAAAGATTATAATGGGATGAATTATATAATAATGAAAACAGAAGCTACAAAAAGGTTTAAAAAGGGAACAGACGATACTTTTTACGCCATAAAGGAAATAAGAGGATTACTTTTAAAAAAGGAAGTATATCATCCTATAACAAGTAAAGAATATGAAGTCATAAAAGAAAAGCTAATGAAATAGAACGAATCTTCTTTTAGATGGTGTCTTTTCAACTATCTAAAGGTTAGATGAGTTAATCTAGGGGCGTAGCAACTGTTATCCTCCACCTTTTAAGAGGATGGGGATGTTACAGTTCCTAGCCATCAGATAAAAAGTTATTATAAAGTTTTAAAAATATATTTGTGTTTATCATAAACCTCATATTCTTCGTAAACGGTGTGAAGAATATGAGGTTTATATATTTATATAGATATACTTTTATCTAAACTTAACCTTCAGATAGGTTGTAATCATAGCAGAATGAGATGTGGTTTAAAGGGTGATGTAGTTACAGTACTTAGCCATCAGATAGAACGAATCTTCTTTTAGCTGGTGTTTGTTAGATGAGTTAAGTCTCTGATTTTTGAAAAATTAAAAATTTTATTATATAATATTAATGTAAATTTTTAAGTAATAAATATTATTAGAAGATAGGATACTAGGAATTATAATAGATTGTTGAGGTGAAGAATATGTTGGCCATAATTTCTCCAGCTAAGACATTGGAGTATGATAAAAAAGTATATTCAAATATTTCTTTAGAACCACATTTTAAAAAAGAAAGTGAGGAACTTGCTCACATATTAAAGTCATATAGTCCAGAGGATATAAGTGAGCTTATGAAATTAAGTGAAAAGCTTTCTGAGCTTAATTTTTATAGGTTTCAAAAGTTTGGTATGGAAGATAATGATAGAAGACAGAGCCTCATTGTATTTTCAGGGGATGTATATAAAGGCATTAATGTTATGGATTTTAAAGAGGAAGACTTTTTGTTTGCTAAAGATCATTTAAGAATTCTATCAGGGATATATGGAATATTGAATCCTTTAGATAATATGGAGCCCTATAGGCTAGAAATGGGAACAAAACTTAAAAATAACAAAGGGAAAGACTTATATGATTTTTGGAGAGATAAGTCTACGGCTTTCATAAAAGAAGAGCTTAAGGGACATAAGGAGAAGGTGCTTTTAAATTTAGCATCCGAAGAATATAGTAAGTCTATAGATCTTAATAATCTAGGGGAAGATATTAAGGTGGTTAATGTTGTTTTTAAGGAATTTAGAAATGGAAGCTATAAAATAATAGCTCTATATGCTAAAAGAGCAAGAGGACTTATGAGTAGATATATAATTAAGAACAAAATAGATAGGCTAGAGGATATAAAGGGCTTTAATGAAGAAGATTATAGTTTTAATGAAGACCTTTCTTCTAAAAATACCATAGTGTTCACAAGATAATGTTTATATGAAAGAATAGTATATCTCTTGATTTAAAGAATAAAAGGCAATTTAATCTTAAATTTAACCTTTTATTGTAAGAATAAGATATGCTATTTTTTATTTAAGTTAATTTCTTAAATGGACAAGATATACTATTAAAATTTTTAGTATTGAGAAGTTGAATCTCTTATATTACAAGTTATATCTAAAAATTATTTATGTTTTAAGATTTACCTATAATGTTTTTCTAGAATTTTTAGCTTCATATTTATTTAAAATTCTTAGTTAAAATGAATGATTTTTAATATAAATTAAGAAGTATAAAAATTATTTAAATTACATAATTTTAATTGAATATATACATATTAATATTAAGAGAAAATTATATTTATGATATAATTTAAGTATAGGGTTTTTAGTCTAGATCTTAACTTATATATGTACTTAAATCCTTTAAAGTCTTA
>NZ_JBFNEO010000144.1:0-7461 GCF_040797585.1 Clostridium sp.
AATATGAATACTTCCTATGATTTTAGACAAAAATTATATGTAGAGTCAGCTTATGTAAAAGCTACTAGAAGTATACTTAAATTACTGTTGGAGAACCAATCATTAGAATATATATGTAGTAATATGAATTCAGATGATTTTATAATGGAAGCTCATAAAATTCTTTACAAGCTTATTTTAGAAAGTCAAGAAGTGAAAGATTTAAAAGAGAGATTTAAATTAATTGAAACTAAATGTAATGATGTTGATATCATGAGGGAATGGATTAATATAAAGGAATTAACTCTTATTTTTGAAGAAGGACAGAAGGAAGAGCTTGTTAAAGATTATATATATGAAATAAAGCAATTTAAGCTTGAAGAGACTATTAAGGAAGTCATGAAGAAGATAAAAGAATTTGAGTCAAAAGGTATGATAGAAGAAACCTTAAAATATGTTCAAAAGCTTAAGGAACTACAAAAAGAGTTAGGAAGGGGATAGTTAAGCTTATGACCGGAGGGAGGCAGGAACATGAAGGATAAAAATGCAAAGATGATTGTGGTAAAAAGACTTATAGATAAGGGTAAGAAATCAGGTTCTTTAACTTATAAGGAGATAATGGATGAGCTGGAGGATATAGAAATTACTCCAGAGCAAATAGAAAAAATTTACGAAGTTCTTGAATCAATGGGGGTAGAGGTAATCGGGGACATCTCTGAAGAAGTATCTCAAGAAGAGGAATTAGATTTATCAATTCCAGAGGGAATTGCTATAGATGATCCAGTTAGAATGTATTTAAAAGAGATAGGAAAAGTACCGCTATTATCATCAGAGGAAGAAATAAATCTTGCAAACAGGATAGAAGATGGAGACCAATATGCAAAAAGAAAACTTGCAGAGGCTAACCTAAGACTTGTTGTAAGTATAGCTAAAAGATACGTAGGTCGTGGAATGATGTTTCTTGATCTTATACAAGAAGGAAACCTTGGTCTTATAAAGGCAGTGGAAAAGTTTGATTATAGAAAGGGATTTAAGTTCTCTACTTATGCTACATGGTGGATAAGACAGGCGATAACAAGAGCAATAGCAGACCAGGCGAGAACCATAAGAATACCAGTTCATATGGTAGAAACCATAAACAAACTTATAAGAGTTGAAAGACAATTACTACAAGAGCTTGGAAGACAGCCTCAACCAGAGGAAGTAGCTAAGATAATGGAAATGCCTGTAGATAAGGTTAGAGAGATAATGAAGATAGCGCAAGAGCCAGTATCTCTTGAAACTCCAATAGGAGAAGAAGAAGATAGCCATCTTGGAGACTTTATTCCAGATGATGATGCACCAGCACCAGCAGAAGCAGCAGCTTTTACAATGCTTAAGGAGCAGCTTATAAATGTTCTTGATACTTTAACTCCAAGAGAAGAAAAAGTATTAAGATTAAGATTTGGTCTTGATGATGGAAGAGCAAGAACTCTTGAAGAAGTAGGTAAAGAGTTTAACGTAACAAGAGAAAGAATAAGACAGATCGAAGCTAAGGCACTAAGAAAGCTTAGACATCCAAGTAGAAGTAAAAAATTAAAAGATTATTTAGATTAGCACCTAGTGGGTGCTTTTTTCTTTGTTTTGTAATATAATTAGTAATATATTATTTTTAGTATGAGGTGATAAAATAATGGACATATATAAGCCGCGAGTAGGGGTCGGACTTCTATTTATAATAATATCTATAATAGTGGTAAACCTATTTATATTATTTATAGGAAGTTTTATGAACTCCTATGTAATTATAACCTTACTAAAAGTGTTTATGATAGTGTTTACTGTATATTGTATATATTATCTTTTCATATTACTTTCATTAAAATATATTATAAAAGACAATGAAATTGAAATAGATAGCCTTTTTTCATTAAAAAAGGAAGTTATACCTTTTAAAAATATATTAGGATATTCTAATCATAAGAGGTCTATAAAGGGGATTAAACTGTCGGGCATAGGAAACAACTTTTTTTGTGTAGGTAGAAGCATAATAGATAAGGTAGGACTTACCTATCTTTATGTAACATCTTCTAAGGACATAATTTATATAAAGACAAAAGATATAAGTTTTGGAATATCCCCAGAAAATGTAGAGAAATTTAAACAGATTTTAGTCTCAAAGAATATAAAAGAAAAAGAATTCCAAGTGGAAAAAGCAAGGAATAATAAACTTTTTAAAGAAAAGAAATTTTTTATTCCATTTATAATTGCAACTATAATTATAATATTTTTAACTGTAAATCCTTTTATTTTATATTTAAATAAGGATTTACCTATAACTATGCCATTAAATTTTAATGAAGCATTTATGGCTATAGAGTACGGCACAGCAAAACAATTTGTATTTAGACAGATGACCTATGGAGTATTAAATATGGTAGTTTTAGTATGTATGTATTACGGTGCTTATTTTTCTTCAAAATATGATAAAAAATCTGCATATAAATATATGTATATATCTATTATATTGGCAGCAGCTTTTGCTATTATGCAGTTAAGAATATTAAATGTTTATATGTAAAAATATACTAAGGAGAACGTAATGGATATTAGCTTAAGATTGAATACTATAGTTAATTTAATAGATAAATGTGGTGCAATAGTAGATGTGGGTACAGACCATGGATATGTTCCTATTGAGGCACTAAAAAGAGGAATATGTGAGAAGGCTATAGCATCTGATATAAATAAAGGACCAGTGAATAAGGTAAAACTCAATGTTTCTTTAGAAGGGCTGGCATCAAATATTCAGTGTAGATTAGGTTCTGGACTTAAGACAGTGGAGAGAAATGAAGTACAAGGAGCAGTAATTGCTGGTATGGGTGGGAATCTCATAAGAGATATAATATGTGACAGTTATGAAGTTTTTAAAAACTTAGATTTTGCTATACTTCAGCCTACACAGAATCCAGAAGTTTTAAGAGAATTTTTATTTAAAAAAGGAATAAGTATATTAGACGAAAAGATATGCTTAGATGAAGGAATATATTATGAGATAATAAAGGTTAGTCCAAAGGTAAAGGGTAATAGTAAAGAGGTTCTAGATCCAATATACTTTGAAGTAAGTCCTTATATTTTAGAAAGAAGAGATCCTTTAGATATTGAATATATAAATAGCAAGATAGAAAAGTATAATTCTATACTGGAAAAAATTAAGGATGACAGTGAGGGAGCATTAAAAAGAAAGGATCAGATTACTGAAAAATTACAAAAACTTAAGGAGATGGTATCATGTCTTTAAAGATTAAAGAGTTTATAGGATATATGGACGAGATTGCACCAGTTAAGCTTAAAGAAAGCTATGACAATGTTGGTTTTTTAATTGGGGATAAGGAAGAGAAGATAAATAAGGTGCTAATTGCTTTAGATGCAACCTTAGAGGTTATAGAGGAAGCTAAGGAGAAAGGGGTTAATCTTTTAATAACTCATCATCCTTTATTATTTAGAAAGCCATCCTCAATTACTACAGATACCCTTCAGGGAAGAAAGATAATAGAGCTTATAAAAAATGATATAAATTTATACTCATCTCATACCAATTTAGATTCGGCAAAAAATGGTATGAATGATATCATAATGGATATGTTAGGTTTTAGTACCTATGAAATCTTAGAGAAGAATTCTTTTGAAGAAAATTCTGGTATAGGAAGAATAGGAGACCTTGAGAAAGAAAAAACTTTAGAGGAAATGTGTGATCTAGCTAAAAAAGCTTTAGATTTAAAGTTTATAAAAGTTGTGGGAGCCATGGATAAGAAAATAAAAAGAGTAGCAGTTGTTAATGGAAGTGGACAGGATTTCTTTGAAAAAGCAAGAATTAAGGGAGCGGATCTTATAATAACAGGGGATACGTCCTATCACTTTGTTAGTGATTATATGGAGATGGGTGTTTCAATAATGGATATTGGACATTTTAGCTCAGAGTGGCCTCTATTTAAGTCCATAGGACACAATATAGAAAAGTATTTAAAGAGTAAGGATGAAAATATAGAAGTATTTATATCAAGTAGAAATAAAGAGCCTTATAATGTTATTTTATAGAGTGAATCTTCCTTAATATGGTGTTCTTTTCACTATCAGAAGGTTAGATAAGTTAAATACTGTAAATGAGAGTAAGTAAATAGAATCTTTAGGAAAGAGTTATATGTAAAGTTAGAATAGTTATGAGATAAATATGTTATTTTATTCAACTTTATCATGTAACTTTTTTTGTGAAAATAAATTTAATATGTAAAATGAACTAACTTTCTAAGAATTTATTAATATTTAGAATTAAGTAGTATTTTTATAAAGAAAAATTTATATTTACATATAGTTACATCACTCGGTACATTAGGTCAAACTTAAAATTCCAATAATTTATGGTTTACTTAAAAATTAGGTTTAGATGGAGTATATCTATAAGAAACACTTGAAGAGGAAGGAACTTAGGTAAAAAATATGATAAACAATGATAATCTAAAGGAAAAAGCAAAGAAACTTCCAGAGTTACCAGGGGTTTATTTAATGAAAGATTCTTTAGAAAATGTTATATATATTGGAAAAGCTAAGATGCTTAGAAGAAGAGTTATTCAATATTTTTACAATTTAAAAAATAGACCATCTAAGATAGAGAAATTGGTTTTAAACATACATGATTTTCAGTACATAACTACAGATACAGAGCTAGATGCTCTCTTACTGGAATGTAAGCTTATTAAAGATATGAAGCCAGTATATAATAGTCTTATGAAAAATACTTCGAGATATTGTTATATAAAGATTAATTTAAATGAGTTATATGGATTTCCTGAGATTGTTTTAGAGAAAGAAGAGGATTCTAGTTATTACTTTGGTCCTTATAGTTCTCAAAGTTTAATCAAAGAAACCTTAGATAATATATTTGAAGTTATACCATTTATAAGGTGTTCTAAAAATCCTCTAAAAAAATCAAGGTGTTATGGAAGGGATTTTTATAATTGTAGAGTAGTCTGCCAGGGAGTATTAGAACAGGAAAAATATAACTATAACTTACTTAAATTAAAAGAGATATTAAATAAAGAAAATGAAGACTTTCTAGAGATTTTAAAGGGGGAAATGGAAGCAGCATCCTTGGTCTTAAATTTTGAAAAGGCTAAACTCATAAGAGATACTATAAATAACATTAGTATAATAACTTCTCTTCAAGGGATTATAAACTTAGCTAAAGAGATGAAAAGCGTTATAGTAATTAATAGAATAGATGAAAACTTCTTAAAAATCTTTTGTATTAAAGGAAATAAAATATTATATAAAGAAAAAATAAAGTTAGAGGAGTTTTATAGGGATTTAAATATCAATGCAGTTAAAATAAGAAGTATATTTTTGAGAAATAGCATGGATACATTGAGTTTGACTAAGGAAGATATAGATGAAGCAAATATAATATATTCATATATAAAAAATAAAAATAATAATTTAAATTTTTTTGTATTAGAGGATACGTATATACATAATACTAAAATTATAGAAGAAGAAATTAAGAAATTAATTAAATTTAATGAATAAAAAACCATTTGCATTTATAAAAGTTATGTGATAATATTAGTATTGCGAGTAAGCCAGACAATCGCCGCTGATTAAAGTCAGGGGAGGAAAGTCCGAGCTCCATAGGGCAGGGTGCTGGGTAACTCCCAGTGGAGGCGACTCTAAGGATAGTGCAACAGAGATATACCGCCAGAATGAAGATTTCTTCATGAGATTAACTTTTTAGTTAACTGGTAAGGGTGGAAAGGGGAGGTAAGAGCTCACCAGCGCGTTGGCGACTTCGCGGCTATGTAAACCCCATCTGGAGCAAGACCGAATAGGATGGCATAAGGGGCTGCCCGCCCCGCCATCGGGTGTGTCGCTGGAGCCTATTGGTAACAATAGGCCTAGATAGATGATTGTCAAATACAGAACTCGGCTTATAGACTTGCTCGTGCCACTTAAAACACTAGGTTTCTAACTTAGTGTTTTTTATTTTGCCATTCTTTTGCCACCCAAAATGTTTTTTATTTTATCAGTAGTATTTTACTGCACTTCTTTATTAAAGTGTGGCTTCACATACCTTCCTATAGAGAATGACGTAACTTAACTTATGAGCTCATAAGAACCTTTCTAAATAAACATTTAAGTCATTACAAATAGAGATTACCTCACTACTTAAGAAGTTTCTACTATAGAAAGACTCATTTCTCATTAATTTTCTTATTTCAATTTCTTAAACATCATATAGATCATGAACAGTAACTGAATCATAACTCTCCTTTATATCACCTAAAATATTATTAATATGAGAATACATTAGTAATTCCTCCTTTAATTAAAAGTAAAAAATATGATAAAAGTCTAATCTCTCTTAAGAATTTTTTAGAATCTAGAAAATAAATAGAAGAAAGGAAAAACTAAATATTTTTATTAGATACATCCCAGTCTACAAGAGGAGAAAAATTAGATGAAATTTTAATATTGCAACATGTAGAATAATAAAAAAATAGCTAGCGTAAATTTATTGAATGAAAATCTAAAAAATAATTGTAAATACTTGAAAATAAATCACATTATGGTATATAGTATATGTGAGCTATTTATAAGAAATAATTATTGTCTACTTGAAGGAGTGACAGTGTTTGATAAAAAGAATATTAAAAGGAATTGTAATATTAATAATGATAACAATTCAAATTTTCCTGTTAGATCCTAGAATTTTTAAAGGAAAAAAATTTTTAAGGGATGTACCTGTAGCAGAAAAAGGTAGGTTGAATCTTTCTGAATGGAATTTTTTGAAGAATGGACATGTAAGATTAAACGGAGAGTGGGAATTTTATGATAATGAAATTCTTACACCGAAAGATTTTAAGCAGGAAAGATATAAAAAGAATAATTCCATAAAGTATGTCAATATACCATCGATAAGAAAAAAAAATACAGACAATGAAAGTATATTAAATAAGGGTATAGGAACCTATAGATTAGTAGTAAAGATTAAACCTTCAAAAGAAGTCTTTGGGATGAAGGTAGGAAATATTAAAACGAGCAATAAATTATATATTAATGAAGCTCTTCAGGGAAGTAGCGGAAATCCAGCTGAAAAAAGTAATGGATACAGTCCTAGAAATGCACCTTATAGTACTTATTTTAATATTCAAGGAGATGAAATTGAAATAATTTTACAAACGGCAAATCACGAGTACTTTTTTGGCGAAATTCCTTACGAAATAAATTTTGGACTTAAGAAAGATATTAAATTTATAACAATATCAACTTCTTCTTTAGAATTAACAGCAGCGGTACTATTAATTTTACTTGCAATTTATCATATAAATATATATTTAATGATGAAAAGCGATAAAAGCTTTTTATATTTAAGTATATGTTTTTTAATGTTTTCAATAATATTTCTTTTAAGTGGAGAAAAATTATTATTACAGGCATTTCCATCAATTC
>NZ_JBFNEO010000145.1:0-7444 GCF_040797585.1 Clostridium sp.
CTGTAAAAGAATTGCTGGTTCTTTATCTTAATTCTGTTTAATTTTCAAAGACCACATCGCCCTCAAGCGACTTCTTTATATTATCATCTTTCCACAATCATGTCAATACTTTTTTAAAAAAGTTTTTAACTTGATATATGTTACTTTCTTGCTAAGATTGCTGTGAACCTTAGCGATGTATTAAATCTTATCATAATGTATACTTTATATTATATTAATTTGTTTTATATATGCTCTTTATATTATTATATCTTTAAAATACTACTTATACCTATCTTTTATTTATATTGATACACTTGGACAAGTATACATCTTAATATTTATAAATTGCCTGAATAACTAGTATATTAATAAAAAAGCATGAGTTATACCTCAAAAGTATGACTCATGCTTTTTACTTACATCCTATTCTTTATCATCTTCCACACTACCTGTAGAATCTTCAATTTGATCATTATTTATTTCTGTTACATCAACTTCTATAGAATCACTATTTTCTGTTTCTTCTTCTTGAAGCTCATCTTCATTGATTGTTATTTTAGCTATAGCAACTATTTTTTGTTCTTCAATAGTTCTCATAAGTCTTACACCCATAGCACTTCTACTTGTAATTGATATATCCTGAACATTAATTCTTATAGCAACACCACTAGAGTTTATAAGCATTAATTCATCTTCACCCTTACATACTCTAGCTGATACCACAACACCTGTCTTATCATTAATTTTATATGTCTTTACTCCTTTTCCGCCTCTGTTCTGTATAGGATATTCTTCAATTTTAGTTCTCTTACCATATCCCTCTTCACTTACTACAAGGAGCTCTTCATCAGGTACAATTATATCCATAGCTACTGCTATATCATCTTCTCTTAGAGTTATAGCCTTAACCCCTGATGCATTTCTTCCCATATGCCTTACATCTTTCTCACTAAATCTTATGGAATATCCATATTTAGTTACCATTATTATTTCTGCATCTCCATGGGTTACTTTTACCTTTAATAGTTCATCGCCATCTCTTAATCCTATGGCATTTAATCCATTCTTTCTTATAGATGCATATTCTTTTAATTTAGTTTTCTTAATAATACCTTGCTTTGTTGTCATTATTAAGTAACCATCTTCATCCATGTTCTTAATATCTATAGATAATACATCTTTAATCTTTTCATCTTGAGTTAATGGTATAAGGTTTATTATATTAGTTCCTTTAGCAGTTCTACCCGCATCTGGAATTTCATATGCTCTTAACCTATATACCCTACCCCTATCTGAGAAGAATAATAAATCTCTATGAGTAGATGTTATTATAACTCTACCTACAGAATCATCCTCTTTAGTGGTCATGGCTTGAATTCCCTTTCCACCTCTCTTTTGAGCAGAGTATGTATCAGCAGATATTCTCTTTATATAACCTGTATCTGTTAATGTTATAACTACATCTTCTTCTTGAATTAGATCCTCTATATCTATATCATTTGCAACTTTTTCTATAGCAGTTCTTCTTTCATCTGAATAAGATGTCTTTATTTGCATTAATTCATCTTTTATTATATTTAATACTAATTGTTCTGTTTCTAATATCTCTCTTAACCTATTAATCAAGGTCATTAATTCATTATATTCATCCTCAATCTTATCTCTTTCAAGACCTGTAAGTCTTCTAAGTCTCATATCTAATATTGCTTGAGCTTGTTTTTCACTTAATCCAAATCTAGAAATAAGCGTCTCTCTTGCAACGTCAGTTGTTTTAGATCCTCTTATTATGCTTATAACTTCATCTATGTGATCTAAAGCTATTTTTAATCCTTCTAAGATATGAGCTCTTTCCTCTGCTTTCTTTAACTCAAAGGCTGTTCTTCTTCTTATAACTACCTTTTGGAAGTCTACATAATGATTTAAAACCTCTTTTAAGTTTAAAACTTGAGGTTCATTATCAACTAAAGCAAGCATTATAACTCCAAATGTGTCTTGCATCTTAGTATGCTTATACAATAAGTTCAATACAACACTAGGATTTGCATCCCTCTTAAGCTCTATAACAATTCTCATACCATCTCTATCAGACTCATCTCTAAGATCAGATATTCCTGTTATCTTTTTATCCTTAACAAGATCAGCTATATTTTCTATAAGTTTAGCTTTATTTACTTGATATGGTATTTCTGTAACTATTATTGTGTGTCTTCCCTTTTCTTCCTCTATCTCAGCTTTAGCTCTTACAAGGATTTTACCTCTTCCAGTTTCATAGGCTGCTCTTATTCCTGATGTTCCCATTATTATTCCTGCTGTAGGAAAGTCTGGTCCCTTTATCTTTGTCATAAGTTCAGTAACAGTAACTTCTGGATTATCAATAAGCATTATAGTTCCATCTATAACTTCTCCTAGGTTATGTGGAGGAATATTTGTTGCCATACCTACAGCTATTCCTGAGGATCCACTTACTAAAAGATTAGGAAATCTAGATGGTATTACTGATGGCTCTTTTTCTTCTCCATCAAAGTTTGGAATAAAATCAACAGTATCCTTGCTTATATCTCTTAGAAGCTCAGTAGCAATCTTACTCATCTTCGCCTCTGTATATCTCATAGCCGCTGCTGAATCTCCATCTACAGAACCAAAGTTTCCATGACCATCAACTAATGGATATCTTATAGAAAAATCCTGTGCCATTCTTACTAGTGCATCATAAACTGATGAATCACCATGTGGATGGTACTTACCTAGAACGTCTCCGACTATTCTAGCACACTTTCTATATCCTTTTTCAGGACTTAATCCTAATTCTTGCATAGAGAATAAGATTCTTCTATGAACTGGCTTTAAACCGTCTCTAACATCTGGAAGAGCACGACCTACTATAACGCTCATAGCATAATCTATATAACATTTTTTCATCTCATTTTTTATGTCTACGGGTACAACATTTCCTTCATTGTACATGTTCTTCACCTCATTAAATCACTATATATCTAGGTTTACTACCTTTTTAGCATTCTTTTGTATGAATTCTCTTCTTGGCTCAACCTTATCTCCCATTAATATAGTGAATATTTCGTCTGCAGCAATAGCATCATCTATATTTGCCCTTAAGAGTATTCTTCTTTCAGGATCCATCGTTGTCTCCCAAAGCTGCTCTGCATTCATCTCTCCAAGACCCTTATATCTTTGAATAGATACACTTGTATCTTTTCCACCAAGATCATTTAAAATATTATCTAGCTCTCTGTCAGAATAAGCATAGTATTCTTTCTTACTCTTACTAATTTTATATAAAGGCGGTTGAGCTATATACACATGACCTTGTTCTATAAGTTCTCTCATATAACGATAGAAGAAGGTTAATAAAAGAGTTCTAATATGAGCACCATCAACGTCTGCGTCTGTCATTATTATTATTCTATTATATCTTATCTTCTCTATATCAAACTCATCACCTATACCTGCACCAAAAGCTGTAACCATTGATCTTATGGTTTCAGAGTTTAATATCTTATCAAGTCTTTGTTTTTCTACATTCATTATCTTACCTCTTAAAGGTAAAATAGCCTGGAATCTTCTATTTCTTCCTTGCTTTGCAGATCCTCCCGCTGAGTCCCCTTCGACTATATATATTTCACACTCTGAAGGATCCTTAGATGAACAGTCTGCAAGTTTTCCTGGAAGAGATGTTCTTTCTAATACTGACTTTCTTGTAAGCTCTCTAGCTTTTCTTGCTGCTTCTCTTGCTCTAGCAGCTACAAGTGCCTTATCAATTATTATTTTACCAACGTTAGGGTTTTCCTCTAAGAAGGTGCTTATTCCATCAGCAACTATAGTTTCAACTACGCTTCTTATTTCACTAGTTCCAAGCTTAGTCTTTGTCTGTCCTTCAAACTGGGGGTCAGTTAACTTAACAGATACAACCGCAGTTAATCCTTCTCTTATATCATCACCTGATAGGTTTTTATCATTTTCTTTTAGGTGTCCAAATTTCTTACCATAGTCATTAAATACTCTCGTTAAAGCTGTTTTAAATCCAACTAAGTGAGTACCACCTTCTATAGTTGCTATATTGTTAGCAAAGGAGAATATATTTTCTGCATAACTATCATTGTACTGAAGAGATACCTCCACAGTATGATCGTTCTTTATACCCTCTACATATATTGGCTCCTTATGTAAGACCTCTTTATTTCTATTTAGGTATTCTACAAAGGATTTTATACCACCTTCATAATGATATTCCTCTATCTTATCTTCTCTCTCATCAGTTAATGTTATATTAATTCCTTTATTTAAAAAGGCAAGTTCTCTTAATCTTTGTGATAGAATCTCAAAATCATATTCTACTTCCTCGAATATTTCTGGATCTGGCTTAAAATAAGTTTTAGTACCATGTTTGTCACTTTCACCTACTTTTTCAAGATCACTCTTTACTACACCTTTTTCATATCTTTGCTTCCAAACAGATCCTTCTCTTGTTACTTCAACTTCACATTCTGAAGATAGAGCATTAACAACAGATGCTCCAACACCATGGAGTCCTCCAGATACTTTGTATCCTCCTCCTCCAAATTTACCTCCAGCATGAAGAATTGTCATTATTACTTCCACAGTAGGTTTACCCATCTTAGGATGTATACCAACAGGCATACCTCTACCATCATCTTGAACACTTATGGAATTATCCTTATGAATAGTAATATATATTTTTTTACAGAATCCCGCTAAAGCCTCGTCTATACTATTATCAACTATTTCATACACTAAATGATGAAGTCCTCTTGAACTTGTAGTACCAATATACATTCCTGGTCTTTTTCTAACTGCTTCTAATCCCTCTAAGACCTGAATTTGACTTTCATCATATGATTGATTATTTTGTTCCACTATAAAAAACCTCCTAGCTTAACTAATTGTTAAAGGTCATAGTTTATATCTGTTCTCTTAGTTAATGTAGCAGATGATATAGGTGAAAGATATATCTTTGATTTCTTATTAACCTCTGCAATAACAAAAGACTTTGGCTTATCTTTAGTTATTCTTTCAACAAATCCATCTTCTTCGGCCAACCTTAAAAATTGAGTAGTATCTGAACTATACATACTTGTTTCTATATCAAATATTCCTATAACATCCTTTACTGGAACCACTACATTTTCTCCTAAATGTAAAAACACACTCTCTCCTCCTCTATACTTCTATATGACCCTCTTCTACATTGAACACTTTATAATTTCCTTGTAAATTTTCGTTGATATCTTCTATTCCTGTACATGTTATTATAGTTTGAATATCATCAATAGAGCTTAATATATACTTCTTTCTGTTTATATCAAGCTCTGATAATACGTCGTCTAAAAGGAGTACAGGATACTCTCCAGTTAACTCTTTGATTATTTTAAGGGAAGCAAATTTCATTGTTAAGACAGCGGTTCTTTGTTGCCCTTGAGACCCAAAGCTTTTAGCATCTATCTGATTTAAATATATTCCTAAATCATCTCTATGAGGTCCAACAGAGGTGTTGCCTTTATCAATATCTTTTTTCCTATTAGCCGCTAAATTACTTTTTAAGTTTTCTTTTATATCCTTTGAAAGATCAACAGAGGTAATATATCTAAATTCTATATCTTCTTTATTAGACGTTATATCCCTATGTATATCTTTTCCATGAATATTTAATTTATTTAAGTATTCTAACCTTTTTTTTATTATATACTCACCAAAAGAACTAAGCTGTTCATCATATATGTCAATCATAGCTGAATCAGAAGTTCTTTTCTTTAATATAATATTTCTTTCGTTTAGAACCTTATTATATTGAACCAAAGAATGATAATACTTAGGATTCAACTGGGATATCTCCATATCAATAAATTTCCTTCTAACACCTGGTGATTCTTTTACAACCCTCAAGTCCTCTGGTGAAAACATAACTACGTTAAATGTCCCAATAAGCTCTGAAATTTTATTTATCTTTATTGAGTTTATAGTTATTGCCTTTTTACCATTTTTTAAAATATTTATATTTATTTTTTTATCCAATCTTTCTCTGGATACATGGAGATTAATTATTGAGTTCTCTTTATCCCATCTAATAAGTTCTTTATCTTTACTAGTTCTGTGAGACTTACCAAATCCACAGTAGTAAATTGATTCTAATACATTTGTTTTTCCTTGGGCATTGTCTCCCTTAAAAACATTAACACCTTTTACAAGGTCTATACTAAGTAACTCATAATTTCTATAATCTTTTAACTGCAAATATTTCACATACATATGAAACACCTATTTAAAATTATATCATATTTGTTTTCAAATAAATTATATAACTTTATAACTTTCTCCATTAAATTCGATAACATCACCTTTTTTAAGCTTTTTTCCTCTTTGGGTGCATACATCTCCATTAACATATACTTCCCCTTCTTGGATAACAATTTTGGCTTCTGATCCCATACTAACAGCACCTGACCATTTTAAAAAGGCATCTAATTTTATTATATCCGTTTCTACTGTAACTTCTATCATTTTTTCCTCCTAAAGAAATTATTTAACTAATCTAACTGGAAGAACAAGGTATTCACAGTTTTGTGTATTTTTATGCTTTATGATGCATGGGCTTACAGCACTTGTAAATTCTAATACCACTTCTTCCTCTTCTGTTATTTTTAAAATGTCAATTAAATACTTGGAGTTAAATGCAATTTGAAGAGATTCCCCTTGCAATTCTATAGAAACTTCTTCTCTAACCTTTCCCAATTGAGAATTAGAAGTTATTATTAAATTGTCAGGTTGTATGTCTAATTTTATTAAATTGCTATTTCCATCCTTAGCCATAAGCGAAGCTCTCTCAATACAACTTTGAAGTTCTTGTCTTTTTACAGTAACGTTAAGTTTATGTTCTTGAGGAATTATTGAACTATAATTTATAAATTCTCCCTCTAAAAGTCTAGATATAATTTTTGTAACTCCAAGATTAAATAGTATATGGTTAGTTGTAAATGTTATATTTACTATATCTTCGCTTTCTTCAAGTATTTTAGCAACTTCATTTAATGTTTTTCCTGGTATTACAGCACTTATAGTATTTTCCGTATCTAAAATTTCGCTTCTTAATGCAAGTCTGATACCATCTAATGCAACTAAATTTAGTGTTTTTTCCTTAACTTCGAATAGAACTCCAGTAAGTATAGGTCTAGTTTCGTCTTGAGCTACTGCAAAAGAAGTTCCCTTAATCATATTTTTTAAAGTTCCTTGTGGTACAGAGAAAAACTCATTTTCATTTATTTTAGGTAACTTAGGAAACTCATCTGCGTTCATATGAACAAGTTCAAAATCAGATTTTTGGCAATGGATATTAAGAATATTATTCTCTTGAGATTCTAGTATTATTTCAGAGTTAGGAAGTTTTCTTACGATTTCTCCAAATATCTTAGAATCTACAACTATCCTACCC
>NZ_JBFNEO010000146.1:0-7265 GCF_040797585.1 Clostridium sp.
CACTCTTGTTTGCTCCAACAGTACCATCTGATCCAAGACCCCAGAACTTACATGCAACTGTTCCTTTTGGAGTTGTATCTATGTTTTCAGATTCTGGCAATGATAAGAATGTTACATCATCATTTATACCAACTGTGAATCCATTCTTTGGTTTCTCTGCATCTAAGTTGTTGAATACAGATAATATGTTTCCTGGAGTAACTTCTTTAGATCCAAGTCCGTATCTTCCTCCAACAACTACTGGTCTAGTTTCAGTCTCTAACTCGTAGAATGCATTTCTTATATCTTGATATAATGGTTCTCCAGCAGATCCTGGCTCCTTAGTTCTATCAAGAACAGAAATCTTCTTAACAGTCTTTGGAACAACTGCTAATAAGTGCTGTATAGAGAATGGTCTATATAAGTGAACGTTAACTAAACCTACCTTTTCACCCTTGTCAACTAGGTAGTCAACTGTTTCTTCTATTGTATCACATACAGAACCCATAGCTATTATTATCTTCTCAGCGTCTGGTGCTCCATAGTAGTTAAATAACTTGTAGTCTCTTCCTGTTAACTTGTTTATTTCATTCATATAGCTTTCAACAAGTCCTGGTATAGCATCATAGAATTTATTAGAAGATTCTCTACCTTGGAAGTAGATATCTGGATTTTGAGCTGTACCTCTAGTTACAGGATTTTCTGGATTTAAAGCTTTTTTTCTGAACTCTTCAACTGAGTCCATATCAAGTAAACTCTTAAGTTCGTCATATTCTAATACTTCTATCTTTTGAACTTCATGAGAAGTTCTGAATCCATCAAAGAAATTTAAGAAAGGAATTTTTCCCTTTATAGCAGCTAAGTGAGCTATTGGAGATAAATCCATAACTTCTTGAACATTTGAAGATGCAAGTAATGCATATCCAGTTTGTCTTGCAGACATAACGTCTTGATGGTCTCCAAATATAGATAAAGCATGAGCTGCTAAAGCTCTAGCACTTACATGGAATACTCCTGGAAGTAATTCCCCTGCAATTTTATACATATTTGGAAGCATTAATAATAAACCTTGTGAAGCTGTAAATGTAGTTGTTAATGCTCCTGCTTGAAGAGAACCGTGAACTGCTCCAGCAGCTCCTCCTTCAGATTGCATCTCCATTACCTTAACAACTTGACCAAAGATGTTCTTTCTTCCTTGCGCTGCCCACTCATCTACGTGCTCAGCCATTGGTGAAGATGGTGTTATTGGAAATATAGCTGCTACATCAGTATAAGCATAAGCAACGTGAGCCGCAGCTGCGTTACCATCCATAGTTTTCATCTTTCTCATTACTACTGACCTCTCTTTCAATTTTTCATATATTTGTTAGGTAACTTTAACTTATAAAAATCCCTCCATAATATATAAGAGTCAATTGCTGTAAATTAAAGTTTCCAAAGTTTATGCTAAAAACTACAATTTGTTTAACCCTTTACTAAACAAATACCCTAAAAAAGGCGTAGCTCTAACGTCGGTTTCAGTGTTTTCATCAACCGTTTACACATATAATAGCATATCACATATTTTTTATTTAATAAATATATTTCTGCCAAAATAACAAATATTTATAAGAAGTTTGTTTAAACTATTTATGCTCTATAATATGATTTAAAAACCTTTAATATATTTTACATAAAATGTCGCAAAATAAATTTAATATTACAAAAATCTATTTATAAGTGTTCTTATACTAAAACTATATTATATTATGTGATAATCATTATTAGTTTCTTCGGTCAAAGTAATTATATACTAGGAATATATGTTTTTCAAATCCCATATTAAGTCATGGTTTTGAAATATTCATAATACGACTTAATACAACTTAATTATCTCTTATATTCATAGCTTAACGCTTTTTAATAAAAATTTAATACACTTTATATTACTGTAATATATATTAAAACATTTTAAAACTAAGGTTTTTTAAAGTTTTATAATACACCCTTTACTAGGTGTTAAAACAGAGTAACCTTTTTCTTGGAGCTCATTTTTAAATGCCAATCTTATCTCCTCTTCTCCATGGACTAGAATTATCTTTTCAGGCTTTTTATTAAAACTTTCTATCCAATCTAGTAATATTTTCTTATCTCCATGACCTGAAAGTCCATATATCTTATGGATTTCAGCTAAAACTCTTCTTTTCTTTCCAAGTATCCTTACATACTCATTTTTATCTACTATACTTCTTCCAAGAGTTCCTGGGCTCTGATATCCAACAAAGACTATAGAATTTTTGTCTTCTTCTATATTATTTAACAAATGATACTTGATTCGTCCTCCATCACACATACCACTAGAAGATAAAATTATGCATGGCTCTCTATATCTCTTTATACCTTTAGATTCCTCCGAAGACTCTGTAAAAACTAAGTTCTTAAACTCTAAAGGATCATCCCCTTCTTTTAATAGCTCTCTTGCTTCATAATCAAAGTCATCTGAATGCTTTTTAAATATAGACGTTGCCTTTTTAGCTAAAGGACTATCTACAAAAACCCTAGGTTTAATTTCCCCTTTTTCTACGAAGTCATTTAATATATACAAAATCTCTTGAGTTCTTCCTATGGAAAAACAAGGTATTATCACATTACCTCCCCGTTTAATAGTTTTCTTTATAATATCTATTAAACATTTGAAATAATCTTGTTCTTCATGATATGTATCTCCATATGTACATTCCATTAGAATATAATCTCCATTATTAATCTTAGATGGATCTTCTATTAAGGGTCTATCTTTATTTCCTATATCTCCACTATACACAAGCTTCTTTTCTTTCCCATCTTCATTATCCTTAATATAAATTTCCGTTATAGCTGATCCTAAAAGGTGGCCTGCATCCTTAAAATATATATGTACTCCTTCAAACAATTCTATTCTTTCTTCATATTTTACTCCTTTAAAGTGTTTTAAAGCATATATTCCCTCTTCTTCTGTATACAAAGGTTTTAAAGCTTTTTTTCCTTTCTTTTCTCTATATTTGTTTTTTATAACACATTCCATCTCTTGTATATTTCCAGAATCTCTAAGCATAACCTCACATAAATCTTTTGTAGCATTAGTACAAATTACCTCTCCCTTAAACCCATTTTTAATTAAGTAAGGTATTCTTCCACTATGATCAATGTGTCCATGGGAAAGTATTACATAATCAATATCTTCTTCATTAAAAGGAAATTTATCATTCTCTCCCTTTTTATCTTCTTTACCTTGAAATAATCCGCAATCTAAGAGTATGATTTTATTATTTACCCTTAAAATATGACAGGAGCCAGTTACAAAACCAGCTCCTCCATAGATCTCTAATATCATGGTATTCCTCCTTTAGAGCTGACACTTATAACTAGTATGCTCTAAAATTAGGATATACACTCATAAAATTATTTTTTAGTATTTCCTTTTATAACTTCTACAATTTTCTCTACACCATTTTTAATAGAACTATTCTCCATGGCTTTAATATAAATATTCCTATTTTTATATAATTCCCTTATCTTCTCTATTAATAAATCTTTATTTAACTCTTCCTCTTCTACAACCATGCTATATCCTCTTTTTTCAAAAGATTTAGCATTTAATATTTGGTCTCCTCTACTAGACTTTTTAGAAAGAGGTATTAAAAGATTAGGCTTTTTAATAGCTAAAAATTCATATATAGAGTTTGCTCCTGCTCTAGATAACACTATATCAGAAGCTTTCATAACATTAGGTAATTCTTCTCTTATATATTCAAATTGTACATATCCCTTAATATCCTTAAGGCTCTCATCTAAATGATTTTTTCCACATATGTGTACTATGTTAAACTCCTTTAAAAGCTCATCAAGACTTTCTCTTACTAAATCATTTATAAACTTAGATCCAAGACTTCCACCCATTATAAATATAACAGGTTTTTCAGGGCTTAATTTACAAAACTGAAGTCCCTTTATTTTATCTCCGAAATAAAGTTCCTCCCTTATTGGTGTTCCTGTTAATATACCCTTACCTGCCTTTATCTTATCTAAAGACTCTGGGAATGTTACACAAAGCTTTGATGCAAAAGGAGTACTTAATTTATTTGCAAGTCCTGGCGTCATATCAGATTCATGGCAAATCACTGGTATTTTATTGAAATAGGCTGCCATAACAACAGGAACTGTTACAAAACCTCCTTTAGAAAATACCACATCAGGTCTTTCTTTTTTTATTATAGAGTAAGCATCTTTAACTCCCTTTATAACCTTAATGGGATCTGTAAAATTTTTAACATCAAAATATCTTCTAAGCTTACCGCTAGATATTCCAAAATAGGGTATCCCTTCTTTTTCTATAATATCTTTTTCTATTCCATTTTTACTTCCTATGTATTTAACCTCATATCCTAAGGATTTAAGCTTAGGTACTAATGCTAGATTAGGAGTAACATGGCCTGCTGACCCTCCACCTGTCATCATTATTTTATATTTATTCAAAACTCCATCTCCTCTTCTTCACTTTAGAATCTTAAATACTTTATTTAACAAAAGAAAATACTTTATGTATATAGTATTGATAAAAATATATTATCTTAATACGCTATATCAAAAATAAATTTAACTATTTACTAAATATCTTAAGATCCATTATCTATATAAAACATATATAAGTACAATATTATATTATAATTGAAATTTTAATATTTGTTACAATAAATGTGAAGTTTTATCCTAAGTATGTGTTTAAGATAAATCTGAAAATTCTATTTTAATCTTATCTCTAACTCCAGTTAAAGAACTATCGTCGTCTACAGTATCACACATTATTTCCTTACTATTAAATTCTACATGAAATTCACTTCCTGTGTCTACCTCACTGCTTACAGTTATCTCTCCACCCATGATATCTACAAGACTTTTTACAAGCGATAGTCCAAGCCCTGTTCCTTCTGCTCTCCTAGAAAGGCTAGAGTTAACTTGAGCAAATTTATCAAATATAATATCTATCTTATCCTTTGGTATTCCTATGCCTTCATCTTTAACCGCTAATATAACCTTATCTTCATTAACATTTAAATTAATATATATATTCTTCCCTTCTGGAGTAAATTTTACCGCATTAGATAAAAGATTCAATACTACTTTCTCATATTTATCTTTATCTAAAGATACACATACCTCTTCTAGGTTTGTATCAAAAACTAAGTTTACCCCTTTAGCTACAGCATAACTATTAGATAAAGTTACTATAAATTCTGTAGAACTAACTAATTCAAAGTTACTATTGTTTATATTAATAAATCCCGCTTCTGCCTTTGATAAATCCAAAATATTATTTATAAGCTTAAGTAACCTACTACAATTTTGATTTATCCTATTTAAGATCTTGTCTATACTAGGACTTATATCATCACTATATATACTTGTTGCAAGTTGAAGAGAAGAAGATATTATATTTAATGGAGTTCTAAGTTCATGAGATGTTAAAGTAAAGAATTCATCCTTTAAGGAATTTATCCTTTCAAGCTCTTCATTATGTTTTACCTCTTCTGTTATATCTAAAGCATGAACATGTATTCTTGTAACTTCATCATCCATATTCAAATAGGGCTTAAATTTTATTTTATATATCCTCGCTTCCCCATCTTCTTGATATATTTTATAATTACTCACAGTATACTCTTTTTTATCTAAGATACACCTGTTTATTATATCTAATACTTTTTCCTTCTCATCATCTTTCATAAGATCCACAAAAGAAGATTTTTTAATATAATTGCTATTTATATAATCTTTTCCAGTCAAAATACTTATTATTTTCTCGAAACTTTTATTATGAAGCATTATACTAAAAAAGGGATACTCTAAAACTGCAACTGGTATATCCAATGTATTTATAACATGTTTTATAAACCTTGTTCTATCTTCTAACTCCTTTTCATGGAGCTTCATATAGGTTATATCCTTTATAGTGCTTATGGTATATATCATGTTTCTATCCCAATCAAAAACTGGGGTGGAGTTTAACTCTATATATCTTACTTCTCCAGTAGATTTGTTAATTCTTTCTATAACAAAATTTCTAATTTGAACGTATTTTTTCACATGATTATTTATATATGTATCTATAGATAGAATTTCTCCATATTTATCTTTTAATATATAATTTTCATAAAACTTATTTAAATTTCTAATCTCCATAGGAGATATTCCTATTATCTCATAAAATGCCTTGTTATGAAATATAACATTCCCCTTAGAATCCAGTACCCAAAGTCCTTCTGTTATATTCTTTATAACATGAGTTAAATGAAGGAGATGTTGTTTTTCCTTAGACTTTAAAGCATCAATTATACGACTTTTAGACCTAAGTTCAAGGAACATTTTTTCATATTTTTCTCTTGCCTTATCTAGCTTTTCCTTGCTTAAGTTACTACTTGTTATTTCACTTAAAAACATAAGAAATCCTTCAACCTTCTCTTTTAAAGGAAGAATCTTAAGTTTATAAACCTTCTCTTCATGACTTTCAATAGTCCTTTTAAGAATTATATTATCTGCTATCTTCTTTTCATTTAATACTTCATATATCTCATTATTTTCATTTAAAATGTTATTCTCATTTTCTAAATATAATCCTAATTCACTTAAAAATGAATATATACTTTTTCCTTTAATCTCTTCCTTGTATAAATTAAATCTTTTACAAGTATTATTATTTATCTCCATTATAATTCCCTTATCATTAGTTATTACAACGGAGGAATCTATGGTTTCTATTATGGATTTAGCTAAGTTATCCCCTTGCATATACATTACCCCTACTTTATACTTTAATTTTAAAGCTCTTATCCTTTTATTCTACATAAAAGGAAATTTATCCTTTTATTTACTATATTTCTTATAGAATTATGAATTTTTGTATATTATTACATAACTCTTTTCAATGATTAAAGATAATTTCACTTGATAAAATCCATAAATCTATACATTTTCTTCTAAAAGTTAATTTTTCACATGGAATTTAAAGTTTATTTTATTAATAATATTCGTAATATCTTTAATTAAATTTAATTGCAATTTCTGAAGATATATATAAATATACAAACATGACATATACAATTCTCTGATAAAAAATAAAAGCCTCAATTAATCCTGAGACTTTTATTTTTTAATATATATTGGTTAATACATTTTTAATCTTAATTAACTTATATCCTGAAGCTTTTTATCATAAGCTGAAGATACTCTCTATTATTAAACTCATTTATTTCTAAATTAAAAACTAAATC
>NZ_JBFNEO010000147.1:0-7256 GCF_040797585.1 Clostridium sp.
CTCAAAATCCTACGATTTTATAAATGAAACAGAAAATAATATAAATTTACCAGGGTCAAATGTACTAAAGTTTATATTGAATGATGATTCTTGGTTTGTTGTAAGACCTTCAGGAACAGAGCCTAAGATGAAAATTTATTTTGCAACTAATGGAAAGACAGAACAGATTGCAAATGAAAAATTAAATTTAATAGAAAAGGCAGTTTTAAAAATAATAGAAGAGTAAATGAATTAATATATAACAAAAAAGAAATTAAAATCTAAATATTATAATATAACCCCATATTTATTATATGAATAGTAAATAAGGTAAAAACTTTATATAATATTTTTAAGAATGATGAAAATAATATTATTAAAAGGATATATAAATATCTACTAATAGTATTATAAATATTCCTAAGTTGAAAAATATTACTACTAGAAGTAAAATTGTATTATAAAGCACTTTACTCGTTTACATTCTAAGTAAGGAGAATTAAAAAAATTTGCAAAAATCTCGGATATTTTGTAAAATAATTATGATTGATAAGTGTGTTGGGAAAATTTTAGCACGGGTGGGACTGATGAAGTCCCGGCGGTGACAGGAGGAATTGGATATGAGAAAGATTGCTGTATTAACTAGTGGTGGAGATGCTCCAGGAATGAATGCTGCAATAAGAGCAGTTGTTAGATCAGCTTTGGACAAAGGCATAGAAGTTATGGGAGTTCAAAGAGGTTATTTAGGTCTTATAAATGGTGAATTATTTCCAATGGATAGACATAGTGTTTCTGATATAGTTCAAAGAGGAGGAACAATCCTTAGAACAGCTAGATGTTCTGAATTTAAAACAGAAGAAGGAAGACAGAAGGCGGCCAATGTACTTAAGATATATGGAGTAGATGGACTTGTTGTTATAGGTGGAGATGGTTCATTTACAGGAGCAAGACTTCTATCAAAGCTTGGGGTTTCAACTATAGGACTACCAGGAACCATAGATAATGACCTTACTTACAGTGATTATACTATAGGATTTGATACAGCTTTAAATACAGTATTAGATGCTATAAATAAATTAAGAGATACTTCATCTTCTCATGAGAGAGTAAGTATAGTTGAAGTTATGGGAAGACATTGTGGAGATATTGCACTACATGCAGGTATAGCAGGTGGCGCTGAAGGAATAATAGTACCAGAGAAGGAATTTGATAGGGAAGAACTTTGTAAGGTTATACTAGAAGGAAAACTTAAAGGAAAAATGCACAACTTAATACTTCTTGCAGAAGGTGTTGGTGGTGCTTATGAATTAGCAGAATATGTTGAAGAAATGACAGGAATAGAAACAAGAGCTACAATCTTAGGACACACACAAAGAGGTGGAAGTCCATCAGCCTTTGATAGAGTATTAGCTTCTAGAATGGGACATAAGGCAGTAGAGTTATTACTAGAAGGTAAGAGTGCAAGAGTAGTAGGAATTAGAGGCGGAAAAATAGTAGATGATGATATAGATGAAGCTTTAGCTATGGAAAGAACCTTCGATGAAGAATTATATGAAATATCAAAAGCTTTATCACAGTAAAGTAAACATTAATTTAAATTTACTTTAAATAAATTATATATAAATGAGTCTAAAGGCTTTATAATTAAAATATCTAACCTTAAGAGGAAAGGTATTAAGATTGCAAAGTCTAGTATAAATAAAGTTTAAATATGCTTAATAAATGTGCTTAATAATAATAAGGGAGTGTATTACATGAGAAAAACTAAGATAATTTGTACAATAGGACCAGCAAGTGAAAAAGAAGAGGTACTATCAAAGATAATTGAAGCGGGTATGAGTGTTTCAAGACACAATTTCTCTCATGGAGACCATGAAGAGCACAGAAAGAGAATGGGACTTGTTAAGTCTTTAGCGAAACAGCATAACAAACCAATAGCAGTAATGCTTGATACAAAAGGACCAGAAATAAGAACAGGAAACTTCTCAGCAGGTAAGGTAGAGCTTAAAGAAGGCAGCAGCTTTACTATATATGCAGGTGGAGATGTAGCAGGAGATGAAACAAAATGTTCTGTTACTTATGATGGACTTGCAAAAGATGTTAAACCAGGAGATATGGTACTTATAGATGATGGTTTAGTTGGATTAGAAGTTCAATCAGTAGAAGGAAACATGGTTCATACTCTAGTTAAAAATAGTGGGATGGTTTCAAACCACAAAGGAGTTAATGTTCCAGGAGTTTCTATAAAACTTCCAGCTATAACTGAAAAAGATATAGCAGATTTAAAGTTTGGTTGTGAAGTAGAAGTTGATTTAATAGCAGCATCCTTTATAAGAAAAGCTTCAGACGTTGAAGAAATAAGAAAGGTTCTAAAGGCAAATGGAGGAGAGGATATAATGATCTTCTCTAAGATAGAGAACCAAGAGGGTGTTGATAACATAGATGAAATAGTAGCAGCATCAGATGGTATAATGGTAGCAAGAGGAGACCTTGGAGTTGAAATTCCAATAGAAAAGGTGCCTCTAGTACAAAAACTTATAATAGAGAAATGTAATAAAGCTGGTAAGCCAGTTATAACTGCTACTCAAATGCTTGACTCTATGATAAGAAATCCAAGACCTACAAGAGCAGAAGCTTCAGACGTTGCTAATGCAATATTTGATGGTACAGATTGTATAATGTTAAGTGGAGAAACTGCAAATGGAAAGTATCCAGTAGAAGCAGTGGAAACTATGGCTAAGATAGCAGAGAGTGTAGAAAAGGAATTAGATTATGCTAAGATCTTATCCAAAAAGAGAAAAGAGCATATTCCAGGAATACCTACAGCTATAAGCTTATCTTCTGTAAATTGCGCTATGGAACTTGGTGCTAAGGCTATAATAGCTGCAACTCAAAGTGGAAGTACTGCTAAGATGGTATCTAGATATAGACCAGAATGTACAGTAATAGCTGTAACTCCATATGAGAAGGTTGCTAGAAGTCTTGCTTTAAGCTGGGGAGTTTACCCAATATTAGCTGAGAAGCAAAGCAACACAGATGCATTAATAGATAAGTCTGTAGAAGGATGTTTAAATGCAGGATTTATAGAGAAGAATGACTTAGTTATAATAACTGCAGGAGTTGCTGTAAATGAAGTAGGTTCTACAAACCTATTAAAAGTACATCAAGTTTAATTAAAAAATTATTGAATATAGAATAAAGGATAGATGGAATTTACCATCTATCCTTTTATATTATGGCTACCGACTGTAGTACATTCATCTACATGCAAGGTGGAGGTGTTACAGTTGCTACGTCCTTAGATTAACTTATATAACCTTCATATGGAGAAAAGAACACTATGTGAAGGAAGATTCCTTCTATATGATGGCTAGAAGTTGTACCTTAATCTGCATACAATGTGGAGAACAGTTGCTATGCCACTATATTAACTCATTTAATCGTAAGAGAGTGTAAAGAACTCTATCTGAAGGATGGTTTCCTCTATAATATAAATTAAAAATATTAAATTCACAAAAAATTTACAAAATTTTGTTAAACTTTGGTATATAACCTATAGGAGTGGTAAATAAATAATGATATAATTAAAATTTGTCTGAGTAGAATTAAGAAAATGGCAACTGATTCTAAACAAGGCTATTGCACCTTACAAAGGTGCATTTTTTTTGCAAAAAATCAAGAAAATCTAAATTTTACGCAACCTATATAAGATACTTTTGAAAAAATTATTAAATGGTATATTATAGTTTTAATCACTATAGTATACCATTTAGTGTTTTTAGCTGATGGCTAGCAACTGTAATACCCCTAAAGGAAAATTCGTTCTATGTAAAATATTAGTTTGTTTTTATCATAAGAATTATTTCTAGGTATACTTTGGCGTAGTTTTATATATCTTTTAATAGGTTATAATATTTGTAACTAAACTTCAAGCTATCGTGATTTACAGCTTATTTAAGGATTAGTTTAGAGATAGATAAATTTTATTTTATAGATTATTGTATGATAGTTAGACTTTAGAACAATTGGCATTAATAGTTTAAAGTTTTAAAATACTAAAATTCATCTTTTGAGAACCTAAAATTTCAATAGGATAATTTAGATAGCACAAAGAATTACTCTAAAGATTAAGGGGAATAAGATAATTTAAGGAGGAGTCAAATGATAGAACTAGCGCTTTTAGGAGTAGGTGGAGGGATGCCTATGCCAGGTAGGTATCTTTCTTCTCTTCTTATAAATTATAAAGGAAGAAAAATATTATTAGACTGTGGAGAGGGCACTCAGGTATCTATGAGAGAGCTCTCAAGGGGATTTAAGACCATAGATTTAATTTTAATAACCCATACTCATGGAGATCATATAAATGGACTTATAGGCCTTTTATCAACCCTTGGAAATAGCGGGAGAGAAGATAAGGTAACCATAATAGGGCCTAAAGGGATAAGTCAGGTTATGGATGCCTTTAAAATATTAATTCCTTATCTGCCCTATGCAATAGAAGTAATAGAGGTAAATGAAGATGAGGATTTCTCTTATAGATTTATGGATATAGATATAAGAGCAATATATGTAGAGCATTCTGCACCATGTATATCCTATAATTTTTTCCTAGCTAGAAGGAGACAATTTTTAAGAGAGAAAGCGGAAGAACTTAATATACCTAAAGAAAGTTGGGGTTTACTTCAAAAGGGTAATAAGGTAACTATAGGTAATAGGGTTATTGATTCTAATTCAGTATTAGGCCCAGAAAGAGGAGGAATTAAGTTCTCATATGTAACAGATACTAGACCTATAGAAAAGCTAAAGGACTTTATTAGAGATAGTGATATTCTATTTTGTGAGGGAACCTACGAGAGTCTTGAAAAACTAGAAAAGGCTTTGAAAAATTATCATATGACCTTTGAAGAAGCAGCTACCTTAGCTAAGAGTGGAGAGGCTAGAAAATTAATTCTTACACATTTTTCACCAGCCATAGCTAATCCAGATGACTTTATTGAAAATGCTAAAAATATCTTTGGAAATAGCTTTATAGGAAGAGAAAGAGAAATTATTAGCCTAAGCTTTTTAACAGAAAAATAAAATTCAGTATATTGAATAAGAACCAGGGGAAAATATTAAGATAATACTATAAAAAAGGTGGTAGCTTATGAATAAATTAACCTGCAATGAAGTTAATTGTGTAAATAATATGGGAGGGTTCTGCACAGCAAGGGTTATACATATAAATGGTATTTTAGCAGATGAAAGTGTAGATACCGATTGTGGAACCTATGGAGAAAAGATTACAACCAAAGCATTAAAAAACATAACTAATGTAAATTTAGGAGGAGCTATAGCCCAAGGTCTTAATATGAATTCAGTTGAAATATCTCCAGGCATTGTTTGTGATGCTGTAAAATGTATATACAATACTGGGAAAAGAGGATGTAGTGCTAAGAACGTGTTAGTAAACACAGATATCTTAATACCATCAGGAAGTCCATATTGTGAAACTTTTCGTGAAACAGAAGCTAAAGGACATAGATAATAATTAATGGCTCCATCTTCAATTAGAAGAGGAGCCATTAATTATCTATATATTAAGAGGTTAAAGTATTATTGTAATAAGTTAATAAACAAGGTTATAACCAAAGAATTAGAGAAATCCACAAGGAAGGCTCCTACTACAGGAAGGATGAAGAATGCCTTTGGTGAGGCACCATATTTAGAAGTTATGGCTTCCATGTTAGCCATTCCGTTTGGAGTAGCTCCCATTCCAAAGCCACAATGACCTGCACTCATAACAGCAGCATCATAGTCCTTTCCAAGAAGTCTAAAGGTTACAAAGTAAGCAAATATAGCCATTAAGATAACTTGTCCTACTAATAAAATTAGAAGAGGACCAGCAGTACTCTTAAGTTCCCATAATCTAAGATCTATAAGAGCCATAGATAAGAATATATTAAGGCTAGCATTACCAATCATATCAACACATTTTGAGTTTATGGTCCATTTCTTTGTTCCTTCTCCTAGGTTTACTATTACAGCAGCTATAATCATAGCATTTATATAAGAAGGTAAAGTCACATTGATACTTTTAAAGAATAATTCAAGGATAGTTCCAAGTCCCATGGCTATAAATATAAGTGAAAATGTATTAAATAAGTTAGTTGAAGTTACTTCTTCTGACTTTTCATCACTATCTGAATGAAAATCCTCACTATTACTTTTTAAATTGTTTCTACTTATTAAGGTTTTAGCTATAGGGCCACCTATTAAGCTACCAAATATAAGACCGAAGGTAGCAGCAGCCATAGCTGTACTCGATGCCCCAGTTAAACCATGGGTATTCTCAAATAAGGCTCCAAAGCTAGCCCCAGTAGCATGACCACCAGTCATGGTTACAGATCCAGCAATAAGACCAAGGAAAGGGTTTACCCCAATGATTTTAGATAAAAACACTCCAAGGATATCTTGGCATATTACTAAAAGAACCGCAGCCACAAAGAATAATACTACTTGGCGTCCACCCTTTTTTATAAGTTTAAAGCTAGCACCTAGTCCAATAGTGGTGAAGAAAACTAGCATAAAAGGTGTTTGTAGTGTGGAATCTAATTTTATAGATATAATACCACTTTCCGTGAAAATCAAATTCAAAATTGCAAATATAAGTCCTCCTACTACAGGTGCAGGGATACAAAATTTTTCAAGAATAGATACTTTAGTTTTTACAAAGGAGCCTATGTAATAAAATAAAATAGCTATAGCTGTAGTTTGAATCATATCAAGTTTTAAAGTCATAAAAAAACCTCCTTTTGATGTAAGTAATAATTAAGTTTATATGATTCTTAATAATTAAAGTAGAGAATTATTCATAAATATGAAAATTCAGATATTTTACTTGTAACGGTATAAAGTCTATTGTTATTATATAAGATTTTTCTGATATATTCCACATAATATAACAAAATAATAAAAATCATTTAAAAAAGAAAAGACTTGAATAAGAAATTTTGAAATATACTAATCTATTTTAACACAATAATACTAATGAACAATTAGTGGATTAGTGGTAGAAATTAAGAGTATATGGAATTAAAACATTATATATGGTGTAGTAATAAGAATTTAGTATAACTAAAGATTTTACTAATATGACCTATATATATTTTTTATTAGAGAATTTATATTTAAGTTTCATATAATTATAATTTTTATATTATTCTTAATAAACAAGCTTTATTAAAGGGTATATATAATAAATTTGAATTTTATTTAGACGTTTAATTAAATAAGGG
>NZ_JBFNEO010000148.1:0-7254 GCF_040797585.1 Clostridium sp.
CTTTAATATCTTCTCCTTAGAATATTTTCCTGACTTGGCTAAAGAACTTAAAATCATTCTATGGTCTAAAACCAGTTTAACATTGTTCTTCACATCGTCTGGAATAACATAGTTTCTTCCCTCCATAAGAGCAGTAGCCTGAGCTATTTTTAATAAACTTAATGAAGCTCTAGTGCTTATTCCCACGGATAAATACTCATTATTTCTTGTTTCATTAGCTATACTCACAATATACTCTTCTATAGTTTTATGAACATTAACCTTTCTACACAACTCTTGTATTTTCATGAGATCTTCTTTACTTAAAACCTTATTTATATGATCTATAGGACTTTTATCCTTATAAATTTCTAATATATTAACCTCATCCTCTATAGAAGGATATCCAATATTTATCTTTATCATAAATCTATCTAGCTGAGCTTCTGGAAGCTCATAGGTTCCATGATATTCTATAGGATTTTGGGTTGCTAAAACAAAAAATGGCCTCTCTAATTTATGCGTAATATTTCCTTCTGTTACTTGATACTCCTCCATAACTTCTAAAAGAGATGATTGAGTTTTAGGAGAGGTCCTATTTATCTCATCTCCTAAAAGAATATTAGAGAAAACAGGTCCTTTTTTAAATTCAAAATTCATGTCTCTCTGATTATATATAGATACCCCAGTTACATCTGATGGAAGTACATCCGGAGTAAATTGTATTCTCCCAAAAGTTAAATCTAAGGATTTTGCTAGAGCTTTAACCAATGTAGTTTTCCCAACCCCTGGCACATCTTCTATAAGTACATGTCCATTAGCTATTATTGCTTTTAAAAGATTTTTTATTTCCCCTTCTTTTCCAATAACTACTTTGCTAATATTTAGAATAATCTTGTTTATTAATTCCTTTTCCTTCAAAATGCATTCGCTACTAAACTGTAGCTCCCCCTCTCTAAATTCAATTATTTAAATCCTGAAGTATAATTATGTAATTTTTGTAACAAATTTTACATATAACTCTATTTTATTTTAAATAACCATAAATTACAACAAATTGTATAAAACATATATTTTCAAATAAAAGTAACCTCTTTTTATTTCTTCATAAAAACAAAAGGAACTATCTCATTTTTCTACTTTGAGATAGTTCCTTATATTCTCATGTTAATTATATAATTTAAATTATAATTACTTTTTAGTTCCTACCTTTTGAACTCCATTAACAACAGCATAAGTGTCTGTTGATAGTAATTCTGTATTTATAAGCTTTCCACCTTCAAATACCTTTCTATAAGTCTTAACTCTAAATCCTTGAGCTGGATGTCTTTCTATTACAGTTTGACCCTCTGGAAGTGTTGGATCTTCAACAGTTTTTGTAGTCGGATTAAGATTTTCTACCACTTCACTATATATTTCATAAGTTTTATTTACTGCTGAAGTATCTCCATATATATTAAAGCTTACATTCTTACCTGAGTTCTCCCCTTGTATATATATTGGGAAATCAAAGGTATTTTTAAACTTATAATCTATACTTCCCCAAGCTACCGTAGCATCAAAACCTTTTGTCATATATCCTACTGGAATAGAATGGTTAACTCTTTCCACAGAACTTAACCCTGACCTTATTACTGCTTGGTATAGTGTGGATGATACTTGGCATATACCGCCGCCTATTCCTGATTCAACCTTGTTACCAACTATTACCGGAGCATCTTTATATCCTCTCTCTGCGCTTCTTTCTCCTACCACATCATTATAACTAAAGGTCTCTCCTGGCATTAACACTGTTCCATTGATAGCCTTAGTTGATAGTTCTATATTATAAGATCTTTCTTGAGAAGAGCTAGAGTAGTTTGTTGAATATCCCGGAGATACCTTACCATTTATTCTTCTTAAAGCATCCCCTGTTACCGAAGGCTTGTCTTCATCTATTTTTGCCTCTAAATTGGTTTCCTCATTAATATTACCATTTATACTACTTAATATTTGATTTTCTAAATCTTCTTGGTTTAATTTATATCCTATTACCTCATCGGTTACTGAAAACCCTCCATTGAAGTTAAGTTTTGCATCCTTAGGTGCCTTATCTACCTCTTTAGCTATGTTACCTACAAATTCCTTTACATACTGTGGGTCATGGCTAAATTTAAGTTCTAAATCCTCATTAGTAGGATTATGGACTTTTTTATACTTGTCCCTCAAAGTGGCATCTTTTCCAGAATTAAAGGCTTCATTGACAACCTCTTCAATATCATATTTAGCATTAAGCTTTGAATAATCCATTTCGTAAGTCTTATCCTTAGCCTTCACTTTTATTTTTTTATTTACAATTACATCTCCAAAACCTTCTTTAAGATTCGATATAGCCTCTTCTTTAGTTTTACCTTCTAAATTAACCCCTTGTACAGAAATCCCTGGATAGATCTTGTCATTCCACTTATTAACTTCGGATTCCATATACTTATAATATGCAAATACACTTGAACCAGCTATTATAATTAATAAAAGAATTGAAATAATTACGATTTTAGTATTAAATTTAAAAGTCTTAGTATGTTTCGTCATGTGAAAAATCCCCTTTCTTTAAGTCTCAATAATATTATAATATAAAACATAAGTTTTTTATAAAGCCTATGTAGTTTATTTTTGACATTTTTTGATATATATTTTCATTTATCTAAGATTTACTTTTAAATAATAAGAATTACTATAAATATACTATCCTAAATTTATTATAGTTCTTGTATAATATATTTTGTTACATAAAGATTAAATTTATAATAAATTTAAGATTTCAAAAAGGGGGCGTTATAATTGTCAAATTACAATTTAGAAAATTTAAAAAACTATCTAACAAATATACTATCCATTCATAGTCCATCTGGTTACACTAACAATGTAATTAATTACTTAGAAGAAGAGTTAGATAAATTAGGTGCTGTATATAAAAGAACAAATAAGGGTGCCTTAATTATAACTCTTAAGGGAGAGAATGAAGAATATGAAAGAACTCTTTCAGCTCATGTAGACACTCTAGGTGCCATGGTAAAGAGTATAAAATCTAATGGTACTTTAGGTCTTACCCCTGTAGGTGGTTACATGATGTCTAGTATAGAAGGTGAAAACTGCATAATTGAGACCCTTAATGGAAAAAGCTACAGCGGAACTATTCAAACAATAAAACCTTCTGTTCATATAAGTGGCGATGAAGCTCGTGAGCTTAAAAGAACACCTGATAATATGGAGGTGGTCCTAGATGAAAAAGTCTTTTCTAAAGAGGATACTGAAAAACTATCTATCTCTGTAGGAGACTTTATTCTTATTGATACTAGAACTACCATTACTGAAAATGGTTTTATAAAAAGCAGATACTTAGATGATAAGGCTAGTGCTGCTATACTCTTATATATCGTTGAATATGTACTAAACAATAACATAAAATTACCTTACACCACTAATATATTTATAAGCAACTATGAGGAAGTAGGTCACGGTGCATCCTCTGCTATTCCAGAAAAAACAAAAGAATTTATAGCTGTTGATATGGGTGCCCCTGGGGTTAATCAAAACTCCTCTGAATACTCAGTTTGCATATGCGCTAAGGATTCCTCTGGTCCTTATGATTATGACCTTAGAAAAAAACTTATAGAAATTTGTACTAATAGCAATATAGATTATAGAGTAGATATTTATCCTTATTATGGTTCCGATGCTTCTGCTGCTATGAGAGCTGGTTATGATATAAGATGTGCTTTAATAGGACCTGGAATATTTGCATCTCATGGCTATGAAAGAACTCATATGGATTCCCTTGTAAATACATTAGATCTACTAATAAAATATATTTCTATGTCCTAATATATTAGACGTAATTTAAGGCTATAAGGTTTCTTAAAATTTTTAAATATATAACGAATCTTCCTTTAGGTGGTGTTCTTTTCACCATTTGAAGGTTAGATGAATAATAGGCTTTACACATATTATCTTAAATATCATAGGATACATCTATATAAGAATAGAATAAATTAGAACACAATAAAAATAAGCTCAGAATGAGCTTATTTTTATTGCTGTCTTTCCTTTAAAGAATACTCTATTATTAAATCTAAAAGCTCAGAAAAGCCTATATCTACTCCTTTAGCACTCTTTGGGAATAAACTATTCTTAGTCATTCCTGGAAGGGTATTAAGTTCAAGAACATAAGGAACCCCTCTTCTAACTATCATATCCACTCTAGCATATACACTACACTTAGTTTCTCTGTAGCTTCTTAATGCCATATCCTCAACTTCCTTATGAAGATTCTCCTCAAGTTCTATTATAAATTCATCTGCCCCACCATCTTCATACTTTGAAGTAAAATCAAAAAACTCTGATTTGGGCTTTATAGCAAGGATAGGTAGCATTACCCCATTTAAAACAGGACAAGTTATCTCATCCCCTTTTATATATTCCTCAATCATTACTTCCCTATCATATTTTAATGCTTCTTTTACAGCCCCTTCTATACCTTCTTTTTCATCTATCCTGGTGGTTGCCACTGAAGATCCACCACTATTAGGCTTTACAAAAACAGGATATCCAAATTCCTCTATGGCTTTATAGTCTATTTCTTTTATATCCCTTACACATATCCATCTTGCAGTTCTTATATTAGAAGCCTTTAAAACCTTCTTTGTCATATCCTTATCCATACATACAGCACTACTTAAAGTATCACATCCTGAATAAGGTATATTAAGATTTTCAAGCACAGCTTGGATTTTACCATCCTCTCCAAATTGTCCATGTAGAGCAAGTAGAGCAAAGTCAATATCCTTTACCTTCTCTATTAACTCCTCTTTACTATTTAAAACTATCTCTATAACCTCATATTTACTCTTATCTAAATTATCTACTATTTCTCTTCCACTTTTAAGAGATATTTCTCTCTCTGAGGAAATCCCCCCCATTAATACTCCAACTCTCATTTGTTTCTCCTCCAAGTCACAATATTATTCTTTTACAATATTATTATAAAAAAATTATGTTCAAAATAAAAGAACCACTCTAAGGTTAAATTTATCCTACAGTGGTTTGCTTTACAATATAAATTACCTATAAAAGTTCTAAGGACTAATCATCTCTAATATTCCTTTATCTCAAATGGATTATTAGAGATGACATCCATTGTATAAATTCAAAAGAAAATATAGAATAAATAAAGACTTGTGATTCACAAGCCTTTATTCCATGTATTCTTTTTTGCAATCATTTTACTAAAGTATAGCTTCTATATCATTATATCATCTTAATCTAAAATTTAGAAGTATAATATTATAAAAATAAATTAATTATTGATTTATTTTTCCTATAGATAAACCACATGACGATTGAAACTAAATCGTAAGCTATCATTACTTAAGGCTTATTCAAAGATTGAGTTTGGATGTAGTTTATCTATATTATACCTAGAGCAAAGATTTAATTTATTTCATATATATCTGAGAATTCTATACTTATTCTTTCTACATAAGAATTTCCTATATCCGAGGTTACTGCAACCTCTTCATAGGTATCTATATTCCCTATAGGAAATCTAACTATAAATTCGCTTCCCTCTCCTATTTCGCTATGAACAGTTATATTCCCCCCCTGCATTTCTACTAAAGACTTTACTAGATATAATCCTATACCACTTCCTTCATGATCTCTTGTAAGAGATTTATCCACTTGGTTAAATCTTTCAAATATTGTTGCAAGCTTTTCTTTTGGTATTCCCCTTCCTGTATCTCTTATTGAGACTTTCACAAAGTCCTCTTCTTCTGAAAGTTTTACATTAATAACCCCTTTTTTAGATGTAAACTTTATAGCATTAGATAAAATATTCATAACAACCCTTTCTGTTTTATCTAAATCTATAGATACTACTTTCTCTTCCATATCTGTATCAAATATTACTTCTATATCTTTATTTTCTGCATAATCAACAATAGACATTGTTATATTTTCTACAACATTTACTATGTCTATATTTACATATTCTATAGGCAAATATCCTGCTTCTATTTTTGTAACATCTATAAGATTATTTATAAGTCTAAGTAATCTATAACAATTTTGTTTCATAAGTCTTAAATATTTCCTACTATCCCCATATACACTTTTACTTCTAAGTTCTTCTAATTGAAGAGCAGAGAATATAACATTTATAGGGGTTCTAAGCTCATGAGATATGTTAGCTAGAAACTCTGTTTTTATCCTATCATATTCTCTAGCCTCTAAAAGTTTTCTTCTATCTTCCTCATGTCTCTCTTGAAGTTGTTTCATCTTTTTCTTATGAGTTATATCCTTTGCCATACATACTATTTTGGTTATTTTATCCTTATCATGTATAGGTGTTAGAGATACTTCTAAATCAATCTCATCTCCTAAGTGATTTTTAGTTGTAAATTCAAATTCTAAATTTTTATTTCCTTTAAGAATCTTATAAAAATATTTAAAATGTAGCTTGGAGGCATCTTCTCCAAAAACTTCAGATATGCTTATTTCTCTGTTATCTATGAGAAAATCATTTCTCATAAATTCATTCATATCTACAATGGTGTCATTGCCTACATCAATTATATATATATAATTCCTTACTAAATTGAAAAAGTCTTTATACTTTTTTTCGCTTTCTACTAAAGCTCTTTGAAAATACTTCTTTTTATCTATGTCTCTTGAAGTTATAACAAATCCCTCTATGGCTCCCTTATTATTTATTATTGGATTCATAACTGATTCAACCCATATATAGTCATTTCCTGTTATTTTTAGTCTATACTCTAATTGTTTTTCTTTGGATATTCCACTTAATCTATTTTTTATAAACCTCTCTACTTCTTTTCTATCCTCGTAATAAATCAAGTCATATATATACTTTCCTCTAATTTCTTTATAATTTACATTATACATAGCGCAAAGAGATGTACTTACATATTGAATTTTACCCTTATAATCAACATTTATCATAAAGTCTAACATGTTATCAGTAATATCTCTAAGCTTCTTTTCATTCTTTATAATCTTATCATTCATCTTTTTCTTATAGGTTACATCATCAAATATGGTAATAATAGCATTTTCATTATTATGATAATCTAGTTTAAGTATTTCACATCTAAATATTTTATTTTGGAGGTTTACTATATAGTTTACCTCTCCTTCCCATATAGAATTACTTCTAAAATTTTCACTAAGCTTTTCTATATCTAAATCACTATTATAATTTTTAATTAAATAGAATAA
>NZ_JBFNEO010000149.1:0-7183 GCF_040797585.1 Clostridium sp.
ATAAGCTAGTTTCCAACCATTAGGACTCATCCTCATATCTAAGGCACTAAAGAAATTATTAATCTCTATTTCATCATTCTTAGTTTCTATAACTATTTTATTTCTATTAAGATTATTACCTTCCTCTAGATAAATAAGCTTTGCATAAATCTTTTCTTTTACATTGTATCTTAAATCAATAAGATTATCCCATTCTCCAAGATAACCTCCCATACCATTTTGTAAATTATAAATTTTAGTTTTATTATTAATTACCTCTCCAAACATATATTCCTCTAGAGGTATTAAGGGTTTTATCTCCTTTTCCTTTACTACTTCTTTGTTAGTACATCCATTTAAAAATAAACAGAGTAAAACCATAATCCATATTGCCGTACTACTCCTCTGCTTCATTTTTATCTCTCCTAAATACTAATAAGTACCTTTCCCTCACAAACAAACTCCGCATTTCCTATCATATACACCTCATCATTCTCTATTAAAATCCTTAAGGTTCCTCCTTGGACCTCCACATTTATATCCTTATCCACTAAACCTAAATAATTAGCTACAAAGGCTGATGCACAGTTCCCAGTTCCACAAGCTAGTGTAGGACCTGCTCCTCTTTCCCAGGTTTTCACCTTAATATGATTTTTGTCTACAATTTCACAAAAGTTAACATTAGTTCCTTCTGTAAAAATACTTGCCTTCTCTATAGCTCTTCCCTCTTCTATATTTACCTCATCCAAAACATTAAATATTACAGTGTGAGGTACTCCCATTCTAAGACTTGTTATATTGTAAGTCTTTTCAAGGTTTAATGGATAGTTTATTATTTTATCAGATACATCTACAGGTATATCCTTAGGATCAAAGGATGGTTTCCCCATATTTACCTTTATACTTTTAACTTCTAACTTATCTTCCTCTATAAATACAGTCTTTATTCCATCCCCTGTTTTTACCCTCATAGGATTACTTCTACAAATATTTTTTTCATAAACATATTTCACAAAACACCTAAGCCCATTACCACACATAGCAGCATAGGATCCATCAGAATTTATTATGACCATTTCTATATGGGCATCTTCACATCTTCTCACCAGTAATATGCCATCTGCCCCTATGGCAAACTTTCTATGACAAAGCTTTTCTGCTAAAAGTGATTCTTTATTAACATATTCATTATCATAATCCTCTATGACTATAAAGTCGTTTCCATTTCCATGCATCTTTGTAAAATTCATTTTAACCACCTTTTCTTTAATACAAATACTTCAATATATATTATATGATACTTTATATTTTGGTAAAAATCATTACAAATTGAATAATTTTATATATAATTGACTTATGTGTTAAACTATTCATATAAATAAATAAAGAAGGGGTGAACTTTATGGCTCTAGATGGAGTTTTTTTATATACAATTAAAGAAGAATTAAAAAATACCTTGATTAATCTTAAGGTTGATAAGGTTAATCAACCAGAAAAAGATGAAATTATTCTTACCTTTAGGGGGAATAAAAAGCTTTTAATAAGTGCAAGCTCCTCCTACCCTAGAATATATCTTTCAAAGGTTTCTAAGGATAATCCATTAAAACCACCAATGTTTTGTATGGTACTTAGAAAATACTTACTAAATTCTAGATTAATTGATATAAGTCAGTTAAATGGAGATAGAATATTAGTACTTAAATTTGAAGGAACTGATGATTTAGGTTTTAACAGTGTATATAATTTAATAGTTGAAGTAATGGGAAGACATAGCAATATAACTTTAGTTAGAGATAGAGATAATATTATAATGGACAGTATTAAACATATTACTCCTGATATTAATAGCTATAGATGCCTATATCCAAATATTAAATATATATATCCCCCTGAATCCAAAAAACTTAATCCTGAAAGTTTTACATTAGAATCCTTTAATGAAATGTCTTTAGATTTAGAATTAGATTCATCTGTATTCTCTAAAATCTTTACAGGAATTAGTAAAATCTTATCTAAGGAAATGTTCTTTAGGTTTGAAAAGAGTGGCTTATCTTTATATGAATTTTCTAAAGAATTCTTTAAAGAGTACTACGAATTAAAGAACTTTCATTATAATTCATATGCAGATATAAAAGGATTATTAAAAGAATTTTCTTCGATCTCTTTTGAAACCTATAATGAATACAATGTTCATACTTTTGATTCTCCTAGTGAGTTATTAGATAATTATTATAAGGAAAAAGATAAACAGGATAGAATTCACAATAGAACCCTAGATATTCAAAAGATTATATCTAATAATATAGAAAGATGTACTAAGAAAATTCAAATATTAGAAGATACCTTAGAAAAATGTAATGAAAAAGAAGACTTAAGAATAAGGGGTGAGCTTCTTACTGCCAATATATCCTCCCTAAAAGAAGGAATGAAGGAAATTGCTCTTTTAAATTACTATAAGGAAGAGGAGGAGTATATTACAATAGCTTTAAATGAATTAAAGACTCCTTCTGAAAATATCCAAAGCTATTATAAAAAATATAATAAATATAAAAAAGCTGAGGAATCTGCCTTGGTTCAATTATCTCTGGCAGAAGACGAACTTAATTATCTAAACTCAGTGTTTACCACCTTAAAAACCATAGATAGTTATGATGAAATCGATGAAATTAGAAGAGAACTTATGGAAAGCGGATATATAAAATTTAAGAAAGAAGGCAAGAAAAAAATTAAACCTTCTAAGCCTCTACACTTTTTATCCTCTGATGGATATCACATATATGTAGGTAAAAATAATTCTCAAAATGATTATTTAACACTAAAATTTGCAGACAGAAGTGATTTATGGCTTCATACTAAAAATATACCTGGCTCTCATGTAATAATTAAAGGCCATGATATACCTGATAAAACATTAGAAGAGGCTGCAACCCTTGCTGCTTACTATAGTAAGGCAAGTAATTCTTCAAAGGTTCCTATAGATTACACTGAGGTTAGAAATGTAAAGAAGCCTTCTGGCAGTAAACCTGGAATGGTGATATATTCTACAAATAAAACAGTTTATGTTGATCCTAAGGAGCTATCCCTAGAAAAACTATAAAAAATAGGCTAGAAATACACTTCTAGCCTATTTTTTGTATTATTATTTCTCACCAAAATACTGATAATAGTAACATTGTATTCTACCATTATACAGCTTTCTATTTTTATCAGCTTTACTACCAAATAACCTTTCGAATCTATCATAGGAGGTTAATATATAAAACTGCCAATTTTTAAGCCTTCTATAATCTAACCCTAATTTTTCATAAAGCTCTTTAATATCCTTCTCTTCCCCGATTCTTTCTCCATAAGGAGGATTAGTTATTATAAATCCCTTATTTCTCTTAGTTGAAAAATCGTTAAAGTTCATCACTTGGAAGGTTATAAATTCCTCTACTCCAGCTTTCCTAGCATTTTCCCTTGCCATTCTTATTACTCTTGAATCAATGTCATAGCCTAAAAGAGCCATATCTTTATCATTAATAGAAGCCCTAGCTCCCTCTCTTATCTGATCCCACACATCCTTTTCCATAGTAGGCCAAGTTTCACAAACAAAGCTTCTATTAAGACCTGGAGCTATATTTTTAGCTATCATAGCGGCTTCTATAAGTATTGTTCCAGAACCGCAGAAAGGATCTATTAATAAATTTTCTCCATTCCATTTGCTTATTAATGCCATAGAGGCTGCTAAAGTCTCCTTTAAAGGTGCAGCTCCTGCAACTTCTCTATATCCTCTTTTATGTAATCCTGGTCCTGTAGTATCTATAGTTAATGTAACAATATCTTTTAATATAGCAACCTCTATTTTGTATACTGGTCCATCTTCACTAAACCAATCTGTATTATATGTTTTTTTCATAGATTCTACTACAGCCTTTTTTACTATAGATTGACAATCTGGTACACTATGTAGAGTAGATTTTATAGACTTTCCAGTAACATGCATTTTTCCATCCTTTGGTATCAAACTGCCCCAATCTACAGCTAAGGTTCCTTGGAAAAGCTCTTCAAAGCTTTCAGCCTTAAATTCTGCCATCTTTATCAAAACTCTATCTGCTGTTCTAAGCCATGTGTTACATATAGCTATATCCATGTCATCCCCTTCAAAGGTTACACGACCATTTTCAACATTTAAATCCTCATATCCTAAATCTTTAAGTTCTTTTGATGTTATAGCTTCTATACCAAAAGTACTTGTGGCTATTAAAGAATAATTCATAACTTTTTCTCCTTTATATAAATTGTAAATATACATTAAAAAATTAAAATAAGTGAGGTTACCCTCACTTATTTTAATTATATTACAAAAAGTTATATTAATATAGTGCTATTCTTCATTTTTACTTACTTCTGGTAGTACTAAATTTAAAATTATTCCTACTAAAGTTGCAAGAGCTACTCCTGAAAGTTCAAAGCCTTTAATATTTATAACTGCTCCACCTATTCCTAGAACAATTATAACAGATACTACAATAAGAGTTTTCTTCTTCGAAAAATCTATTTTATTTTCAACAAAAACCCTAAATCCTGAAGAGGCTATAATTCCAAATAATAAGGTACTAACTCCACCCATAACTGGAAGAGGAATATTTGTTATTATTTGAGCTACAGGTCCTATAAAGGAAAGTATTATAGCAACTACTCCTGCCACACCTATTACCCATACGCTATAAACTTTAGTTATAGCCATAACTCCTATATTCTCTCCATAGGTTGTGTTTGGAGGTCCTCCCACAAATCCTGCGAATAAAGTAGCCACTCCATCACCTAAGATAGATCTATGAAGTCCTGGTTCTTTAGTGAAATCTCTATTACAAACATTATTAGTAACATAAACATGTCCAATATGTTCTGCCAAGGTTACAAAGGAAACAGGTGCCATAAGCATTACTGCTCCCCAACTAAAGGTTGGAGTAGTAATAGTAGGAAATGCAAATAACTTTGCGTTAACAATTGAATCTATGGCTTCTTGAGGTACAAGCCCTAAAGCAAAGGACATTATATATCCAATTATCATGGATATAAGTATAGGTATAACTCCTAAAAATCCTTTAAAATACATACTTCCAAATATTCCAATTCCTAAGGTGGTTAAAGATACTAAAATCCACTGAAATCTTGGCACATCCTTTAAAGCGTCAGTTGTAAAATTAGGATTAAGTCCTGCCCAATTTATTGCAACTCCTGCAACTCCAAGTCCTATGACTATAACTACAGCTCCTACTACTATAGGAGGTAGTATCTTATCAATCCAACCTGATCCTGTAAACTTTATAATGATAGCAACTAGTATATAAACTAATCCCGCTGCAATAACTCCTGAGAGCATTCCACTTGGCCCAAATTTTTCTGAAGCAGTAACCATAGGGACTATAAAGGCAAAGGATGAACCTATGTAAGCAGGTAATTTTGCCTTTGTACATAAAATATATAGTAAAGTACCAACTCCACTACAGAACAAAGCCACTGAAGGACTTGTCTTTGTAAGCATAGGAACTAAAATTGTAGCTCCAACCATAGCAAATAAATGCTGTATACTTAATGGGATGGTCTTTAATATAGGTAGTCTTTCTTCTACATCAACATAATTTTTCATATTGTTCCTCCTCTTAATAACCTCACTGGGTCATTTTAAAAAGCATTATTTTGGATTTTAATTACTTTTCATATATTTTTACTGAATCTTCTCCATCGATTTCTAAAATCTCAACGGATACTATTTCCTCCTTAGAAGTTGGTATATTTTTTCCTACATAGTCTGCTCTTATTGGTAATTCCCTATGACCTCTGTCTATAAGGACAGCTAGTTGAATAGAACTAGGTCTTCCTGAATCCATTATAGCATCTATAGCTGCTCTTACTGTTCTTCCAGTGTAAAGCACATCATCTATTAATATAACTTTTTTACCCTGAACACAAACTCCAATTTCTTTGCTATTCACAGTTGGCAGATCACTTACATTATCTAAGTCATCTCTATAGAGAGTTATGTCTACCTGACCTACTGGAATTTCTACATCTTCAAATTTTTTTATGTTTTCTGCTATTCTGTTAGCGATTGGATATCCTCTTCTTTTTATTCCAACAAAAACTATATCCTCTGTCCCCTTATTTTTTTCTATTATCTCATGAGAAACTCTAACTAAACTTCTTCTAACAGAATCTTTATCTAATAAAGATGCCTTTAATTTCATTTTAATTCACCCCAAATATATTATTTTATAATAAAAAGTCTTATTTCCAAAAGGAAATAAGACTCATAAATTCTATGTTATAAAATTTATTGCCTTATGACCTCTCTGGATCACATTAAAGGTAATTTTCTATAACATAATATCATATTTCTAATTTTATTTCAATTCTTTTCTTAAGATGTTTAATATATTAAGAAATTCTTCTGGAAGAGGACTTTCGAATTCCATAAAAATATTCTTTGTTGGATGATTAAATCCTAAGGTTTTAGCGTGTAAAAGCTGTCCTTTTGTTTTAAACCTTTGCTTCTTATATCCATAGACAGGATCTCCCATTAGTGGGTGACCTATATGGCTCATATGCACTCTTATTTGATGAGTTCTTCCTGTTTCAAGGTTACATCTAACTAAAGTAGCATTATTAAATATCTCAATAACCTTATAATGAGTTATAGCTCTCTTTCCTATTTTAGTAACAGAAAATTTAATCCTGTCTGAAGGATGCCTTCCAATAATAGTATCTATTGTCCCTTCCTCATTTTTTAACCTTCCCTCTACTAAAGCATAATACTCTCTCTTAATAGAATGCTCTTTAAATTGCTCTCCTAACTTATTATGGGCATAATCATTTTTAGCAATGACTAAGATCCCTGAAGTATCTTTATCTATTCTATGTACAATCCCAGGCCTTATAACACCATTTATACCTGATAGGTCATCACAATGATTTAAAAGAGCATTAACTAATGTTCCATTATACACTCCTGATGCTGGATGAACTACCATCCCTGATGGTTTGTTTATCACAGCTACATCCTTATCTTCATATATAATATCTAAGGGAATATTTTCTGGTTCTATGGTAAGTTCTCTAGGATCTTCTATGGTTAAAATTACATTATCTTCTTCCTTTAGTTTATAGTTACTTTTTACTACTTTTTCATTTACTATTACCTTTTCTTCTTCTATTATCC
>NZ_JBFNEO010000150.1:0-7151 GCF_040797585.1 Clostridium sp.
GCTTAGTGTCCATAGTTATACTTTTTATATTTACAAGAATTATGGGGAAAAAGCAACTTTCTCAGTTAAGCTTTTTTGACTATATTGCAGGGATATCTATTGGGTCTATAGCAGGAGAGTTTGCAATAAACCACGAAATACCTTATGAATACGCCATTGTTGCCCTTGTTGTATATTCAGTAATACCTATTGCAGTTTCTTATATATCTCTAAAAGGTAAAAGTCTCAGAGGGGTACTAGGGGATAAGCCTAGCATACTTATTCAAAATGGTAAGTTTTTAGAAAAAAATCTTAGAAAATCAAAGTTTACTATTAATGATGTTTTAGAGGAATGTAGGCTTAAGGATATATTTGATATAAGAAAAGTAGATTACGCTATATTAGAAACCAGTGGAAAAGTTAGTATACTTTTAAAGCCAGAGAATCAGTTGGTAACCCTTAAGGATATGAAGATTAAGTCTAATTACAAAGGAATTATGGCAGAGGTTATTGTTGATGGAATTATAATGAATGAACATTTAAAATTAATGAATCATAATGAACAATGGTTATTTAATGAACTTAAAAAGCTTAAGATAAATTCACCCAAAGAGGTGTTTTTAGCTACAGTAGATGCCACAGGGAAATTAAATGTGGATTTAAAGGATAATGACCCTGAACCTTTTAATGTATTTAAGTAAATTTGAAGACTTTTTAAAATTATTAACAAGATATAAAAGGTCACCTTAAAGTAAAGATTATTAGATTTTAATCTTAATTTAAGGTGACTTTTTAGTAGAAATATCAATAGGTAACATTTCCGTCAATAAATATAAATTTTAAATATATTTTAGAATAGTCATGTTAAGCCTAGAAAATAACATTTAGCTACATTTAATAGATTCTATATCTATACCATTAGATGCAAGTTTATCTATTGCATCTTTTTCTATTATATCCTTAAGATCTACTAAAGCAGGCTCAAATTCTACATATTGTCCCATCATAAGGCATAGCTTATGTTCAATATCTATCCAAGTAGAAAAGTTAGCTTCATTATGCTGGACTTGAACTTCTAATTTATCTAGAGCATTGGCTACCTTAGCCTCATAGGAAGACTTATTTTCAAACTCCATCCATATATCATATAATTCTTCACCTAAGTCATTACCTAAGGTAGTCCTAATATTATTTATGGCTTTCAACTCATTTTTAGTCTTAAGCTTTTTTAATTCCTCGTTATTCATTATGTTAAAGACAGGGATATCTCCTGCTTCAGCTTCCACAAGATCATGAATTATGATCATCTTTAGTAGTCTTTCCATATTAACTGGTTTAGATAGATTTTTCTCCATTAATACTGCCATTAAAGACATTCTCCAGGTGTGCTCAGCTACACTCTCTTGCCTTCCGCTTGAAAGCCAGCTATGTCTTAATTCATTCTTTAACTTTTCAGCTAGAGAGATAACTTTAAATATATCTTGCATGTTAGATTTCATATAACATTCCTCCTATGTATCCAAAGTACTATACTTAAAATAATATCATATGTAAAGTAATTTATGCTAGGACATGTGTATGGAGACACATGGTATAATATAGAGAGATATGCAGCGATATATGTAATATATGAAGCATGGAGGAGTACCAATAAATAAGGTTTAACATAGGAGGCAGAAATGATTTATTTTGAAAGTGAGAGATTAATATTTAGAAACTGGAAAGAGGAGGATTTAAAAGACTTTAAAGAGATGAATAGTGATACTAGGGTAATGAAGTATTTTCCAAAGACTCTATCTAATGAGGAAGCAGAAACCTTTTATAATAAAATCCAAGAGGAGTTTCAGATAGAAGGATATGGATTTTATGCAGTGGAAACAAAGGAAAAGGGTGAGTTTATAGGGCTTCTTGGTCTTCATAAAGCTAGTTTTGAAGCTGAATTTACTCCTTGTATTGAAATAGGATGGAGATTAAAAAAAGAGGCTCATGGTAAAGGATATGCCACAGAAGGAGCAAAGGCATGTATAGAATATGGATTTAGAGAGTTAAAACTTCAAAAGATATATAGCTTTACAGCTAAGATAAATCATCCTTCTGAAAATGTAATGAAAAAGATAGGGATGAAAAAAGTTATGGAGTTCAATCATCCAAATGTGGAGAAGGATAATGAATTATATGGACATGTGCTTTATTTACTAGAAGCAAAAGATTATTCTAATAGTTAGAAAATATTTATAAAATATGAATTCTGTTAAGTAGTTATGGAAAATAACCTAGGAGGATATATGATTAATTTTAAAATTGGTGATGGAATTTTTAACTTTAGAGTAGCAGGTATTTTAATTAAGGATAATAGTGTTCTTATACATAAACTAACTAGCGATGACTTTTATGCCTTTCCAGGTGGAAGGGTAGAAATCAATGAATCAACAGAGAACACAATTATTAGGGAGATGGAAGAGGAACTTCAACTTAAGGTTACTGTAGACAGGCCACTTTGGGTAAGTGAACATTTCTTTACAAATAAGGAAGACAGATATCATGAAGTTTGTTTTTATTATTTAATTAAGTGTGAGGATAATAGGATTTTTGAAAGAGGAGAGAGGTTTAATGTAACGGAGGAAGATAGAGAATTCGAGTTTAAGTGGGTTAAACTAAAGGATTTAAAGGATGAAGTTATATATCCTATTTTTATAAAAGATAGAATTGAAAATTTACCAATCACTATTGAAAGAGTTGTATCTGTGGAAAAGTAAGAGAATTTGTGGACAGAAATTTTAGGGTGTGGATAATTTAATATTCAACTTAAAAGAAAAATCATAAACTCATACATTTCAATTTTTATTACTTCCATTAATGGATTTATAGCCACTATAAGCTACTTTAAGAGGATAGATATTCATTAAAACAGTATTTTAATAAATTTAGAAAAGGATGATTAAATGGAAACAGTAATTTTTATAATACAATCTATAGTCTTAGGAATTGTTGAAGGTATAACGGAATTTCTACCAGTATCCTCCACAGGCCATATGATTATTTTTCAGAACTTAATGGGATTTAAAGGAACAAATCCTAATTATGTTGAGATGTATACTTATGTTATACAACTTGGAGCAATACTTGCGGTAGTTGTACTGTATTTTGGAAAAATAAAAGAAACTCTTGTGAACTTTTTTCCGAAGAAAGTTGGCTACGAAAAATCAGGATTTAAGTTTTGGCTTATGATATTTATCGCTTGCGTACCAGGAGGAGTATTTGGAATACTACTAGATGATTTATCTGATAAGTATTTATTCAATCCGGTATCCGTAGCTATAACACTGTTTTTAGGTGGTATATGGATGATATATGCTGAAAATAAATTTAGAAGTAAAAATACAAATACAACTAATCAAGAGCTAAATGTAACAGTAAGACAAGCTATAATAATTGGACTATTTCAATGTTTAGCTATAATTCCTGGAATGTCACGTTCAGCTTCTACTATTATAGGTGGATGGATATCAGGGCTTTCTACTGTAGTGGCAGCTGAGTTTTCTTTCTTTTTAGCTATCCCAGTTATGATAGGAATGAGCTTTTTGAAAATCCTAAAGATAGGCGGCATATCTATGCTTACATCCCAAGAGATTACGGCCCTTATGGCTGGATTTGTAGTTTCATTTATAGTGGCACTAGTGGTAATTAATAAGTTTATTTCATACTTACAGAAAAAACCAATGAAGATCTTTGCAGTATATAGAATGATATTTGCTATTGTAGTTTTACTAGCTGGATTTATAGGGGTGTTCCATTAAATAAAAAACTTAGTATATATATTTAACAATATAAATCTTTAGGTTAGTTAAGTTATATAATTAAAATTTATCTTATTCACTACTTAAACTCCAAGGTTTTAAAGGATTTAAGTACATGTATAAGTTAAATTTAGGCTAAAGACCCTATAAGAAGTTTAATTTTTGTATCTTGAGAATCTTAAACAGATTTAGAGAGCATATTTAATAAATATGAGTATAATGGAAGTGTAGTCCTAGAATATGAAACTGAGGTCTATTATTGTAATATGAAGTAAGTTTATTTAATGGGAAATTTATTATATCGAGAATAAGACTTAAGATTCTTAGATTATTCTAGATTATATAATCTAGGTAAGCTTTTCATATAGAAGTAGAATTCAACTTGAAGATAAGGAGAATCTAAGAATTAAGATATAAATTTTATAAACTAGGTTTATTTTTCATAGAACTTTGATATAATAATAGTAAGAAAGTAATAGATTATGAGACTTAAAGCCTTAAGTTTTTTAATAAAAATGCTTAGTGCTGGTAACACTAAGCATCCTTAGAACGTTTTTGGTTTTAGGGCTATCGGGTAAAATTAATTTTAAATATCAATTAAAGGTAAAAGCACTTAATCTTGGTCGGATGGAGTGCTTTTTTCTTTGCTTCTAATTTCAATATCAAGACCTAAAATTTTAATTTTAATTCTCAAGTAATTGAAAAATACATTGTTTTTTAAGACCATTTTAATAAGAACAATTACCATTATTCCTATCAGTAATATTTCCAGCATACCCAATACCACCCCCTGAGCTAGTGAGATAATAACCAAATAGCCCAAGGAGGAAAACGTACAACCCCCACAGCCATCCTCTGTGGTATTTGTATTCTACTTAAACATTATACCATAATATGTTAATGGTATAAATATATATACTAGCAAATTAAATCTGTGTTTATCTTATTATATGATTACAAATTTACGATGGTGTTTTTCTTATTAAAATTAATTCTAAGTAAGAATATATAATAAGTAAGAATATATAATAAGTAAGAATATATAATAAGGAATTATATTATTTTAGGAATAGTATTTATTATTATAATTTTGTAATAATATTGAAATAATTGAATAATATCATAGTTTATAATTAATCATATATTAAATTTTATTTGTTATATAGATAAACCATCTGAAAATTCAACTTTTGAATATGCTTTAAATAGTAGTAATTAGGATTTAGTTTTAATTATCATGTGGTTTATATATAGATGTACCTTATCTAAATTTAATATTTGAATATGCTGTGGATTTGGAAGATTGCAGTTTAGTTTAATGTGCAATGGGTAGATATATATTTAGAAGTTAAGAGGGGGATTAAATAGTGGATTACATAAAGTGGATAAGAAGTAAAGTAGGACATGATACTATAATATTAAACTTTTCAGTTGCATGTATTACTAATGATAAGGGGGAGATATTACTTCAAAAAAGAAGTGATAAAGAGGAATTGTGGGGACTTCCAGGAGGAGCTATTGAGCTTTATGAATCTGTTGAAGAGGCCTTAATTAGAGAGGTTAAGGAAGAAACAGGGCTAGAGGTAGGGGTAGAAAAGTTTATAGGAGTATATTCAAAATACTTTGCTGAATACCCAAATGGGGACACTTCCCAATCAATATGCTATTTATTTAAATGTAATATGATTAGTGGGGATTTAATGGTAGATAATAAGGAAACCTTTGATTTGAAGTTTTTTAGTAGAGATAATATTCCTAGATTGTTCCTTAAGCAGCATGAGGATATGTTAGAAGATTTCCTTAATAACAATACCGGGGTGTTTAAATAATTTAAGAGAATAATTAGCCTTTAGCATATAGTTTGTGACATAATTATTCTATATAGAAAGAGGAGAGGAATAATGAATTTAGAATATAAAGCAAGAAAAATGAGGACAGAAGATTTAAATTCCTGTGCTGAATTAATGATTAAAGTTTACAATGGAGCACCATGGTTTGATCAGTGGGAATCTGTAGAGCAAAGTTCAAAATATTTAAAGGAATTTATGGATAATCCAGCTTTTAGAGGTTTTGTTATAGAAAAAGAAGATATTATTGTTGGAGCATGTTTTGGACATAAAAGAAGCTGGTTTTCAGGAGATGAGTGTTTTGTAAATGAATACTTCATAGACAATGATTATCAGAGTATTGGCTTAGGGTCAAAGTTAATGAACTTCGTAAAGCTATCCTTGAAAGAAGAAAATATTATTTATATTACTTTATTAACAGAGAGAAATATACCCGCTAAAGATTTCTATGAAAAACAGGGACTAAAGATAAAGGAAGAGAATATCTTCATGTATGGAGAGTGCTAAGGAATTTTTAAGATTAAGTAAAGGGGCTATCGCATTAAGGAATTTAACCACAATATGTTGTCTTAGAATTTAAAAATCTAATACAATATATTGTAGTTTTTATTCTTTGCGCGACAGCCTCTTTTAATTTTAGTATTTATTGTATTAGGTTATAGAGTTATAGATTACAGCATTTAAATTTTTCTTCTGATAAAATGAATAAGGGTAGAAAATAGGCTAGTAGCAAAAATGAATTATATAATTGTTTATTCACCTATAAAAGCATAGTTATATTGTACTTTTATATAAATTTTTTTGTTTTTGTGAAACATAGTGCTTTTATTTCGTATTTAATTAATGAAAGAAAGTAAATAGGAAAGGAGAGCTATAGTGGGTATTAATGAAGATAATTTTTTGTTAGAACTTAAGAAAAGAAATACTAAATCTTTGGAGTATATTATAGATACTTATTCAAATCTAGTATTTAAGGTGGTGATAAATGTTTTAGGACATGATAACCATGAGAGTGCTGAAGAATGCCTTAATGATATATATCTTTTAGTATGGAATAAATATAATCTTTATAATCCAGAGAAAACTTCCTTTAAAAATTGGCTCTTAGCTGTCAGTAAATATAAAGCCATAGATTATAAAAGAAAATTAAAGCAGGCGGATAATATTCCTATAGAGGAAGATATAATATCTGACCATAGAGATCTTGAAAATGACTATATTAGTAGAGAAAAGAAAGAGAAAATTCTTGAGCTATTATGTGATGAAAATAAAGTAGATAGGGAGATATTTATAAGAAAATATATATTTGATGAAGATATCAATAGTATAACTAAGACATTTAATTTGACTAAAGGCGCAGTTTATAACAGGCTTTGGAGAACAAGAAACTCTATTATAGAAAAGTTTAAGATTTCCTATAAGGAGGAGATAGTAAAATGAAAAATTATTTTAATGAAGATGAAATTATAACTTTATTAAATGATGTTACTATTACAGAAGATGAGATTAGTACCAGTGAGCTTAATGA
>NZ_JBFNEO010000151.1:0-7094 GCF_040797585.1 Clostridium sp.
AAGAAGAAAAATATAAAACACTATTTGGCTCATTATTTCTAAAGTAAGCCAAATAGTGTTTTTCTTTTAAATTAAATATATTACATAATATAAGTTATAAGAGAGTTATCATTTATTTATTTTTAGCTCTTATAAAGATCTTAATTATCTCGTTAGCTACAAGAGGAATTATAGATAATAAGCTAACTATAAACCAATCATTTAGGTTTAAGTCATAAACACCAAAGATATTAGCTAAGAATGGAACAGTTATTATAATATCTTGGAGGAAGATTCCAAAAACTATAGATAATATAAGGAACTTATTTGAGAAGAATCCAATTGTAAATATAGATTTCTCACTATGCCTCATGTTTAAGGAGTGAACTAATTGAGATACACTTAAAACTACAAAAGCCATAGTTTGAGCGTGCATTACATTATCATACTTATTAAGTCCTATTCTAAATGCAATAAGAGTTAGTACCCCAATTAAAGTACCGTTAAATATTAGAGAGAATCCACCTCTTTTAAGGATGTTTTCCTTAGGATTTCTTGGAGGATAATTCATAACACCACTATCACCAGGGTCCACACCTAAAGATAGGGCTGGTAAGGTATCAGTTATTAGGTTAACCCATAATATATGAATTGGTTGAAGTGGAGTAGCCCAGTTTAAAAGTATAGCTACGAATAAAGCCACAATTTCTCCAAGGTTACAAGATAAAAGGAACATAACAGATTTTTTAATATTATTAAAGATATTTCTTCCTTCTTCTATGGCAGATATTATAGTTGAAAAATTATCATCAGTAAGAACCATATCTGCAGCACCCTTGGCTACATCAGTACCAGTTATACCCATAGCAACACCAATATCTGCTGCCTTTAAGGAAGGAGCATCATTAACCCCATCTCCAGTCATTGAAACTATATTGCCATTAGCTTTAAAAGCCTTAACTATCTTAACCTTATGCTCAGGAGATACTCTAGCAAAAACCTTTAAAGAGGAGATTTTGTTTTTAAATTCTTCTTCAGAAAGTTCATCTAAATCAGCTCCAGACATACATTCATCTATACTACTTGCAATACCAAGTTCTTTAGCTATGGCAAATGCAGTATTTTTATGGTCACCTGTTATCATTACAGTACTTATACCAGCTTTTTTACAAAGAGCTATGGAGTCTTTAACCTCAAGTCTTGGAGGATCTATCATACCTACCATACCAATTAAGATTAAATCCTTTTCTAAGTCGTCTAAATTAACATTATGAGAGTCTAAATCTTTAAAGGCAGCACCTAAAACTCTTAGAGCATCATTAGACATCTCATTAGAAGCATCCATAATATTATTCTTTAATTCTTCAGTAAGAGGAACAATTTCCCCGTTTACATAAACAGCTTTTGAGATTTTTAATATATTATCTATGGCACCTTTAGTAAATACTTTAAAGGATTCATTATATTTATTAACTGTAGTCATAAGCTTTCTATCAGAGTCAAAAGGAATTTCATTAACTCTTTTATTTGAGACTTCTAAATCATCCTTAGAGAGATTGAATTTTATACCTGCCTCAAGAAGAGCTATTTCCGTAGGATCTCCTGTAGAATTATTTACTGAGTAAGTAGCATCATTACAAAGAATTAGATTTTCAAGAAGTAGTTTTTCAGAAGAATTATCTACATTAAAATCTTCAATATTATTTAACTTAGAGTTGGCATAAAACTTTGTAACTGTCATTTTATTTTGAGTTAAGGTACCTGTTTTATCAGAACATACTATATTTACAGAACCTAAGGTTTCCACTGCAGGGAGTTTTCTAACAATGGCATTTTCTTTAATCATTCTTTGAACTCCCATGGCAAGTACTATAGCAACAACTGCAGGGAGTCCTTCAGGAATTGCAGCTACAGCAAGGCTTATGGAAGTTAAAAGCATTTCAAACAGCGGTCTACCTTGGAAAAGAGAGATTATAAAAATAATTCCGCATATTAACAAAGCTCCTAAACCTAAGACTTTTCCAAGTTCCTCTAATTTTTTCTGAAGAGGAGTCATTTCATTTTCTTCATTTTCAAGCATTTTTGCAATTTTACCTATTTCAGTATCCATAGCAGTTGCAACTACAACACCAATACCACGACCATAAGTGGCAAGGGTAGAGGAAAAGGCCATATTCTTTTGATCTCCTAAAGGAACTTTTTCCTCAGAGATAGCATTACTAACCTTATCAGAGGGTACAGATTCTCCTGTTAAAGCTGATTCCTCAATCTTTAAGTTGGCAATTTGAATTAGTCTTAAATCAGCAGGAACATATCTACCAGCATCAAGAACAACTATATCCCCAGGAACTACATCTTCAGAAGAGATTTCTATAGTAACCTTGTCTCTTATAACTAAAGCTTTAGGAGATGAAAGCTTCTTTAAGGCTTCAAGAGCTTTCTCAGCCTTAGACTCTTGTACTACTCCAATTACTGCATTAAGCATTACAACTAAAACTATTATAATTGCTTCATTAAAATCTCCCATAATTGCAGATATAACTGCTGCTCCTAATAGGATATAAATCATTGTGTCCTTTAGTTGGGCTAAGAGCATTTGAATTACAGATTTCTTTTTCTTAGTGACTAACTGATTTTTTCCGTATTTTTCTAGACGTTGTTTGGCTTCTTCAGAGGTTAAGCCATTTACAGTATCACTGTTAAAGTGCTTTAATACCTCATCAGTTTCTTTGTTAAACCACATAAATCATACCTCCATTAATTTCAACATAGTTTTTTATAGACTTATTATTTCCTAATTGATTTTATATATAATATGAATTAGGAAAGAGATTATAAGGAAATAACCTAACTACAATAATAATTTCACATAAAATAAAGACTTATGTATAATGCATCATAAATGATACATTATACATAAGTCTTACTATTTCATGTAAAGCCAGATGTAATACACCGGTTGTTGACTTTACAGCAGAAAACCTGCTAGTTACTCCCTTATGTAGGATATAAGTAATTTGGTAATATTATACAACGTTTCCCATATAAAAGTCAATAGTTTTCTAGTTATTATTATTTATTATAATTAAAAGCTGTATAATATTACTCCCAGTAGAGCAGCTATAACTATAACTAGTATTGGATGAATTTTGCTTTTAAAACTAATTAAAGCAATAATAAGAGCAATTAATATTCCTTTAAAGTCTACAAAGGCTTCATTAGCTAAGGATATAAAAGCAGAGACTATAAGGCCTATCAGTGCAGGTTTCATACCAGTTAATATAGACTTTAATATTATGGAATCTTTAAATTTTATAATATAGTGAGTAGCTATGGATACAATTATAAAAGAAAAGAAAACTACTCCAAGGGTGGCAAATATACTTCCCATGACTCCCGCAACTTTATATCCTACAAATGTAGCAGAGTTAACAGATATTGGACCAGGTGTCATCTGGGATATTCCTATTATATCTATGAATTCTGAGGAGGTAATCCATCCATTTAATGTAACCACTTCTTTTTCAATCATTGGAAGCATTGCATAACCACCACCAAAGCTAAACATCCCTATCTTTAGAAAGGTTAAAAATAATTTTATTAATATCAAAGTTATTTCACCTTCTTTCTTAAAAATATAGCTCCATATAAGGCAGATGCTATAATAATTACAAGAGGATGAACATCAAATACAGAGATAAGTACTACAGTTAATATAAGAATTACTCCATTTATTATATTCCTATCTACAGATTTTGATAGACTTTTAACTGCTATTAGAACTAGAATAGGTACTGCAGCGGTTATTCCTTTAAAACCTCTATCAATCCATAAATTATTTCTAAAGTCCATAAAAAATTTGGCAACTAAAACTATTATAAAAAAGGATGGAAGTATAGAACCTAAAAGAGCAAATACAGCACCTAAAAAACCACCTATTTTATACCCTATAAATATTGAAGCATTTACAGCTAGTGCCCCAGGAAAGCTTTGGCTTAAGGTAATAATATCACTGAATTCTTCCTGGCTTATCCATTTTCTTGAGGCTACAACTTCTTTCTCAATTAAGGGAATCATTGCATAGCCTCCACCAAAGGTAAATGCCCCTATTTTAAAGAAACTAAAGAACATAGTAATAATTTTATTCATTTTACCCCTCCTATAGCCTTTATTATAAATACAACTTAAAAGAATTTCAAATTAATCGAATATTATAATATGAGTATTTATAGTTTTTTTAGAATATACTTAAATTTAGCTGCTTTTTAGGTTATAATAAAAGGTGATTATTTATAGATTAGAAGGGGAGAAGGTTATGGAAATTTCAAGAGTTAGAAAGGGGTCTTCCTTAACTTCAGAAAGGAAAAAGGTAGATCTAAAAAAAGATTTTTCCCAAAGTTTTAATTTCGCCAAGGAAAGAAAAAGTGAAGAAGAATTAAAGAAAATGCTTGAAGATATAAATAAAAGAGGAAATAGACTTGCTATAACTAAATGTTTTGCAGATGTTAGAGTTTATAAAAATCTAATTAGGGATTATTTAAAAACAGTGTTAAATCATATGTATTCAATAAAAAAGGATATAAGCTTTTGGCAAACTCAATATTTTGTTACAGTGGACATTATAGATCAAAAGTTAGAAGAGCTTACCAATATGATTATGGCAGGTGAAAAAGAAAATATTTCTGTAGCTTCAACTATAGATGAGATTCAGGGTCTTATAGTAGATATATATAAATAAAAATTTTATTTATATAAGTATTTAAAATCTTGTATTATAGATAAACCACATTATAAAAGTCACCAAATATCATTACTTAGGTATTATTCAAAGGTTAAGTTTTAAGGTGATTTTTCTATAAATTATCTCATTAATACATATAAAAAGGATTTTACTATTAATAACTTATAAAGTTTTAATAGTAAAATCCTTTTTTACTTTAATAATTTAATTACGAAAAATATTATATTAAACTTACTCTAAGAAGCTTCCATAGCTAGCATCTGATGGCATTCTAAGATCTCCTCTAGGGGAAAGGCTTATAGATCCAACCTTAGGTCCATCAGGAAGGGTAGAACGCTTAAATTGCTGAGTGAAAAACCTTTTAATAAATAATTTAAGCCACTTTTCTATAATTTCTTCAGGATATTCACCTTTAAAAGCCTCCTTAGAAAGGAATAGAAGTTTTTCATAAGAAGCTCCTTGTTTTATAAAGTAATATAAGAAGAAGTCATGAAGTTCATAAGGACCAACTATATCCTCAGTTTTTTGAGCGATTTCACCATTTTTATCCTTTGGAAGAAGCTCAGGGCTTACAGGAGTTTCTAGTACATCTATAAGAATTTTTGAGGTTCTTTCTTCAGTCTCATGTTCTGCCACATATCCAACTAGATATTTTACAAGGGTTTTTGGGATAGAGGAATTTACAGAATACATAGACATATGATCTCCATTAAATGTGCACCAACCTAAAGCAAGCTCGGATAGATCACCAGTTCCTATTAATAATCCACCTTCCTTATTAGCAATATCCATAAGAATTTGAGTTCTCTCTCTAGCCTGAACATTCTCATAGGTTACATCATGGTTATCCATAGGATGATTTATGTCTTTAAAGTGCTGAAGACATGCGGCTACAATATTTATTTCTCTAAAATCAGTACCTAATTCCTTGCAAAGTAGCACGGCATTGTTATAGGTTCTATCTGTAGTTCCAAACCCTGGCATGGTTATGGTTACTATATTCTTTCTAGGGATGTTTAGCATATCAAAGGTCTTTATTATTACAAGGAGGGCAAGGGTTGAATCTAACCCTCCAGATATTCCTATTATAGCTTTTTTTGCATTAGTATGTTCTATACGTTTTGCTAAGGCTGAGGTTTGAATATTAAATATTTCTTTGCATCTAGCCTCTCTTTCTTTAGAACCATTTGGTATAAAGGGATGTTTATGTATATATCTATCAAAGATTCCGTAATCATTAAACTTAAACTTAAATTTAATTTCCATAGGTCTTAAGGAAGCATTTTTTAAGCTATCTCTAAAACTTATATTTTTCTTTCTCTCCTCATTAAGTCTATCCACATCTATTATGGATGAAATAATCTGATTTTCTCTTTGGAATCTCTCATTTTCTTTTAGGGTAGTTCCGTTTTCTGTTATTCTTAAGTCACCACTAAAAAGTAGGTCTGTAGAGGACTCATGAACCCCAGCGGATGCATATATATAGGAGCTCATAGTTCTTGCACTTTGATTTTCTATGAGACTTTTCCTGTAGGAATTTTTACTAACAAGCTCATTAGAAGCTGAAAGGTTTCCTATTATATTAGCTCCCATTAGAGAAAGGTATGAACTTGGAGGTATTGTAACCCAAAGATCCTCACAGATTTCAAACCCAAGTTTTATATCTCCAGAAGAGAAAATAAGATTGGTTCCAAAAGGAATGTTTTCCTGAAAATCTAGATTAATCATCTCATCTTTTATGTTTAAACCTTCAGTAAACCATCTCTTTTCATAAAACTCACTATAATTTGGTATATAACTTTTAGGTACAATTCCAAGAACCTCTCCATTAAATATTATATAAGCACAGTTATAAAGACAGTAGTTATGTAAAAGTGGAGCACCAACTGCTATAACCATGTCTAAGGACCTTGAATATTCACAGATTTCTTCTATTGATTCATAGCTTTTATTAATAAGAGTACTTTGCATAAATAAGTCTCCACAGGTATAAGAGGTTGTAGAGAGTTCTGGAAATACAAGAATCTTTACATTCTCATCTCTTCCTTTATCTATACATAGTTTTATATTTTTAAGATTTTCTTCTATATTAGATACTTTAGTAACAGGACAGGCAGCCCCAACTCTAATAAAATTCATAGTCATCACTCCATAAAAATAATATTATATATATTTTGCCTATTTATAATATTATAATGTAAGATATTAAGGATAAGCAAATTTAACCATAAAGTATTCTAGTGGACTAATTATTTAAATTTTTAAGGAGGACTAGTATGTTTGAATTTAATACTAAAGAAGCAAAGTGGTTTTTTGAACCTAAAAATTATGTCATTGAAGAGGATAGAGTTGAAATTATAACAGAGCCTAACAC
>NZ_JBFNEO010000152.1:0-7062 GCF_040797585.1 Clostridium sp.
GGAAGGATAAGGGTCAGATATTAGTTCTAGGAAAAGATAGTATAAAAGAACAAAACTTTGTAAAGAAGAATATTGGTATTGTCCCTCAAGACATAGCCATATATGAGGATCTTACAGCTTATGAAAATGTAAGTTTCTTTGGAAGTTTATATGGACTACGAGGAAAAGAACTTAAGGAAAAGTCTATGGAGGCACTAAAGTTTGTAGGACTTCATGATAAGGTAAAGGAGTATCCTAAGAAGTTCTCAGGTGGTATGAAGAGAAGGCTAAATATAGCTTGCGCTATAGTACACACTCCAAAGCTTATAATAATGGACGAGCCAACTGTTGGAATAGATCCACAATCTAGAAATCATATATTAAATTCCATAAGAAAATTAAATAAAGATGGATGTACCATAATATATACTACTCACTATATGGAAGAGGTTGAAGCTCTTTGTAATAAGGCTGCTATAATAGATCATGGTAAGGTGATAGCAGAAGGAACCCTTGAGGAATTAAAGACCTTAGTTACAGATGTGGCTACTGTAAATATAGGAGTAGATGATACTTCAAAGGTTATTGAAGAGGAGATTAAAGTAGTAAAGGGTGTTTTAGATGTTTTAATTAATGAAAATATAGTGTCCATAAGTAGCAATAAAGAAGTAAATAATTTAGATAAACTAATAGGATATTTCATTAATAATAATATAAAAATCTTATCTGTGGAAACAGAAGCTCCAAACCTTGAGACAGTATTCTTATCACTAACTGGTAGAAAGTTAAGAGATTAAGGGGGAAGACCTATGCTTAGTATAATAATTGCAAATATAAAAATGAACTTAAGAGATATAAAAACTATGTCAATAATGGTTATTATGCCTATAGCTATTATTGGAATGCTTGGTTCTTCCTTTAGTAATAATTCGAATAACTCTATAGAGAATATAAGTCTTGTTTATTATTCTGAAGGGGATTCTATTATTACAAATAATTATGAGAGCTTTCTTTCAGGAGTTTCTAAAGAGGATGCCTTTAAGGATTTTAAGTATAGTAAAGTACCATCCTTAGAAGAAGGTAGAAAAGAAGTTGAGGAAGGTAGAGCTCATGGTTTAGTAGTTATAGATGAGAAGGAGAAAAAAATAGATGTGGAAATGAGCAAGAAACCACCTTTTGAATCAGCAATAATAGAGATTTTAACCACTTCTTTTAATGACAGTATGGCATCTATAAGTACTATATATAAGGAAGATCCCACCTATATGGGGAAATCACTAAATAATTTTAAAAGTAGCTATGTAGAGCTTAAGGGAATAGAGGAAGAAAAACAAATAAGTGCTATGGATTATTATGGCATATCAATGATTACTTTAATGATAATGTATGGGGCAATAACTGGAGTATACGCAGCTAAGGAGCTTAAGGATAGTGTAGGAAAGAGGATTCTTATAGCTCCTATATCTAAGATGAAAATTTTTACTGCTCAGCTTATAAGTGTGGTATCAGTTACATCACTACAAATGCTTATATTAATTACATTTAGCAAATTTGTTTATAAGGTGAATTTTGGAGATAATCTAGCCTTAACATTCTTAATATTGTTATGTGAAATTATAATGGCGTCATCCTTAGGTATAGCATTATATCATATGTTCAGGAATGAGAATGTAGGCATGGCAGTAGTTCAAATATTAGTACCTATTTTAGGGAGTATTTCAGGAAGCTATATAGGACTTCCTGAGGATAGCTTAATGGCAGTTATAGCTAGATATATTTCTCCCATAAAATGGGCAAATGTATCTCTTATGGAATATATACATTTAAATAAGTTCGATAGTATTATACCTAACATGACTATTACAATTTTAATTTCAGTATTCTTAATATATATATCAGCTTTAAGTTATAAGAAGAGGGAGATGGCATAATGGAAAATGTATTTATGATATTTAAGCACAATATAAAGATGTTTTTTAGTAAAAAAATATATATATTCTTATTTCTTATTCCTATTTTTTCTAGTGCCATTGTGGTAAGTATATATAATGGATCAGGAGATAAAAATTACACCTTAGCGGTGGTTGATGAAGATAAGTCTTACTTAAGTAAGGATATTATAGAATCCTTAGAAGGGCAATCAAAGTATGATTTAAAGGAAGCTTCACTGGAAGAGGCTAAGGAGAAAATAGCTAAGGGCAAAATTCAAGGAGCCCTTGTTATAGAAGAAAATTTTAAAAATGACCTTATAGAAGGGAGTAATCCTAAAATATCTATATTAAGCCTTGAAGAAAATGAGAAAAAATATTACCTTAGAGAAGGATTAAATAGCTTTATAGCATCTATTAGTTCTTTAAAGGATTTAGCTAAGGGTAACGAAATAAAATTTAAAGAGTTATATGAAGATTATAAAGACAATAAACTTGATTTAAATGTTACAAAGAATCTTCAGGATTATGAAAAAAATTCAGGAATATATAGAACAGTTTTAGGTCTGTTTATAATGTTTACAATGTACACTGCAAGTAATGGGATATCTATTATTTTAAAGGAAAAGGTCAATAGAACCTATGAAAGAATATGTAGTAGCCCAGTAAGCCCTAAGGCTTATATCCTAGGTAATATGATGGGATGTTATTTAATATTAGAGTTTCAAATATTACTCCAGATCTTTGTTTTAAATATACTAAAGATAAATTTACCTATATCCTTTATAAACTTATTTATAGTGCTAAGTATTTTAGGATTAGTTGGAGTGGCAATAGCTATGGTAATTCTTGTTTTCTCTCCATCTATGGAGGCTCTTGGGATTATGTCCAGCGCTGTTATAACTCCTTTGGCCATGCTTGGAGGATGTTTTTGGCCTAAAGAACTCATGTCAAAGACTATGCAAAATATATCTATATTATCCCCAGTAACCTGGGGAATGGATGCCTTGGTAAGTCTTATAGAAGGTAAGAAATTTGTAGATATAACAAGTAACATTGTTATAATGCTAGGGTTTGTCATAGTATTCTTTTTAATAGCACAACTTAAGATGAATAAGGAGGAGAAGGCAGTATATTTTAAGTAATGCAATTAAGTGTGAAGAACTAAGTATAAAGTTCATATGGAAATTTCTAGATAAACACTGCTATCTATCTATTATATAAGTAATAATAATCCCCTCTCAGTTATTAGTCTTAATAGCTGAGAAGGGAATTTTTAGTGTTCATAATATAAGTAATTTTTAACTTTACATAGAGTTTAATAAAAGTATATAAAGATAATTTTATTAAACTTTTATTGAAGACTAGAAGAGCTTATTCTATATTTGCAAGTGTTTTATTTCACTTAATAGGAGATACACTTAATGTTATATCTATAGATAGCATAAGGAAATCTATATAATCGTAACCTCATTATTTTTAGCTTCATCTAATAGGATTTTAGAAGGAGTAGACTCTGTTATTATTCCGTTAATATCATTGATAAAGGAAAACTTATGAAAGGAATCATAAGAGAATTTCTTGTTTTCCATAACTATATAGACTTCTTTTGAGCTTCTTATTATAGCTTTTTTAGTATTACCATTTTCAATATCTGAGTCTGTTAAATATCCTTCAAATAGATTTATTCCAGAAACTCCTATAAAGGCTTTAGTAAATAAATATTGATTTATAAAGTTAATAGTCTCACTTCCATAGAAACCATTAATATTACTTACATAACTTCCACCTGTGCATATAATTTTTATAGTACTATGATTTTTAAGTGCAAGAACTATATCTATCATGTTAGTTACTACTGTTATATTTAAATTAGTTTCAAATAGGAGTTTTGCTAAAACTAAATTAGTACTAGAGCTGTCTAAGAATATCATATCCTTATTATTTAATAACTTTAGAGCCTTATTTGCAATAGACTCTTTTAAGGACAAATTTTCAGTAGTTCTATTTATTACACTGGTACATAAATATTCTTGTCTTAGTGGAATAGCTCCACCATAAACTCTTTTTAATTTTCCTATGGATTCTAATTTTTTTAAGTCTTTTCTTATGCAATCCTCTGTAACTTTGAAAATATCACTTAGTTTTTTTACATTTACTCTGCCTTCTTCATTAAGAATAGATAATATCCTTTCTTCCCTTTCTCTAGCAAACATAGTTTAGCCTCCTATGAATAGATTATTATTTATTATCAGTTTTTATTGATTTATCTTAAATTTTATTATTTAGTATTGATTTATAGTTTATCATAATATACAATGTATTTAAAGTAGATAATAATTATAGTTTAAGTAATGACTAAGGGAAATATAACCCTAAAGATAGTCATAGTATAACAAGTTTATATAAGAAATCTAGCGTTATAGGGTAATGCCTAGCGTAATAGATTAAGGCACTAAGATTTTTCTTAGTGCCTTTAATTATATAATTTATGGATAAAAACTCATTAATATACCAATACTATTTATAACCGCAAATATAGAAAGGATGGGTTATAAATGAGTATTTTATTAAAGGATATATCACCACTAGGTTTAGGTCGATATTTTTCTTTGAATGAGATATTCATTTTTAGGGTGGTGTTTAGAAAACATATATTGCATAGTTATTTGTAGAAGATTTAAGGAAGATAAATTCCTGCAAGGTCCTTTTAAGCCCATGTATGGATTTGCACCAGTTATAATTATATTACTTTTAAACTATGTTTCAAGCTGGGTTATGATTCTTACTCTAAGTTTTATTGTGCCTTCTTTGGTAGAGTATATAAGTGGATTTTTACTTAAAAAGTTTTTTAATAAGCAGTGGTGGGATTATTCAAAAATGAAACTATCACTTAAAGGACATATATGTTTAAGATTTTCAATATACTGGGTGTTTTTATCTATTTTCACTATATATTTTATACAACCTAGGCTTGAGACTTTATATAATAGTGTTGTATCCTCTTGGGAGGTATTAAGCCCTTTTATTGTAGCATATATCTTAATAGATTTAACCTATACTTATATAGTTTTAAGAGAAAAAAGACATCATACGATAGCCTAAACATAAATCCCTATGGGTAAATATTACCTATAGGGATTTGTGTTTAAGCATTTACTTAAGTAAATAATCTATAACTGCTTATGAATTAAGAAAGTTAGTGGTTTATTCTATTATAAAACCTTTATTTCTATAATAATTTGTACAATGAAATGTAAAATCTAACATGGATTTATTTAAAAAAAACAAAATATATAATTAGAGCCAATAAGGATATAAAAAGTAAAAAGAACAGAATAAGCGTTATAGAAGTAAAAATTAAAGATAAATACATTATCCCACTCCCCCTTAAAGTTTTTTACTCCATTATTTCTTATATCTAAAAACACTATAAGTCCTACCATAATTAGGATTTATATATGAATAATAGAAGAAAGGCTTATAATTTTATTTGTAACTATAAATACATTTAAAGTTAATATAAAATCTATTATAGGATATATATTAACTTATTTATGGTTATTTGTAAATATGTAAAATGAGTTAATATATTACTTTAACAGTTATAAAGTAATGATAAATGAATTTATATAGAAGTTTCATGTGAATTTTAGGTTATACATTGATTTAAGACATAATAGAAGAAAATAAAAATTAGGAATATAAGTTAAGAATGCTATAGTTCTACTTAGGCTTCAGATTTAGTATTATTTTTTAAGAGTATTAAATATCTATATAACATCACTTGGGGATAAAAAAATATTCTTTGTATAAAATAGTAGTAATATTTATGTAAGATATGGAGGAAATATTATGATAGGAAGAAGAAGAAATACAATAGAAGGGGTTATAGTAGATGCTCTTAAGAGTCAAGCTTTTATTAATGCAGGTGCCATCAATGTTTATGATAATGAAATGACAGCAGAAGGAGAGGGAAATGTAAAAGAAGATATATATCCTGATGAATTAAGTAATAGAGAGAATATAGAGGATTAGTAAAAGATTTTTTCTATAAATAAACACTATGAGTATTATTGAAGTTTAATAATATTTATAGTGTTTATTTTTATCTGATGGCTACCAACTGTAACACCCCTATCCTCTTAAAAGGTGGAGGATAACAGTTGATACGCCCCTAGATTAACTCATCTAACCTTCAGGTGGTGGAAATAACGTCATCTGAAGGAAAATTCGTTCTATGAGTATAAATTTAAAAATATTTTAAATTTATATATGTTTATACACAGTTTTGATTAATTAGTAATAATATATAATAACCTAAAATAGTCAAGGGGGTGCTTTTTTGAGCTTTATGAAAATCCCTACAACCAATGATGTTTTTATTTCTAGATGTTTAAACGATAAAAACTTTATTAGATCTCATTATTTGGCTGTAGGAGAAACAAAAAGAAAGTCAATATTAGATGAACTTAATACTTTAATAAAATTCAATCTTTCAGAGTTGTCAATTTGTGATTATATATTAAAAGCAGAACTTAGACTTCATGTTGACTCTGTTTTTTTATGCCATTATAAAGATTCTTTAAAGATTAGAGTATATAGAAATATTGAAGATTTTGATAGTAGAGAAGTAACATGGAGTACTGCTCCTAGCTCAGTTTTCACTGACATAGAAAAATCAGTAAGAAAAGATAGTGAAGGAAGATATATAAGTATAGATATAACTGATTTAGTTAGAGACTGGGCATATGGTATTGAAGAGAACTATGGGGTTACACTTAAGGGTGATACACCAGAAAGTGCAATAACTTTTTCTTCAAGTAGAGGAATAAAAGAGCCTTACCTTGTAATCTATTGTCACAACTTCCCATGTCCTATATGTCCAACAGGACCTCAAGGACCACAAGGACCAAGGGGAGAAAGAGGACCACAAGGACCAGAAGGGCCACAGGGACCACAAGGAATACAAGGACCACAGGGACAGCAAGGAATACAAGGACCACAAGGATTAAGAGGATCAACCGGCCCAACGGGGCCTACAGGACCACAAGGATTAAGAGGATCAACCGGCCCAACGGGGCCTACAGGACCACAAGGATTAAGAGGATCAACCGGCCCAACGGGGCCTACAGGACCACAAGGATTAAGAGGA
>NZ_JBFNEO010000153.1:0-7047 GCF_040797585.1 Clostridium sp.
GATTTAACTTATATGATTATAACTGAATCCTACAGTTATAATCATATAAGTTAAATCTAGTGACTTGTATTTTTTAGTGGTTTTTCTTGCTAATATATTATAAATAGCAGAAGAAATAGTAGAAAGAAGGATTAATGATGCTCCCTTAAAACTAGCAATATTAAAGCTTGTACCTTTCATGAAGAAAATATATATTACTCCTAAGGTAGAGAGGAAAAGAAATATTTTTTGAAGTTTACTACAATCTTCTTTTAAGAAAAGTCTTGATAGTATCATTGTGAAGATTGGGAGTGTCGCTTGTATAATGCCAGCTTCAGAGGAAGAGATATACACTAATCCTAGAGCTTGAAAAGTAAAAAATATTACTGGGTAAAATAAGGCAATAGGAATAATACTCACAATATCCTTTACCCTTATATCTAATTTAATCCACCTAAAGATTATAGGAATCAATGCAAAAATAAATGCTATTGTAAATCTATGAGCTAGAGTATCAAGGGGAGTAGTTACTGTTAAAGTAACTTTCACACATAGAAATGATAGTCCTATTATAAAGGCGTATAGTGTTGCCGAAATATAAGCTAGTTTCCTTTGTTTTTCCATATAAGTTACCTCCATATAACTTTATATTCTCAAAATAATATTGAATATACTTACATATTACTTAATAGGAAACCATGGTACAATATAAATAAATCCTAACTATGCCGGTATAGTTATTTACATAGAGGTGTTTTATGTATAAATATTTAGAGGTATTAAATAATATTGAAGCCTTGATTTATAAAGAAATGTACAAGGCGGGAGACAAGCTTCCATCCATAAAAAAACTTAGTGAATACTATGGATGTAATAAAAGTACTGTAATAAGAGCCTTAGAGGAATTAGAAAAGAATCACATGATTTATTCTATTCCTAAAAGTGGATACTATGTTGTTAAGAGTAAAAATACTTTAAGAGATAATATGGACCATAAACTTATTTGGGACTTTGAATCTTCATCACCAGACCCTAATATTTTTCCATATTTAGATTTTCAACATTGTATTAATAAGGCTATTGACATATATAAAAATGACTTATTTATATATGGTACACCACAGGGACTACCTTCATTAATTAAGGTTGTAAAAAAGCAGTTAGAAAATTATCAGGTTTTTGCAAGAGAAGAGAATATATGTATTACATCGGGAGTACAGCAAAACTTAGCTATACTAACATCTATGCCTTTTAAAAATAATAAGAAAACCATTCTAATAGAGCAGCCTGGATATCATTTATTCATTAGTTATTTAGAGACTCATAATATTCCTGTAAAAGGAATCACGAGAACAAACAAAGGAATAGATTTAGTAAAGCTTGAAAGTATATTTAAAAATGAAGATATAAAGTTTTTTTATACCATGCCAAGGTTCCATAATCCTCTGGGAACCTCTTACTCAGAAAAAGAAAAGAAGGCAATTGCAGCCTTAGGAAAAAAGTATGATGTATATATTGTAGAGGATGATTATTTAGCTGATTTAGATACTAATTCAAAGGCAGATCCTATATACTCTTATGATTCTTCAGAACATGTTATTTATATGAAAAGCTATTCGAAAATAATATTTCCGGGATTAAGAGTGGGGATTGCAGTGCTTCCACAAAAACTGGTTGAAAACTTTAGTAGATATAAAACGTTAATGGATGTGGATACATCTATGATATCTCAGGGAGCTTTGGAGATTTATATAAAAAGCGGTATGTTTAATAGACATAAAGAAAAGATTAAAGAATCATATTTAATAAGGAGTAAAAACTTAGCACGTTCATTAAGAAAGAATATAGAACACTCGAAGAATGTGGTTCATTATATAGATATAAAAAATCCATGTATTCATAGATGTATAGTATTAGATGAGAGAATAAATATTGAAATGGTCATAAGAAGATTAAAGAAGAAATCTATTTTAGTAAGTACAGCCAGTAATAACTATTTAAATGAATTTAAAAAGGAAAGTCTTCTTAAAATAAATGTATCCAATGTGAAAGAGGAAAATATTGAGGAGGGTATCGATATTATATTTAAGGAAATAGAAGTGTAAATATTTTGTAATTTTAGATAGAATAAAAAATATTATAATCCCTATATGGTAATTATTATATAGGTGCTATATAGCTTAAAAGTGTAAACTTTTTTAGAGAGATTTAATTCCTTGTGCTAGCTAAGTTATCCTATTGAAATTATGAAAATTCAGAATGGGAATTTTGGTCTTTTAGAATTTTAAATTAGCAATTGTGACTATTTTAAAATTCAAGTAGTATAACAGGCTAATTTATCACTGATATACTTCACAAATATGGATGGAATAAAGCTAAAAATACAGTTGAGTTTATGAGTTTATAAGTTTAGGGGGAAGTGTTTATGGAAAAAGATAAATATGTAGAGGTTATAAAAGAACTTAGGGGGATGATTAAATCAGGGAAGTATACAAAATGTCCTTGTCCTAAAGTTAAATGTGAATGGCATGGAAACTGTTTTGAATGTGTAATGATTCATAGGGTCAATCAAGATCATGTACCTAATTGTATGCAGCCTATGTTACAAAATAAGATTAAAGAACTTGCAAAGGTAGCAGAAATGGTGGCAGAACCAAAACCAATTACACCAGGGGAATATTGGGATTATGTAAGAGAAGTTGCTCCTAAGGAAGACTAATCTAACTAGTTTTATTAATAAATTATTATAATGTATTAAGACCATATAATAATTAAAAATTTTTAGTAATATAGAAGATTTAATAGACTCTTATTGGATTTTAGAATTTTACAATTAGCTTAACTCTAAAATCTAATAAGAGTTATTAATTATAAAGAAATATAGATGTAATAAAATTATAATGTGCAATTAAGTGAGAGGAATAAAATTCATATAAATAATTAAAATGTAAGGAAAGCAAGGTTTTATGGAAATAAAAAGGTATTTAATTGAATAAAATTCATAAAAATTGGAAATTTACATTTTAATAACATGATACAGTAAAAGTCAGTAATATTAAGCTTTCTAGACTAATCTAGTGACAAAGTTAATTGGTAACTGAATTACATAACTTACAACATTTTACTATAACTTAAACCTAGTATATAATCTACATGTCTTTATTAAGAGCTGTTATAGGTATTTATAATACCTATAATAGTTTTTTATTTTATAGAGGAGGGAAAGTTTTGGACACTAATATAAAACTTCGTCAAGAGGTTTATAGAGAAGATGCGTTAAAGATTATTGATTGGTTAGATGATGAAGAAGTTACTAAGTACCTAAATGAAAGTGACGGAGTCAGTAAGAGTGTTAGTAATGTAGTTGAAAATGTTAATATGCCTATATTAACTCATTTATTCAACCAAAATGGAAGTTTTTTCATAATATTAGATAATGAGGATCCTATAGGATTTTTAAGACTTGTTCATAAAGGTAGTAAAGCAGAGATGGTTTTAGCCATTGGAGATAGAGAAAAATGGGGAAAAGGCTTAGGACCAAAGGCCATTAAAGAAGGATTAAAAACAGCCTTTTTTAATTGGAGAGTAGATGAAGTTATTGCAAAAATTAATTCTAAGAATCATAGATCTAAGAAAGCTTTTACTAAAGTAGGATTTGAAGAAGATATAGAATTGCAAAGAGAAATGCAATATTCTATGTCTTGGAAAGAATTTATAGCCTTAGCCGCATAGTATTATAAGTATAATATTTACAATAAAATAAAACAGTGATATAATCCTATAAAATAAATAGGAAAGAAGTGATCAGAATGGGGCAAAGGAATATAAATTAACCGGTGCTATAACCCTTCAAATTTACCAGATACACTAATATTATTTATTAAAAATTTATTTAATTCTATTCACTAGTTGGTTTAAAAATTCATTAAATAAAGGAGAATAATATTATGTGTAATGAAGGTAAAGTTTTAAATTTTATAGATAAAATTGTAGGTAAAGAATTAGAAGAAAATATAGTAAAAAAGGTTCATACTAGATTTCCACCAGAGCCTAATGGATATCTCCATATAGGAAGTGCTTATGCCATAAATGTAAGCTATGCTTTAGCTAAGAAATATAATGGGGAATTTAATTTAAGATTTGATGATACTAATCCAGCTAAAGAGGATGTAGAGTATGAAAAAGCAATAATAGAAGATATGAAGTGGTTGGGAGTTGACTATGGCAAAGAGCCTTATTATGGTTCTGACTATAGTGAAGGTATATTCAATTATGCTAAGTACCTAATTAATGAGGGAAAGGCTTATGTTTGTGATTTAAGCCAAGAGGAGATTAGAGAGTATAAAGGAACTCTAACTACTAAAGGGAAAGAAAGTCCTTTTAGAAATAGAACCATAGAAGAAAATTTAGACCTCTTTAATAGAATGAAAAATGGTGAATTTCAAGAGGGAGAAAAGGTCCTAAGGGCTAAGATAGATATGGAGAGTCCCAATATAAGTCTTAGAGATCCTGTTATATATAGAATACTTCACTTAAATCACTATAGAACAGGAGATAAGTGGTGTATATATCCTATGTATGATTTTGCTCATCCTATTCAAGATTATATAGAAGGCATAACCCATTCACTATGTTCAGATGAATTTAAAAATCATAGGCCTTTATATGAATGGGTATTAAAGGAACTAGATTTAGAAGGAGTTATTCCAAGGCAAATAGAATTTGGAAGAATGAATCTAAGTGGAGTGGTTACAAGCAAAAGATACCTTAAGGAGTTAGTTTCAAAGGAATATGTTAATGGATGGGATGATCCAAGACTTCCAACTCTGAAGGGTTTAAGAAGAAGAGGATATACCAAAGAAGCTATATTTAGCTTTTTAGATGAGATTGGAGTATCAAGGGTAGAAAATACTTTTCATGTAAGTATTCTTGAGAATTCATTAAGACAAGATTTAAAGGATAAGGTAAAAGGAATAATGGCAGTCTTTAATCCTTTAAAGGTAGTAATAACTAACTTAGATGAAAGCCATTTAGAGTATTTAGAAGCAGAGAATAATACAAGTAATATCTCTTTAGGCGTTAGAAAGATGCCTTTTACAAGAGAATTATATATAGAGAGAGAAGACTTTAGTGATAATCCACCTAAAGGATATAAGAGATTAGTTTTAGGTGGAGAGGTTAGACTAAAGCATGGATATTTTATAAAATGTAATGAAGTTATAAGGGATAATTTTGGAGAGATAGTAGAGCTTATATGTACCTATGATCCAGAGACTAAAAGTGGTAGCGGATTTACAGCACGTAAGGTAAAGGGAACCATTCACTGGGTAAGTGTAGATAAGGCTATTCCAAGTGAAGTAAGACTATACGAGGATTTATTCTTAGAGGAATTTTGCGAGGATAATTTTCTTAATAGTGTAAATAAGAAATCATTAAAAATAATAGAAAAAGCTTTCCTTGAACCAGCGATAAGAGATTTAGTGGATGAGGAAAGATTTCAATTTATAAGACATGGATACTTTATTATAGATAGCAAGGATTCGAAAGAAGATAACCTTGTGTTTAATAGAATTGTAAGTTTAAAATCTTCTTATAAGGAATAGTATTAATAGATATTTTGATTTAAAGCAAGAATAATATATTTATATGATTATAAATATATTGGCTCATATTAGGATTTAGATATTTAAGGCACTATAGAATTCAAATAAATGAATTTTATAGTGCCTTTATTATTGACTTAATAATAAAATTTTATGGAATAAAGTCAGATATTTTATTCTAGATATTTATCTGAAGCGGTTTCTTCCTCTACTGACATATCTTTAAAGTAATCAAGTTCCTTCTCTATAGTAGACTTATTAAGACCTGTTAAGAAAGACTCAGGACAGCTTAATGCTTTTAAGAACATATCTTTTGCTTCATCTAAATCCCCTTTTTCTTTTAATATAAGTCCATAATAGTAGTAAGGATCAGCAAAGGTCAAATTAATTTTTGTAATATCTTCATATATTTCTTCGGCTTCTTTAATTTTCCCAAGATTATAATAGCTTTGAGCCAAATTATCTAATATAATACTACTTGAACTATCATATTCCTTAGCTTCTAAGTTAAGGTCTAAAGCCCTTTCATAATCACCTTTAAGTAGTAGTAAGTACCCAAGAGACTCATAAAGAGTCATACTTTTACTTTCTTTTAAAAGTTCCTCTAATATGTTTATAGACTCATCTAGGTTATCTTTTTTCCATTCAATAAGAGCTAAAGTTATCTTGGCATTGAGATTCTCTCTACCATAAAGTTTAGACTTTGCTGCGTATCCTAAAATTCTTTCAGCATCCTCTAGTCTACCTTCAACCAGTAATAAGTAAGAATAGCTTATGTGTATTCTAGGTTTACATGTAGAAATATTACTAGCTTTTTCAAAGTACTTAATTGCTTCTTCTTTATTTCCATTTCTATAGAGTTTACTACCTTTGACAGAATAAAATATATATCTTTTAGTAATAAACTTATAAAATAGATAGCTAAAAAGTACGAACTTTCCGATAATTGGATTTATACCAGATATCACTATAAAAATAAAAAATATAACCCCTATTTCGATAAAAACTGATTTCATAAATTACCCCCAAAAATAGAATTTACTTATATCTATTATACAACTATTTCTAATAACTATAAAGGTAATGTTAATTTACTGAAAATAACTTTAAAAACTTATTTCATGATTAATTTGGATTAACACTAAAAACTGTCATTGACAATTAATTACCATAATTTACATGTAAAAAATACTCATAATCTTTTATTCCATAAGTGAGAACAAACATATGAAAAGAGAAAAAATGATTGAACTTAAATAATATCAATAATTTATTAAAATTATAAAGCATAAATGTTGTTAATATTTCTAATGTAGTTAATAATACTGTATAAATTAATATGATATGAAGTAAAAAATTCTAAATAAGAAATCCTTAGAATTTTAAGGATCTTCTTATTAAAATACTATGAATATTAAGTATAATTTAACACTTGTATGTATGGTAAAAAATTCATAATAATGTT
>NZ_JBFNEO010000154.1:0-6972 GCF_040797585.1 Clostridium sp.
GTCTATATCCTTATTACTTTCTAAAAAGTCTAATTGAACCTGAAGCCTATTTAAGTAGCATATATCATCAGCATCCATTCTTCCTATATACTCTCCTTTTGCTTCCTTAATACCTTTATTTAAACTTTTTATAAGACCTAAATTTTCTTCATTTATAAAAAACTTAATTCTTCCATCCTTTTTTAGATATTCTGTAATTAAATCTTTTAATTCCTGATTTTTAGGATTATCTAATATTATTATAAATTCAAAATCTCTATAACTTTGATTTAAAATAGATTCTATTGCCTTACTAAGCCATTGCCTGGTTTCATTATAAGCTGCCATAATTATAGATATTTTGGGATTTCTATTCATGTTATATGCCTCCTGATTAAAAATCTAACTTATATTCTTTAAACCTTGAAGCCTTTTTATCCTTTTCTGATAATATAACCTCTTCCACCCTATCTAATGGCCACTCTATAGCTACATCCTCATCATTCCATAATATTCCTCCCTCATATTCTGGATGATAAAAGTTTGTGCACTTATATACAAATTCTGCTTCCTCTGAAATTACTAAAAATCCATGAGCAAATCCTTCTGGAACATAGAATTGTCTTTTATTCTCCTCACTTAAATATACTCCATACCACTTTCCATAAGTATTTGAGTTCTTTCTAAGATCTATGGCCACATCATAAACTTCTCCTTTTATAACTCTAACTAATTTTCCTTGAGAATATTTAGTCTGAAAATGCATTCCTCTAAGTACTCCCTTTTTAGATTTGGAGTGATTATCTTGAACAAATATCATATCAAGACCAGCTTCCTTAAAAGAGTTATAGTTATAAGTTTCCATAAAGAATCCTCTATCATCACCAAAAACCTTTGGTTCTATAATATAAAGTCCTTCTATTTCTGTTTCTATAAATTTAAAATTTCCCATTTATTAATACTCCTCTAAATCAAAATAATTATTATCCTCTATATAAATTAAAGACATTCCTAGTACTATCCAGTAAGGAAAATATCCGAATGTATCTGCATTGAATCCACTCATCATAATTCCTGCTATAAGTGTTATAATCAGCATTCCTGTTATATCAAATCTATATTTTATAAACTTTATAAAACACTGTATTGTTAAGCTTATCCAAATTCCCAACCATAGTATAAATCCTATAATCCCAAACTCAGCAAAAATTCTAAAATGAATTGAAAAGGCTGGTGGCCATGCAGTCTCATTAGGATCTAACCATCTTTGAACTTCCCATGACTTTTTAGCATTATCATCTACATAATTACTTACATTAAAACCATATTGTCCTAATCCTACCCCAAATACTGGATTATCTACACCCATTTTAAATGCAGCCTTCCAAAGTCCTAATCTAGCCACATTAGACATATTATTCTCATCATTTATTGACTCATATACAGCTCCAATGGAAACAGAATCTGCTGTATTAGCATCATACTGTGCTCTTTCTTCAGTAGGACGATTATAGAACACATTATTAACTACAATCCCCATAACTATAGCACCTATTATTACAAATGACATGTTAATAATCCCTTGCTTTTTCCTTTTTAATATAAAAGTATAAATTAAAAACATAAGTACTTGAAAAACTATCATTACATATCCGATTCTTGATTTTGAAAAGAACATAAGTACTAATATATAAATACTTAATCCTATGAATAAAGTTTTTTTCTTATTCTCTTTAGTAAATAAATAACTAAATAAAAATGGCAAAGCAAAAGTACTAAACATAGCAAAGTAAGATGCTTCTCCAGATATAGATCTAACCCCTCTTGGATATAAATCTCCTCTAGTATACATATTAACCCAATAAGATATTTCTTTTAAAATAGGATCAAATATATCTATTCCTACTAGATAAAATATCTCCATAAATGAATATATTCCACATATAAAAAAGGTTATAGTGACAAATTTTCTTATGTAAGAAGCACCTAACCTATTAATCTTCATAATATAATAAACACAATAAGCTGATAAAAAACAGAATCCAAGTACTCCTATTTGTAATATGAATTTTGAAATTCCGCTTCTTCCTTTAAATGTACTACTTAATATATTACTAAAGTTCACTCCTGAAGATATTACTACCCAAATAAGAAAACCTGCTATAAAATATACTGTTATATTTTTAATCGTAATAATTCTTTTATTTATAAATACTATATCTATGAATACACATATTATAATAAATATAAATGCGTAGGCACTACCTTGTGCTCCTAATTCTCCCATTAGACCTTTCATATAAGGTAAATTCATAAATGGAGTAAGAATTATAGCTATTGCTAAAAGAACTTTAAGTAACGAATTCCTTCTATCACCATAATATCCACTATTGTAATTATTTAAATTCATTCAGTTATCCTCCTATAAGTACATCTTATGTAAGCTCATTTATCTATATAAAATTATATCATCCTCACAATATATATTTTCTTATAATAATAAGCTTAAACTAAATTTTACAACTTTTTATTAAGATAATTATATGAAATATAAGATTAAGCCTTCTATAATTCAGAATAAGCTTTTATTCTTTAACTTCATACTTTCTCATAATAATGACTTATATTAAACCTCTAAGCTTTACTTATTTTAAAAATTAATAAGATCCTATTTTTTATTAAATAAGAAACTTTTTATCTTAAACAAATTTATAGCCAAAGGATAATTAAAATTTAACATATAAAATCTAAATCTAGTTTTCTTATCCATTTTTCTTATATAATCATTATAGTATTTATTACTCTTAATTTCATTTCTCCATGAAGCCCATCTATTATATAATTCCTTATGTATATCTGTAGGATCATTTACTCCCATAACCCTATAATAAAAAGTATGAAGAAACCTTGCCATTTCTATCTCTTCTTTAAATTCATCATATATACCTTTTGTCTTAAGATATTCACTTAAGTTATCAATAGCATTAAATATTCCATAGACCTTATTATTTAAAACCTTAGTGATACTTCCTTCCCTTTGTATATAATGTATAAAAGCTTCATCCACTTTAACAACCTTATTCACATTAAGTGCTATCTTTACAAGAGTTATAAAATCTTCCCCAAGTGATATATCCTCTGGAAAATCAATATGATTTTTTAAAAATATATCTCTTTTAAAAACTTTATTCCAAATACACATATAGGCTTCTTCTGTAAGAATTTTTTTTGCATAATCTTTTCCTTTTATATTTTTTACCTTTAAATCCGTAGCATACTCTAGTTTTTCATTATCATAATCATAATAAAAATCACATAGTGCTATATCTGCCTCTTCTTCTTCCACTCTTTTATATAGGGACTCTAAAGTTTTTGGTTCAATCCAATCATCCCCATCTATAAACATAATATACTTTCCCGTAGATTTTTTAAGTCCTAAATTCCGAGCAGAAGATACTCCACCATTAGGCTTATTTATCAATTTAATTCTTGTGTCCCTATCTTCATAGGCTCTTACTATTTTTTCTGTATTATCTTTTGATCCATCATTAACTACTAAGACCTCAAAATTTTGAAAGCCTTGATTTATTATAGAATCTAGACTTCTACTAATATAATTTTCTATATTATAAGCTGGTATTACGATACTTATATCTATCATTTATATCCTCCATGATTATAAACTAAGTTCTTTATTAATATGTATTTACCATATATATTACATACTTTAGCTAATTACGGTAGACATCTCTTGTCCATTATAATATATCTAAGAAGTTTTTAACTTACTAAATACACTACCTAGTTTTGTTGTTATCAATTCTTTGAAGTAAATAAATTCATCGCTTTTTCTATATATGATAACCAAAAATAGATTTATATATAATACATTAAATATACACTTCAATAAAAATCCTGTTCCATTCATAGCAAAATGTAAAGCTTCCCCTAAAAAATTAGATGATAATAGAATAATAAGGGTTATAGCTATGCCCTTAAAATATTTTATAAAGTAGTCCATAGAATTTCTCTTAAAAACTATTCTATAAACTAACACAGGTCTAAGCCAAAATACTATAGCTACGCTACTTATTATAGTTCCTAGTATTATACCTGCAATACCAAAATAATGACCTAAAATTAAAGAGGCTACAAGGTTTATTAATGCTTCTAATATAGGAGCAAACCTATCTTGTCTATATATACCTGCTGCTTCCTTAAACTTTTCTATACTTGGTCTCATATTAGTTATAAAAAAGCTTATCATCATAAAAATTATTACATACTTATTTAATAATTTTCCAGATCCAAAGAAAACATATATAAAATGATCTATGGTGTTATAAATAGATATGGTAACAAAGCATACTAACCAAAAATTAAAGAAAAATATTTTATTAAAAACATTATAAGTTTTATCTTCATTAGATGAACTTATGAGATTTCCTATACTTGCTATAATTCCATCAAAAAATTTCATAACAAGTGTTGTAAAAAATGTTATTACAAACATATAGTTACTATAGTTACCCACACTATCTAAGTTGGTAAAAAACGCCATGAGCATATAATCCGTTCCAAATACTACGAAACTCCCCATCTTATGTAATGATAATGCTTTAATATTAGAATATATACTCTCTTTAACTTTATCTTCTACTACACCTTTTGTTGATAATATATCTTTAAAGCAATTATTTATAGTCCTATTTATAAAGTAATAATATAGAATGTTAAAAATAGTTTCAACACATAAAAAATATATATAAGATGGTGTTAAAAATAGAATTAATATCTGTACTATATTCTTAAGTACCTTAGCCATACCATCATACTTAGATATTACATATCCCTGTTGATGTACATATAAGAGAGTTAACTTATGTGAAAAAAAGTAACTGAATGATGTGTTTAATAGATATATTAGATAACATATTCTTACTAGATCAAGCGCTATATCTCCCTTAACAAATATTCCAAGGAATGGTATGAAGATAACTCCACAGGTTAACATTATTACTCCAGCTATAGAATACATCTTCTTATATAGATTTAATATTCCATTTATGAGTGGTTTATTATTCTCATTAACTGGCTTATAAAGTGCAAACATGACTGCACTTCCAATTCCTAGCTCTGCTAAATTCATAAGGCTTAATATACTACTAAAAAGAGCATTTAGCCCGTTCATATCATCGCCTAGTCTATCTATAAAAACTTTTTTAGTAATAAATGTTAACATTGATAGAATCACATAAAATATAATATTATACTTTACATTTTTTATAGCCTTTCCTGTTCTCATATTTAAATCCTTTCTAGAAAACTCTATTTCCTATTTTAAATAACAAAATTCTTTTAATTCACTCTCTATCTTCCTAATATCATTTTGTAATTCACTATAATTTTTAAACAAACCACAGTTTTTTATAGATATCTCTGGATTTAAAAATTTCTTAGGTCTTGTATGATTGCTTAAATCTAAATTTAAGAAATTCATTATCTTCTCTAAGGTATTGTTGTAATTATAGATTAAATCCTCAAAGTTTATCCTAATAATTCTTTCATCATCCTTCTCGTAGTTTAAGTGAGCTCTTAAAGTCTTAAACCATTTAATATAAGTATCTACATTTTCTGAAGGAATCCATCCTTCCTTCCAATATACTTTATTTAATATATATAAGTCTCTTGGATCTCTATCAACTACTATAACCTTAATATCACTATAATAGTTCAGATATCTTTTTACATTAAATGGAGATACCAGTTGATCTAATGCAAGATACTTATAATTATTGTCAATCTCACTTAAAAGTTTGTCTGTATAGTTTCTAGTCTTATCTAAAAAGTCTTCTTTAGGATAAGCTAAACACATAGGACTTTTTTTGGTATATGCAACAAATTCATATTTTCTATTTTTATTGAAAATCGAATTTAACTTTCTTTGAATTTTCGATGGGAAAGTATATATCATATAAGCTAATAACTTATTATATCTATAATTATGCTGGTGCCAATATCCTTGCCATTCCACATCAATTAGACTTTCTATATATTCTTCTGTAATCTCAGAAAACTTGTTATTAAAATATTTGTTATAATCCTTCTCTATATGTCCACATAATTTTTTAAATCTATATATTGCCTCATCATTTTTAAGTCTATGAAAATCATCTACTAAATGATGCTGAAGATCTGAAATTCCATCCACTTCATGGCATATAGAAAACTCAAAATCTCCAAGAGAGTTCACATTATCAAATTCTTTAAGTAAATCAGTAATTGCTGATGAACCTGTGCCACCATAACTTGCACATGTTACAACCGAAACTTTCTTCCCCACTATTCCACCAACCTTATATAATTAATTTCTCTTTAGTCCATAATCTCTTTTAAAAGTCTTATTTGATTATCAATTGAATATTTAGATGCATTTTTTATAGAACTTAACTTCATTTTTTCTCTCATTTTATCATCTGTTAAAATCTCATACAGTTTTTCTGACAATTCTTTAGAATCACGCTTAATAATAATACCACAGGTGCCATTATCACTAAGTTCTTCTGCCCCTCCAATATCTGTAGACACAAATGTACAGCCTAAACTCATAGCCTCTACTATAACTGTTGGAAATCCTTCAACATAAGAGGTAACACTTAATACTTTAGAATTTTTTATATAGGGATAGGGATTATTTATATATCCCTTAAATTTCACATTGTCTTCTAGATTAAACTCTTTAACTTTTCTTTCAAGCTCTTTTCTCTCTTCCCCATCTCCCAGTATATTTACCTTAACGTTTGGAAGTTTATCCTTTAACCTATAAACTGCATCTATTAACAAGGATATATTCTTATTTTTATCTAACCTTCCTATGGATATTATATCACAAAATTCTTTCTCTTCCTCATTACTCTTTCTTCTTATTTCATCAAACTCGTATCCATTGTAAATTTTTTCTACTTTTTTCCCATACTTCTTAAACACTTGTTC
>NZ_JBFNEO010000155.1:0-6910 GCF_040797585.1 Clostridium sp.
ATAAATTTACTTATATTTATAAATTTTTTCATAATAGCTCATAGGAAATTATCCTATTTTATTTGTAGATTCTATAATATAAATTAAAAGGAGGACTTACTTTTGAATAAAAAAACTCTTTATGCAGATCTCTCACTAATTATAGTAGCAATTGTTTGGGGAGCAGGCTTTGTTGCATCAAAAGAAGCCTTAAATATTGCTAAACCTTTCTATATGATGACCATAAGATTTACAATTTCTACCTTGCTTATGGTTATAGTTTTTAGAAAGTATTTAAAGACTATAAATAAACAAGATCTTAAAAGTGGAATCATAGTTGGTATATTCTTATTCTTAGCTTTTGGATTTCAAACTGTTGGACTTCAATATACTACTGCTTCAAAGCAAGGCTTTTTAACAGCTATTAATGTGGTTATAGTTCCATTTCTTTATTGGGGAATATCTAAAAAAAGACCTGATATGTATTCTATATTTTCTGCCTTCTTATGCTTTATAGGTATCTCTCTACTTACATTACAGGATTCAATAACTGGAATAAATCTTGGAGATGCGTTAACTCTTTTATGTGCATTGTTCTTTGCATTACATATTGTGTCTGTGGGATATTTTGCATCAAAAACAAACCCTATTGTCTTAACTATAATTCAACTTGGAACTTCTGCTGCTTTATCTTCTTTAGTTGCTATCTTTACAGAACCTATGCCAAATAATCTTACCTTAAGTGGTACATTTTCTCTCCTTTATCTTGGTGTATTTAGTACATTAATCGCTTTTTTACTTCAAAATATAGCTCAAAAGCATACTTCCTCTACCCATGCTGCAATAATTCTATCAACAGAATGTGTATTTGGTAGTATTCTTTCTATGCTAATACTAAAAGAAATCTTTACCTTTGAAATGTTTATAGGATCTATAATCATATTTTCTTCCATAATTATAAGTGAAACCAAGCTAGATTTTTTAAAAAAGAATAAGAAAGATTTAAGTAGCTAAATTCAATATTCTTATTTCAAAAATAAAACATGTACTCTAAAAATATAGTTCATAATACATCTAGTAAATTGGTTACATAAGATGTATTTAATCATGTAATAAAAATGCTAACTACTAATAAAAGGTTATTAATAATATTATCCTCAGGTTAACCATAAAGAAAAGCCTATATCTTATTTTACATGGTAATTTAAGATATAGGCCTTATTTTATAGGATAAAATTATAACTATATATTTTTAAGCATAAAATATAATTTTCTTATAACTTACTATCATCTATGCCATCTAATATTGATCTAGCTTTAGTTACCACCTTTTCTATGGTTCCTGGTTGAAATGGTGAATTTAAATGACATACTCTTAAAAGCTTTAAGAAGCTCTTAGATCCCCCTTCTTTACATAACTCTAAATACTCTCCCCATGCTCTCTCCCTGTCTCTTAAAGATTTCTTAAAAAATTGAAGAGCACATATTTGAGCCAAAGTATAATCTATATAATAAAAAGGTGACTGGAATATATGTCTTTGTTGATACCAATAGGTTCCTTTCTCTAAGAACTCATTGTTATCATAGTCTCTATGAGGAAGATATTTCTTTTCAATATCTCTAAATGCCTTTTTTCTTTCCTCTTTAGGAGTCTCTGGATTTTCATAAACAAAGTGTTGAAACTCATCCACAGCTACTCCATAAGGAATAAACTCTAAAGCCTTGCTTAAGTGAGAATACTTATATTTCTCTGTATCCTCTTTAAAGAACAACTCCATCCAAGGCCAAGTAAAAAATTCCATACTCATAGAATGAATCTCACAGGCTTCTAAAGTTGGAAAATAATATTCTGGAACTGAATAATCCCTACTTAAATATACTTGGAAGGCATGTCCTGCTTCGTGGGTTAGTACATCAATATCACCTGATGTTCCATTAAAGTTTGAAAATATAAATGGGCTCTTATAATTAGGTATATATGTGCAATATCCTCCACTTGCCTTTCCATCTCTGTTTATAACATCCATAAGTTCTTTATCCATTAAAAAATCAAAAAACTCTTTAGTTTCCTTAGAAAGATCAGAGTACATTTCCCGTCCTCTTTCTAAAATCCACTGTGGATCTCCCTTTGGAGTCGCATTACCACTTAAAAACTTAAAGTTTTCATCATAGTATTTAAGAGAATCTAGTCCTAATCTTTTTCTTTGTCTTTCATAAAGACTATCACATACTGGAACTATATATTTTTTTACTTGATCTCTAAAATTCTTAACCATTAAAGGGCCATAATCCATTCTACGAAGCCTTGCATAAGCAAGATCTACAAAATTATTAAATCCTAACTTTTTTGCTATCTTTGTTCTAACTTTAACCAAAGCATCAAAGATTTCATCTAATACTTCTTCCTTATCCTCGAAGAAGGAATATTTAGCTTCACTAGCCTCTTTTCTTACTTTCCTATCCTTATCCATTTGAAATGGAGTAAGACCTGCTAAGTTTAATACCTTTCCTTGAAACTCAATTTTAGCTCCAGCTAAAACTTTAGTATATTCTGATACTAATCTATTTTCTTCTTGAAGGTCTTGTATTATCTCCTCTGAGAAAGTGTTAGCATGACACTTAGCAATATTAAAAAGTTGCTTACCAAACTCTTTTTCTAATTCAACCTTAAACTTTGAATCACATAATACTTTATAATAATCACTTATTATCCCTTCATATATTGGCATAACTTGATCAAAATATTTCTGTTCCTCTTCATAAAATTTATCATTGGTATCTATACTATGTCTTATATAGGATAAACTATAAACTGTATCAATTTCATTTCTTAAAATATTTATATGTTTTATTAGAGACACTTGAGCATCTAGAGACTCTGAATCCTTTAAACTCTTTATAAGCTTTTGAAAATCCTTTTTTAAACCTATTATATCTGGTCTTTCATAGCTAAATTCTTTAAACTTCATAAACTCCCTCCAGCCCTTAAAATTTTGACTTTATTAAAAGATTTTACAGTATTACCACTGAATATTCTTAAACCTGAAGATATAAATAAACTATCTGTATTCCTCAGTTAAAAGAGTGAGTAAAAATTCTACCTACACCTAATCTTACTCTATATAATCCTAAATAAAGTCCTCTAATAAAATTATATTGTTTTTTGAATATTTAATCAATATTATACATATCTATTTTATAGATTATATATTACTTCTTTCTATTAAATATACAAACTACACCCTCATCACTTCTACATTTATCACAGTTCAAGCATTTTGATCTGTCCTTAGATTTTATTTTCCATCTATTAATAATATTACTTTCTCTTATAAATGGTCTACACATAGAGAAAAATTTTATATTTGTATCTTTTTCCAATTCCTCTATTTCCCCTAAATCTCTAAGATTTCCAACTAATATAACAGGAACGTTAATCTCCTTAGATAATTTATCTCCATATGAGCTAAAGTAAGCATCTCCTTTCAGCTTTGAAAGTCCATCCTCACTTGGATCTATATTATCCTTATATCCTCCCCCACTAAGCTCTATGGCATCTATACCTCTTTTTTCTAGCTCCTTGCATACCCATAAGGTATCACTAAATTTTAATCCATCATATCCAAAGTCTTTACAGTTTATCTTTATAAGTATTGGATAATCATCCCCTACTTGTTTCCTTACTTCTTCATAAACCTGAAAAACTATCCTAGCTCTATTCTCTATAGAACCACCATACTCATCTAAACGTCTATTATGATATGGATCTAAAAATTTACTTAATAAATAACCATGAGCTCCATGAATTTGCACTCCATGAAAGCCAGCTTCCTTTACTCTTCTAGCAGCTTCTCCAAAAGCTTTCACTATATAATCAATATCTTCCTTTGTCATTTCTTTTGGGGTAACCTTAGTTATTCTATCTGGAACTTTCGAAGGTCCTAAAATTTCTCTCTTTCCTAAATTAAATGAAGTTTGAGATCCTCCATATACAATTTGCATAATGGCTTTAGCTCCATTAGTCTCTATCACCTCCGCGAGAGGCTTATACTCTTCAATAAAGCTATCATCATATATACCAAGCATCTTAGGTGATGGTTGCTCTTCCTTAGTTATATAAGCATAACCGGTTATTATAAATCCAACCCCTCCCTTTGATAAATCTTCATACATTTTCATGAGTTTCTCTGTAAGCCTACCTTCTTCTGTAGCCATATTCTCCCAAGTAGCACTTCTTACAAACCTATTTCTCACCTTCAAATTCCCTATTTTTGATTCCTCAAATAACATAAAATTTCCCCTTCCCCTTTACATATAATTGTTTTAAATATTAATTTACTCTATTATATCTATTTATATTATATGGATAGATAGAACTATATCATAAGTTGATACCATTTAAAATTATTTTACTAAGTCAATAAATTCCTTTATTATTCTAGCTGTAAATCCCCATATTACATAATTATCATATTTATAAAAGTACTGGGGAGAATATCCTTTAGAGAAATTATAATTTTCTCCTCCCTCTATAAGATGAAATGGAAATCCCTTAAGTTCAATAGGTCCAATCCTCATTTCATATAAAATTGGAGGGTTCTCTATAAAATACTTAACAGGTACCTTAAATAATGTATGAACCTCATCCTTACTAAAGTTATCCGGCATGTAATTTATAGAGGCTACAAAGGGATACATAATAGTATTATAGGGGCTTATAAAATAATCCATTTCCCCAATATAGTTAATATCTTGAAGTTTAACATTAAGCTCCTCTACAGTTTCTCTTATGGCTGTATCAAGAGGTGTTTCTCCCTCTTCTATTCTTCCTCCTGGAAAGCATATATCCCCAGGTTGACTCCTAAGAGTTAAAGCTCTTTTTTCAAATATTATATAGTCTTCTCCATTTTCATTATATAAAAGTATCATAACTCCATATCTTTTATATTTCCCCAAAGGTTTTCCTATTCTTCCTTTAAAAATCTTCTCTATTTTTTCTATATGCATAAGTTGTCACCTCTAAGCCTCATATTTAAACTTGTTATCAATGTGTATTAATGATATATTAATTATAGACTATAGAAAGAGATTTTTAAAGAAATTGGAGAGGTGAACATTGAGTAAAAAGAAACTTTTATCATCAATCGCAGTAGCACTAGCACTAACTTTTACTGCTCCTTTTGGTAGTATAGCGAAGGCTGAAAGTAAGCCTGAACCAAATATAGTAGCTAAATCAGCACTAGTTATGGATGCTGATACTGGCGAAGTCATATATGCAAAAGATGCTGACACCAAAAGATTCCCTGCTAGTATAACAAAACTTTTAACTGGATTACTCCTTGCAGAAAACAAGGACAAGTCTGACCCTATAACTTTTACATCTTCTGCAAAAAGTCAACCACAATACTCCTTTGATATAAATATAGCAATGGGTAAAACTAAAGTTGGAGATACTATGTCTGCAGATGATGCAATGAAAGCTCTTTTATTATTTTCCGCTAATGACTGGGCTTACGCCATAGCAGATTCAGTAGCTGGAAGTGTTGATGAATTCTCTAACATGATGAATGAGAAGGCAAAGGAACTTGGAATGAATAACTCTCATTTTATAACTCCTAATGGTCTTCATGATGAAAATCATTATACTACTGCTTATGACTTAGCTCTTCTTGGAAAAGCTTCCTTTAATAATCCTTGGGTTCGTGAGACTATGGCACTTAAAGAAGCTAAGATAACTACTTCTAGTAACATAATTGGTTTAATTGAAAACCGAAATAAAAATTTAGGAGTAGATGGTGGTATTGGTGGAAAAACTGGGTATACAGAACCTGCTGGTAAGTCCTTACTAAACATCTATGAAAGAGATGGAAGACATTTAGTTGGGGTAGTATTAAAATCTGTATATGATCAAAATGATACACAGATGTTTAAAGACATGAAGGATATAATAGATTATAGCTACAGTGCTGAAAAGATAACTGCCTATGAAAAAAATACACCAGTTAAAACTGTTCCAGTAAAATATAAATCCTTTAGATTCTTTGGATCTGAAAAAACTTTAGAAGTACCTTTAGTTACTCATGAAGATATTAAGTATTATGATAATGAAATCAATAGAAATAATACTACTCTTGAAGTTAAAGAAGGGGATATAAATCCTTGGAAAATCAAAGAGGATACTAAAGTTTCAACCTTAGAAGTAAATCAAAGAGATTCTTCTAAAACTTATGACCTATACACTAATGTAGATACAAGTAGCCTTACTAGAGCTAGTGTAATGGGAATATCTATACTAGTAGTATTAGGTGTAGTCCTTCTTTTAGCTATAACTGTTGTAATATTACTTATAAGAAAGCAAATTAGAAGAAGAAGAAGATACTTTTAACATATAAAAGATTTTTAATAAAAGAAGTACTATATCCTTTAATTTAACATAAGGATATAGTACTTCTTTCATTTTAGTTTAACAGCCTTCCAGTGGAGTTAATTTTAACCTTAACTTTTACATCTACAATGGCATCTTTAAAAGATGAGTTTAATCTCTCTAATTCTTTTTCATTAAATTTAGCATGTGAAAATCTCTCTATATCAAATATATCTATATTGTGCTCCTTTTGATACCTATAAATAACCTTATTTATCCCTGTTTCTAAATCTTTACTAAACTGCTCTTCTATTTCTTTAACATTTAATTTAGGTTCATCTATTTTATCATGTTCTGAATCTATTTTTATGTCACCTTTCATCTGGACTTCTATATTATATTTTATTTTATCTCTTTCCTTTGTTACCTTAACCTTTCTCTTTGATTTACTATAAAGACTTACATACTCATTTTTAGTAACTGGAATCTTACTTATAGAAGATGTAGCTTTATCATTTCTTAAAATATTCGCGTAAAAAGCCTCTTTTAAAGGTACAATATTAACTA
>NZ_JBFNEO010000156.1:0-6905 GCF_040797585.1 Clostridium sp.
CTCCAGCACTTATAAGGCCTTTTGTTAGGAATATTACAGGAGATGATTCCTTTACCATAGGGCATACTACATTAGGGTTTAGCTTAATAGGAGCTTATGTTGGAAAGCTCTTTGGAAATAAAGAAAGATCCACTGAGAAGTTAAAACTTCCAAAATCCTTAGGATTCCTAAGAGAAACCACAATAACAACTTCCATAGTTATGATTTTTGTATACTTAGTTGTAGGAATTATAGTAGGACAAGGTTCAAGAATAATGATATTTGGAGAAGGAAAGGAAGTTTTTGGAGCTTTCTTTGTTTATTCTATAATACAAGGATTTACCTTTGGAGCAGGATTATATATATTACTTGCAGGAGTAAGGCTTATGATGTCTGAAATAATACCAGCCTTTAAAGGAATATCAGATAAGTTTATTAAAGGAGCAATACCAGCTTTAGATTGTCCTATTATATTTCCTTATGCCCCTAATGCAGTTTTAATAGGATTTATAGTAAGTATGATAGCCAGTGTTATAACAATAGTTATAGTTTCCTATATGGGCTTATTTAAGGTAGCTTTAATACCTTTAACGGTAGCATGTTTCTTTGATATAGGACCTGCAGCAGTTTTCGCAAACTCAGAAGGTGGCATAAGAGGAGTTGTTATTTCAAGCATATTAAATGGAGTACTTCTAATCTTATTTGCAGGATTATCTATTGGATTACTTACTGAAACCATACCAGATTTTCTTAGAGCCTTTGGAGGAAATGACTTCTCCATATGGACTATATTAGTTAGAGGTATATTTAAAATATTTGTATAGTACTTTAAGATTAGTGAAATTCTATTTTATGAGTTTCACTAATTTTTTATATATGTTTTAGTGATTATAATTAAACATATTACAAATAGTATTAATAAAATAGAACAAATCTTCCTTTAGATGGTGTTATTTCTACCATCTAAAGGTTAGATGAGTTAATCTAGGGGCGTAGCAACTGTTATCCCCACCTTTTAAGAGGATGGGGTGTTACAGTTGCTAGCCATCAGATAAATCTTTATTTTATGCATTATCCTTGTAAATGGTTTAATTTCCTTTAATATATGTCAATAGCTATTAGTTGACTATTAATATTTATAGAAATATAATGTAAGTAAATTCTGAAAACTTAATGGAAGAGGTGTAATTTATGAAGGAAAAGGTTCATTGGATAGACTTTGAAACAATGCATAGCTTTATGATAGACGTATTTAAAGGAGTAGGAGTTAAAGAAGAGGATGCTAGAATTTGCGCTGATGTTTTAATAGCAGCGGATATGAGAGGAATAGATTCTCATGGAATAGGGAGATTAAAGCCAATATATTACGATAGAATAAAAGAAGGTATACAAGAGGCAGTTACAAACATAGAAATAGTTAGAGATAAGATGGCTACAGCAGTTATAGATGGTCATAATGGAATGGGTCATGTTATTAGTAAAAAAGCAATGGAAATGGCCATAGAAAAAGCGAAAATTTACGGCATGGGAATGGTAGTTGTAAGAAATTCAACTCACTATGGTATTGCGGGATATTATCCATTAATGGCTGTAGAAAATAATATGATAGGTATAACAGGTACTAATGCAAGACCTAGTATAGCACCTACCTTTGGGGTGGAAAATATGCTAGGAACTAATCCATTAACCTTTGCAATGCCAAGTGATGAGGAGTTTCCATTCTTCTTAGATTGTGCAACATCCATAAGTCAAAGAGGTAAAATTGAGGTCTATGATAGAATGGGTAAAGACATTCCAGAAGGATGGGTTATAGATGAGGAAGGCAATGCTAGAACTGATACCCATGAAGTTCTTAAGGATTTAGTAAAAGGTAAAGCAGCCTTAGCTCCACTAGGAGGTATCGGAGAAGATGGTGGGGGATATAAGGGCTATGGATATGCAACTGTTGTAGAGATATTAAGTGCAGCACTACAAGGGGGAGCATTCCTTAAAGGCCTTCTTGGTTTTGATGAAGAAGGTAACAAGGTTCCATATAGACTAGGACACTTCTTTATAGCCATTGACGTAGATCATTTTATAGAAGTGGATAAATTTAAGAAGATTACAGGAGATATTCTCAGAGATTTACGTAACTCTAAAAAAGCACCAGGGAATGATAAAATATTCACTCCAGGTGAAAAGGAGCATGAGGCATGGCTTTATAGAAAAGATAAAGGAGTTCCGGTAAATGCTGCCCTTCAAAAGGATATGATTACTTTAAAGAAAGAGCTTAACTTAAACCAATATAAGTTCCCTTTTGAAGAAGTTTAAAATACCTATATTAAAAATAATAACTTATAAAATACATTAAAGTGCACCTTAGAGCATTAGTTATATAATAAATCATATCCAATACTCTAAGGTGCACTTTTAATATAATTATGTAGAGTTTTACAAATACTACTTCATAATATTGATAAGTAAACAATGTAAGCAATTACATTGTTAGAAATTATAATTATTTAATAATGATTTTGTTTAACACTTGAAAATGAGTGTCAATGAGCATATAATTATAGGTGTAAAAAGTAATATCTTCTATTGAATAAAAATAAGAGAAATTGAAGAAAATATTACTACATGAAGAATATAGGTATTTATGTTTAAGGTTAAGATAATAATAAAGTTATTATTCTAAACTTCAAATGATATAGCAGTTTTTAGGAGGTAATATTTTATGAAAAATTATGTTGAAATCGTAGACGTATATGCAAGACAAATTCTAGACTCAAGATGTTTTCCAACTGTAGAGGTTGAGGTAACATTGGAAGATGGTACAGTAGGAAGAGCAGCAGTTCCATCAGGAGCTTCTACTGGTATATTCGAAGCAGTAGAATTAAGAGATGGAGATAAGGGAAGCTATATGGGTAAGGGAGTTTTAAATGCTGTAGAGAATGTAAATGAAGTTATAGCTCCTGAACTTGTAGGTGTGAACATATTTGATCAAGTATCAATAGACAAGACAATGATAGAATTAGATGGAACAGAGAACAAGAGTAAATTAGGTGCTAACGCTATGCTTGGAGTTTCCTTAGCATGTGCTAGAGCAGCATCAGAATACTTAGGATTACCTCTATATCAATATATAGGTGGAGTAAATGCTAAGGTTTTACCAGTTCCAATGATGAATATAATAAATGGAGGAAAGCATGCTGATAATAATGTAGACCTTCAAGAATTCATGGTTATGCCAGTAGGAGCTCCTTCATTTAGTGAAGCTTTAAGAATGTCTGCAGAGGTATATCATGCCCTAAAGGGAATATTAAAATCTAAGGGATATGAGACTGGTGTAGGTGATGAGGGTGGATTTGCTCCAAACTTAAAGTCAAATGAAGAGGCAATACAAGTTATAATAGAGGCTATAGAGAAGGCAGGATATACTCCAGGTAAGGATATATTCATAGCTCTTGATCCTGCATCTTCAGAAATATTCGAAGATGGTAAATATAACTTAAAGGGAGAAGGTAAGGTTCTATCTCCAGAAGAAATGGCTGATTACTATGTAGACCTATGCAACAAGTATCCAATAATCTCAATTGAAGATGGTATGGCAGAAGAAGATTGGGAAGGTTGGAAGATGATAACTGATAAGCTTGGTAAGAAGGTTCAATTAGTTGGAGATGACCTATTTGTTACAAATACTGAAAGATTAACAATGGGTATTCAAAGAAAAGTTGCTAACTCTATACTTATAAAGCTTAACCAAATAGGTACATTAACAGAAACATTAAATGCTATAGAGCAGGCTCAAAGAGCTGGATATACAGCAGTTGTTTCTCATAGATCAGGAGAAACTGAAGATACAACTATAGCAGATTTAGTTGTGGCAGTTAATGCAGGACAAATCAAAACTGGTGCTCCAGCAAGATCAGAAAGAGTTGCTAAGTACAATCAATTATTAAGAATCGAAGAAGAGTTAGAAGACATGGCAGAGTACAGAGGTGGAAATGCTTTCTATAACATAAATAAATAATATTAAAATACCCTTGTTATTATGCAAGGGTATTTTATATGTAAACTTAAATATTGAAAAAATATATAAAAACTTCCAGTTATAAATTCTAAATATATTGTATAATTAAGCATTATATGTTAGAATGAGTGCATGTATTAAAACTAGGTTTGAATGGAGGCGTAGTGCTGTGCACAATATTTTAGTTATTTCAGAATTTGTATTATGTATATTACTAATAATTATAGTTTTACTTCAGCCAAGTAAGGCAGATGGATTAAAGGGATTTGTAACAGGAACCACGGAAACTTTCTTTAGCAAGAATAAATCAAGAACAAGAGAAGCACTACTTTCTAAAGCGACAATAGTTGTAGCAGTATTAGTTGCAGCAAATACTATAGCACTAAGTGTAATAACAGGGTAGTCAAAGAAAAATATGCTGACTTATTTATAATACTATTAAGATTCCTTAATAGTACTATGTGATTAAGTTAGCTTTTTTTACTACTATAAGATTAGTTCATTAATACACTAAAGATATTGTTAAATATTATATCTTAAATTTAAGAGGGTAAGATATAATTTTAAATAAAGCAATATATAGGGGGTAGAAACATGGACAAAATTTACATTTATGCTGCAGTAAGCGGTATAATAGCACTTTTCTTTGCTTTCTTCTTAGCAAAGGAGATTTCTAAGCAAAATGCTGGAAATGAGAGGATGAAGGAGATCGCAGGATACATTGAAGAAGGATCTATGACATTCCTTAAGAGAGAATATAAGTATCTTGCTATTTTTATTGTTGTTATTGGAGTCATAATAGGAGTATTCCTTAATATTCAGACTTCTATTGCATTCATAATTGGCGCAATATTCTCAATACTTGCAGGATACTTTGGAATGAAGGTAGCAACATCTGCCAATGTAAGAACAGCAGAAGCTGCTAAAAGTGGACAAAGTCCTGCATTGAAAATAGCTTTCTCAGGCGGAGCTGTTATGGGAATGTGTGTTGTTGGTCTTGGAGTATTTGGAGTAAGTATTCTCTATATACTTTTTGGAGGAGAAACAAGCTACCTAACAGGTTTTGGACTTGGTGCTTCGTCTATTGCATTATTTGCAAGAGTAGGTGGAGGTATATACACTAAGGCAGCAGACGTAGGAGCAGACCTTGTTGGAAAGGTAGAAGCAGGTATACCAGAGGATGATCCAAGGAATCCAGCAGTTATAGCAGACAACGTTGGAGATAATGTTGGAGACGTTGCTGGTATGGGAGCTGACTTATTTGAATCCTATGTAGGAGCTATAATATCAGCTATAACCTTAGGATCTTCTATGGCTGTTAACATGAGAGAAAAAGCAATAATATTTCCTATGCTTTTAGTATCTATTGGAATAATAGCATCTATTTTAGGAGCATTAGTTGCAAGAAGTAGTAAATCAGACAATCCGCAAAAGGCATTAAACAGTGGAACATATATTGGAGGCATAATAGTTATAATATCAACTTTAATTTTAAGTAAAACAATGTTTGGAGATTTTAAAGCCTTTTTCGCTGTAGCCTCAGGATTAGTAGTTGGTATGCTAATAGGTAAGGTTACAGAAGTTTATACATCATCAGATTACAAGTCAGTTAAAACGATTTCAGAACAAGCTCAAACAGGACCTGCTACAACAATAATATCTGGTCTTGCAGTTGGAATGAAATCTACAGTAACTCCAATAGTTTTAATAGTTGTTGGAATATTAGTTTCCTTCTATGCTATGGGGGGAGCTGAGGTTAGTATTAATGGATTATATGGAATATCTTTAGCAGCAGTAGGTATGCTATCTATAACTGGACTTACTGTAGCTGTAGATGCTTATGGACCAATTGCAGATAATGCTGGAGGTATAGCAGAGATGGCTCACTTACCTTCTTCAGTAAGAGAAATAACAGACAAGCTTGACTCTGTAGGTAATACAACAGCAGCTATAGGTAAAGGTTTTGCTATAGGTTCTGCAGCATTAACAGCGTTAGCACTTTTTGCATCCTACGCAGAAGCAGTAAAGCTTCAATCAATCGACCTTTTAACTCCTGTTACCTTAGTTGGAGTTTTATTAGGTGGAATGCTTCCATTCTTATTTGGAGCTTTAACTATGGAATCTGTTGGAAAGGCTGCTAATGAAATGGTGGAAGAGGTTAGAAGACAGTTTAAAGAAATACCAGGAATAATGGAAGAGAAGGCAAAGCCTGATTATGCTAGATGTGTTGAGATATCAACTACAGCAGCTCTTAAGGAGATGATACTTCCAGGGATTATAGCTATTGTAGTTCCTCTATTTGTTGGTATTTTATTTGGACCTGAAGCCTTAGGTGGACTTATAGGAGGAGCTGTTGTTACAGGAGTACTTCTAGCTATTTTAATGTCAAATGCAGGTGGAGCTTGGGATAACGCTAAAAAGTATATAGAAAGTGGAGTATATGGAGGAAAGGGTAGCTTTGCTCACAAGGCTGCAGTAGTAGGTGATACTGTTGGAGACCCATTTAAGGATACTTCAGGACCATCTATGAATATACTTATAAAACTTATGACTATAGTTTCTCTTGTTTTCGCACCAGTGATTCTTGAATATGGTGGAATCTTTTTAAACTTATTTAAATAAGATTTTAGGAAAAGATCATTCTTTAATGGAATGGTCTTTTTTATGTATTGAATATTAAATAAAATAATCATAATGAATAAATAAACTGTTTATAATATTTATAAATAGTTTAGAGAAACCTTCTTTTAAGAACAACTCTGTATGTTAATATAGAAATTTAATAACATAGGTGATTCAGATAAGATTTAATATACATAACAAAACTGTTTGGTAGAACTTTATTATAACTTTAATGGAGAAGGCTAATTTGATATAAGTATGTATCATTAAATATAAGTATATTATATAAGTA
>NZ_JBFNEO010000157.1:0-6873 GCF_040797585.1 Clostridium sp.
TGTAAGTAAGGTTTTCTTTAGTTCTACTTTATCAAGTGATTTATTAAGTTCAAGAAATCTATGCCAAAATAAATAGTTATCCATAAACTTAGTTGATACTCCATTAAAATGAAGACTAATCCATTCTTTAAATTTACGAAAAGAGCGGTTACTTAAAAAACTGTGACTATTCTAAGATTTAACTAGCACAAAAGATTTAGTTATATTTGCCCTATAGAAAGTTGTACTAAAAAGGATACAATAACTACTAGAGCAGAGATAATAAATCCATGAACCATTGGAGCAAAACCTGATTTTGATAGCTTACTAAAGTTTGTTTTAAGACCTATAGCACCTAAAGACATAACCATTAAAAATTTACTTATGCTAGAAATTGAAGTACTCATACTATCAGATATTATTCCAGTACTTTTAATTAACACCATACCAAGGAAAAATAGAATAAACCAAGGGAAAATCTTTTTTAGGTCTATTTTTTCATGGTGAGTACTTATATTACCATTATTATTAAGTTTAGCTTTTCTAGTAAGTCTTTCATTTATAAAAGAAAATATTAATACAACTGGTATAATTGATAATGTACGAGTAAGTTTAACTATAACAGAGAAATTTCCAGCTGCATCAGAAAATGCATATCCAGCTGCAACCACAGAAGAAGTATCATTTACAGCGGTACCAGTCCAAAGACCATATCCAAGATCTGTCATTCCAAAGTATCTACCCATTATTGGGAAGAGAATTACCATAATAACATCAAATATGAATGTGGCAGAGATAGCATAGGCAATATCGGAATCCTCAGCGTCAATAACTGGAGCAATAGCAGCTACCGCTGAACCACCACATATACCAGTTCCAGCAGAAATGAGTCCAGATAGTTTCCAATTCATATTAAAAGCTTTACCTAATAAATATCCACCTCCAAAGGCTGTTATTAAAGTAAACACCATAACAATTAAGGAGAATTTACCTACTTGGAAGACTTGAGAAAAACTAAGGGTAGCCCCCATAAGGATGATTCCAAGACGTAATATTTTCTTTGAAGTAAATGCTAGTCCATCTTCTAATATGTGATATTTTGAAATTATAGGGTTTAAAGCCATACCTATTAATAAAGCAAATACACTTCCACTAATTAGTCCATAGGGGATGAGCTTACTTATAAGCATTGAAACCACCGCTAATATAACTGTAAATAATATTCCAGTAATATATTTTTTAAAACTTTCCAATAAAACCAACTCCTAAATAATATTCTTCTTGATTTTATCATGGAGTATTTATAAAATCTAATTATAAATATTTATACATTCATAATATATATTTATATATAAGGAGAAACAATGTTTGATATAAAAATAGACTCTTTTTTATCTGTATATAAAAACAAAAGTTATACTAAGGCAGCAGAGGAGTTATGCATAACTCAACCAGCAGTAACTCAACATATTAAATCTCTAGAAAGACAATACGGATGTAAGCTATTTGATTATTCAAATAGAGAGCTTAAACCTACAGAAGAGGGCGAGGTTTTTTATAAACATACTGAATATTTAAAGGCTAATGAAAGGCTTATGGAGAAAAAACTTAAAGAGGTAAAGAAAAAAAGCAAAACTTTAAAGTTTGCTGCCACCTTAACCATTGGTGAATTTACTATTGCACCTATACTACATAAATTTATAAAAGTTTTTAGTGATTATAATGTAACCATGTATGTTGATAATACACAGGAGGTACTAGCTAAGATTAAATCTGGGGATATATCCTTTGCACTTGTTGAAGGATTATTTAATAAGGATGAATATGAAAGTAGATTATATAAAACAGTTAGGCTTATATTAACAGCACCCTGCAATCATCCTCTTGTAAATAGAGAGGAAGTAACTATAAAAGATCTTAAAAATGAAACTATTATAGTTAGAGAAAAGGGGTCTGGCACTAGAGAGGTGCTGGAAAGAGGGTTATTTAATAAAAATTACACCCTTAATGGATTTAAAAATATCATTGAAATAGGTAATGTTAATGTTATAAAAGAGCTGGTTAAAAAGGGCACAGGCATTAGCTTTATGTATGAGGATGCAGCCAGGGAAGAGATAGAAAATGGAGAGTTATCTGAGATAAAAATATCAGAGTTTTCCATTGAAAGAGAATTTAATTTTATATATTTAAAAAATAATTTATACGGAGAAGAAATAGATAAGTTTTTTTCTTTTTTCAACATGGAATAAATGTTTTGAGGCTATAAACAAGAGATATTATCAAATAATTTCTAAATTTTACTTTTAATATAATAGAGATTAATGGTAGTATTTATTTAAGAATATAACATAATCTTAAATAAAATTTATATAGGAATAGAAGTGTGGATTACTATATAGAATTTATGAAAAGAAATTTTAATATTAGGAGGAATATATGATAAAAATTAGTTTGAAAATAATCTTAGGAATTATTATTTTAATTTTAACTGTAGTAGCGGCATACTTAGCATTTATGACAATTACAGATTATAAACCAGAGGCAGTTATTAGTCTAGATATTGATAATAACAAAGAGAAAAAAGTTAGTGTAAAAGATACAATGGCAGTAACCACATATAATATGGGGTATGCTGGTATGGACAAAGATGTAGATTTCTTTATGGATGGAGGAACCATGTCTCGTTCTATAAGTAAGGAAAAAACCTTAGAGAATCTAGAAGGAACCTTAGATATTATAAAGAAAGAAGACCCGGATTTTGTATTTATGCAAGAGGTGGATAGGAATTCATCTAGAAGTTATAAGATTGATCAATATGAGGCTTTAAAAGAAGAATTTAAGGATTACTCTTTATCTTTTGCTATTAACTATAAGACTCCTTGGGTTCCAGTACCACTAACTAATCCTCATGGTAAGGTTCTTGCAGGACTTGTTAATATGTCAAAATTTAATATTGAAAGTAGTACAAGATATGATCTGCCAGGTAAAGAGCCATGGCCAGTTCAATTGGCAGAACTTGATAGAAGTATTAGTGTAAGTAGATTTAATACAGATAATAATAAAGAGCTTGTTATGATAAATGCTCATTTATCAGCCTATGATAAGGGTGGAAATATAAGAAAACAGCAGTTAGGATTTTTAAATGACTTTTTAACAAAGGAATATGAAAAAGGCAATTATGTTATTATTGGAGGAGATTGGAACCATCAAATACCAGGAACTGATCCAACTATATTTGAAACAACTCAGGAGTGGCCAGAGTGGTTACAGGTAATTCCTGATACTTTTATGCCAAAGGGATTTTCATGGCAGTTTGATAAGAATGTTCCTACAGCTCGTTCAGTAGACAAGCCGTATAAAAATGGAGACAACTTTAGAGCAGTTATCGATGGATTTATGGTTTCAGATAATGTTCAGGTTATTGAAACCAAGGGAAGGGATTTAGACTTTAGATACTCTGATCATAATCCAGTAACCTTAAAGTTTAAATTAGAGGATTAATTTAACAATTAAAAGATGTCTTCTAATTAAAAATAAACATAGACACATTATTTTGAAATAATAAATATGTGGGAGATATATTAAGGGTGGACTTTGTTCTATAGAAAACTATAATACAAAGTCCACCCTAGTTGTATTAGTCTTAAGAGAATCTTAAATATAATCTCTTTGTAATGGTTACTCTTAAAAAAATCTTAAATATAATACTCCTATAATGACATAAGAAAAAGAGTAGATATAATAGATACAGGAGGGATATTATGGAGCAAAATAAGTTAAATGTAAATTCAAAAAAATCTTGGTTTATTGCTAGATTAATAGCCACTGTAATCATAAGTACTATACTTATAGGAGGAAAGATTCTATTTTTAAATAAAGTTCTAGAGGATAATATTAATCCTTATATTAATATTACTATTGTAGTTATTATAGGAATAATGATATTAAACACTATTATTTACCCAGCTATTGAGTATAAGCAGTGGTATTATACAATAACCAAGGATAAAGTAGAATTTAGTGAAGGAATATTTTTTAGGGAGAGAACTATAATTCCAATTGTTAGAATACAACATATAAAAATTAATGAAGGTCCCATAAATAGATTTTTAAACCTTGCAAATATTAAAATACATACTGCTGGGGGAGTTCATAAAATTCCTAATATAGATAGAGAAAAGGCAGAGGAAATAAGCCATTATTTAAAGGATAAGGTTAAAGAGAAGGTGAATTTAAATGCTGAAGGAGAAAAGTAGAAATCACTTTCTATATATTATTGAAGAGATAGTTAAGGGACTAAAAGCATGGTTAATATTTATATTTATAGGAGCTGCTAAGTGGGGATATATATTTGGGGTGGTAGGAGTATTATTCCTTATAATAATACCTTTAATAAGTTGGTGTAGCATATATTTTTATTTAGAGGATAATACCTTGGTTTATATAAGTGGTATACTTTCAAAAGAGAAAAGAGAAATACCATTTAATAAAATTAGTACAGTTGATATTCAGAAGACTGTAATTGATAGAATGTTTAATATATGTACAGTTAAAATAGATACTGGAATTGCTAGTATAAATGGCAGTGAATTTAAGATAAAGTTAAGTCATCATATGGCAATGGCACTTAAAGAAATAATATTAGAAGGCAGAAAGTATGAGGATAATATAAATAAAGATGAAAGTATAGATAAAGAGGATGTTCATCAGGTTTTAAATAAGGATATAGAAGATAATAAAATAGAGGCATCCTTTAAAGATATCCTTATGTATTCTCTGACTAAAAATAAACTGATTTGGAGTCTAAGTGTATTTTTTATTATAACCGAATTTTTAGAAAACATAGAGAGAATTATAAATATATCTTTATTAGATAAGGTTTTAAGCTTTATTAATATTGAAAATATATCTAATAAATCCATTGGAATTATTGTGGTACAAGTTATAGGCCTAGTGTTATTTTTCTACTTAATAACTATTATAATATCAGTGATATTTGATAATATTAGATTTAGTGAATTTAAGGTAATAAAGAAGGGGAATAGACTTAATATATCCTATGGATTAATTAACCAAAAGGAGTATTCTATACCCTTGGATAAACTTCATGGTATTAGACTGAAACAAAGCTTATTTCAGCAAATATTTAATTTATATAGTATTGAAGTTATTACAATAGGTTATGGGGATGAAACAGGTGAGATAGCTCTTTTGTATCCAGTAGCTAATGAAAGTATAAAGAATAAAATCATTAGGGAGTTAATTCCCCATATGGAGTATAAAGGAGAGGTTTTCAAACCTAAAAGAAGGGTTATTGCAAGGTTTATTGTGAAGAGATTTTTAGTAACCTTAGCAATAGTTACAATATTTATGAATCTTTTAGTAAGAGTTGATCTTACTTTAAGGATTTCTATAGGTTTTATGGTTATACTAATTTCAATAATACGTGGATACGCTAATTATAGAAACACATCTATTGGTGTAGATAGTAATGTTATTATAATCAGTGAGGGAAGTATAACCAAGAAAACAACAATTATAACTCAAAATAGTGTGCAATCTATAAGCAAGGCGGAGGGGCCACTCCAAAGAGTGAGGGGAATTTGTAACTATAAGATTAATATATATAGCAATAGTTTTGGAGAAGTCGTTACCGTAAAGAATTTAGATAATAATATTATGGAATTACTGGATAATCAGCTTATAATTTAACTTGCTGTGTTAGTTAAATTTTAATTAGATAACCTAACTATAACAATTATTTAAATAAGTGTTTTCTATTTCTATAGGGTTCATATCTTAAAAGTTAACTTATATCTGTGGTTTATTCACTTATAAATCAGACTTTTGAGGGAGGTGTAAGTTAAGAACCGGACTAGGAACCCTATAGCTAAAGGCAAAGTAACATAGCAATAATTTATGAATTTTATGGTTTCACAAGATTTAAAGTATTGAAATTCTAGAGTTATATACTATATAGTAATAATATAGAAGGAATCTTCCTTCAGATGGTGTTCTCTCAGCGTTTGAAGGTTAGATGAGTTAATCTAGGGGCTTAGCAATTATTAGTTACAGTTGGTAGCCATCAGATAAAGCTTAAAGGAGGAACTAATGAAGAAGATACTTATTGTTTTACTTATTTTGATACTAGGTGTAGTAGGTTTTAAATAATTAAATCCTACTATAGAAGATAAAGCCTTAGAGATGTCTTCACCAAAAACTGAAGAATCTTCAGAGAAGAAAGAAGAAGAACAAGAGGAAAATATATTATCCTTTTCTGTATTGGGAGATGTCCATGCTGAAACAGAGAAATTAGATAGAGTAATTAAAGATTTACATAACATTGATCCTAATATGGATGCTTTATTTTTAAATGGAGATGTAGTAGGACAGGGTTTAGAGGAGCAATATAATGATGTAAATAAAACTTTAGAAAAGAATAAAAAAATACTACCTAAACATGTTATAAAAAATATTGGAAATCATGAATTTTTTGATTATACAATAAAGCATAATTCACCTTCTCATGTAGATGAGTTTTTAAAAAGATATTATAATTTTTCAGGTGAAACTAAACCCTATCATAGTAGATGGATAGAAGGATATAATTTTATTTCCTTAGGATCTGAATCCAGTAATACTAAGGAAATGGGATCTTTAAATGCTTACATATCAGATACACAAAAGGCATGGTTAAAGGAGAAGTTAGCAGAAGATTACAAACCAGGAAGACCTATATTTGTATTTCTTCATCAAAATCTATTTTGGAATGCTCATCCATGGGTAGATACCTATAAGAAAAAAGAGATAATAGATACTTTGTCAAAATATCCAGAAGTAATATTATTTTACTCTCATAATCATGCAAGTTTAAAGAGTAGAACTGTATATGAG
>NZ_JBFNEO010000158.1:0-6795 GCF_040797585.1 Clostridium sp.
AGCATTCGGTTCATACCCGAAGGGTCGCAGGTTCAAGTCCTGTTTCCGCTACCAGAAGAGTTCATGATAATTATCATGAACTCTTTTTGTTATAAAAAAATACTTACCATGAGAAAGTCTTATCATATAAATCTAATCCGTATATTAAATTCTATTAAATACTTTCCTCTTAAAATTTTATCAATTAGACTTAGTTTCATATGAAATTAAAAAGTAATTTTTAAGTACATAGAATTTATAAGAAAATTTTTTTATAATAATTAGTTTAATCAGTTGTAATAGTTAAACATTAAAACAATCAAAGTTGATATGTAAATTTCTAATAAGTAAAAATTACCTATTAAAAGACAATAATTCCAATGGGCAGCTTAAGCATGGCAAGGAGCTCTTCTGTTTTTAATAAGATAATTTAACTATAAAGCTTATAGACATCTGATTTATAAAAAGTAAAAGATATAAAATCTTTAATGTAATTATTTAAAATAGAAAGTATAAGGTTTTTAGCCTAAATTTTAAATTATACATGTACTTAAATCCTTTTAAATTTTAGACTTTAAGCAGTTCATAATATAAGTTTTGAATCAAAAATCATATAACTATAGAATATATTTTATTTATGCATAATATATGCATAAAAGTATATAAGAAGTTTTGATGTAACAATACAGAGGTTGTGAAAACGTTTTACAGAAAGGTCTTGGATAGAAGATAGAAAAATAAATAAAAATTTTTAAAAATGTATTGCATAATTATACTTATATGATGTATAATTATGCATAAGTTGAAAAAGAGTTATACAAGGAGGATATTTAGAATGAATAAAAAATTTTTAAAGAAAGTAATATGTTTGGGTTTAATAACAATTCTAGGAGCATCTATGATGGCATGTGGTAAGAAAGAAGAGGCTCCAAAGGATGATAGTAAGAAAAAAATAGTTCTTGGTACTTCAGCAGATTATCCACCTTATGAGTTTCATAAAATAATAGATGGAAAAGATACTGTAGTAGGTTTTGATATTGAAATAGCAAAGGAAATAGCAAAGGATTTAGGTGCAGAGCTTGAAATAAATGAAATGAAATTTGATGGATTATTGCCAGCTCTTACTACAAATAAAGTAGATATGGTACTAGCAGGGATGAATCCTACACCAGAGAGAAGTGAAAGTGTAGATTTTTCAAATATATACTACACTGCAGACCAATCAATTATTGTTAAAACAGATAAGAAAGATAAATTTAAGGATAAATCTTCCTTCAATGGGCTTAAAGTAGGAGTTCAAAAAGGATCTATACAAGAGAAACTCGCAGAAGAGCAGCTTCAGGGAGCAGAACTTAAAAGACTTGGAAAGGTAACAGAACTTATGTTAGATCTTCAGAATAATAAGGTTGATGCAATAGTAGTAGAGACGCCAGTTGCAAAAGCCTATACTGATAAAAACCAAGATTTAAGTATAACTGATATTACTTTTGATATTAATAAGGAAGAGCAAGGATCAGCAGTAGCAGTTGCTAAGGGAAATGAAGAACTTAAGGAAGCTATAAATAAGACTTTAGATAGATTAATCAAAGAAGGAAAGATTGATGAATTTGTAGTAGAGGCAAATAAGTTAATTGAGTAAGAAATAAGGAGAATTATATATGGATTTTGGATTTATTAAAGAGTATTATCCTTATTATTTAGAGGGTATAAATTATACAATTATATTAGCTTTTTTTACAATATTATTAGGAATAATATTTGGACTTGCATTATGCTTAATGAAACTTTGTAATAATAAAGTCATAAGAACTATAGCCACTGCTTATATAGAATTTATTAGAGGAACTCCTGTATTAGTGCAATTACTTATAATATATTATGGACTTCCCGCTATTGGAATAAATTTTGATAATCTTTCTTTTCTTGGATCAAGTTCTCCTGACCTAATTTCAGCAATAATAACCTTGTCTTTAAATTCAGCAGCTTATGTTGCAGAAATAATAAGGGCAGGTATTGAGGCTGTAGATAAAGGGCAAATGGAGGCAGCTAGAAGTTTAGGAATGAGCAAGATTATGGCAATGAAGTATATAATAATTCCTCAGGGAATAAGAAATATTTTACCAGCTTTAGGTAATGAGTTTATAACTATTATAAAAGAGTCTTCTATAGTATCTGTTATAGGTATTAAGGAACTTATGTATAATGCTGATATTGTAAGAAGTATTACTTTCAAGCCTTTTGAGCCTTTAATAGTAGCAGCAGTAATATACTTTGTTCTAACATTTAGTTTATCAAAACTAGTAGCTTATTTTGAAAGGAGGATGAAGGTAAGTGATTCGTATTAATAAATTAAGTAAAAATTTTGGAAGTAATGAAGTTTTAAAAGATGTGGATGAACATATAAAAAAGGGAGAAGTAGTTGTTGTTATAGGTCCCTCAGGTTCAGGGAAATCTACATTTTTGAGATGTTTAAACTTACTGGAAAATCCATCTAAAGGAAGCATAGTTTTTGATGGACAAGATATTACAAGTGGAAAATTATCTATAGACAATATTAGAGCTAAGATGGGGATGGTTTTTCAAGGGTTTAATCTGTTTCCTCATAAAAGTGTACTTGATAATATAATTTTAGCTCCTATGATGGTTAAAAATATTAGTAAAGAAGAAGCTACAACTATAGCTTATAGACTTTTAGACAAGGTTGGACTTAAAGATAAAGCTACTTCATATCCAGGGTCTCTATCAGGAGGGCAAAAACAAAGAATTGCTATAGCTAGAGCCTTAGCAATGGAACCAGAAGTAATGCTTTTTGATGAACCTACTTCCGCACTGGATCCAGAGATGGTAGGAGAAGTTCTAAATGTAATGAAGGACTTAGCAAAAGAAGGTATGACTATGGTGGTTGTAACTCATGAGATGGGATTTGCAAGAGAGGTTGGAGATAGAATATTGTTTATGGATGGAGGAAATATCATAGAGCAGGGAAGTCCTAAAGAGATTTTTGAAAATCCTAGACATGGTAGAACTAAGGACTTTTTATCTAAGGTTTTATAAAGAGTACAATATATAAGTATGAATGTATAAGAGAAATTATAGTATATTTATATATAATAGAAATACCGTATATAAGATGGTTAATGGCATTATGGAGCTTATATTTTTAAAGTTCCATAATGCCATTTATATTTCATAGATTAAGACAAGTATAAATTTTAATATTATGGGGGTTATCATCACGTATCTTAGTCTAAGTTTAACTTTATTTTAGGAATTATGCTATTTTTATATTTTAAAGGAGAAAATATAAGATAATAAATGAGGTAATTTAAAAAAAACGGGTTTTAAGTAAAGTGATAATGTATTCTAGAAAGTTATCCACAAATTAATCCTTCTTTTTGATAATGACGACAAAAGAAAAAATATATAAATAAAATTATTATCCACAATATATGTGTTTAAATACTTCTTCATACATATATATTGTGGATAAGTAATAAAATTCACCATATACCATTACTATATAACATTGAAAATAAATTAACTTATGTGTTTTCTTTTTTCTATATTTCTGTATTTATGTAATATGGTTTTTTGTGCTTCTCAGAGTTTATGACAATAATTTCCAAAAGCCTTTGTTATAATTAGTGATACTAAGTTACAAAAAATGGTAGGAGGGAAATGGATGCAAATAGGAGCACAGGTAAGCAGTTACGAAAGGATTAATAAACACATTAGGGAGAAGGAAGTTGTAAAAAGTAACATAAATCTAAAGTTCATAGTATATTTTATAAGTGCTATTTTTATAAGCAGGGTTACTATGATAAATAATACAGCACCCTTTGGAATAGCATTAGCATTGACTATGATTAAGCATAAAAAGGATAGGTTACCACTGGCAGTAGGGGTTGGAAGTTTTATAGGATATATGACTCTATTTAATACCATAGAAGAGTTACCATTATATCTTATAATGATTACAGCCATAACATCTATTAATTATGGAATTAAGTCATTAAAGGTAATGCAAAAGATAGTTATATCATTACTCTTTATGTTAGGAGCCATGATTTTATATAGATATTTAGTGAATAGCTATACTCTAGCAGTGGTTTTTTTAACCTCAATCTTTCATTTGGCCATTATCTTCCCAATATATTTTATTATGGACTACGCTATAATATGCAGTGAAGAATTAAAAACTAAGCATTTATTTAAAAATGAAGAGATAATAAGCATGGCTATAGTGGTATCTTTAATTATTTCAGGAACCTGGGGAATGGATATATTAAATGTAAGTTTTAGGAACTTATTAGCTTTATCTTTTATAATGATAATTTCATATATAAATGGAAGTGCTGTAGGAGCAGCTACAGGAGTAGCTATGGGGATAATAGTTGGGGTATCCTCTAATAATATGATTAATTTCATAAGTATATATGGAGTTTGTGGATTAATAGTTGGAGTGTTTAAGGAAACGGGAAAATGGCTTACTGCCTTAGCTTATTTAGTTATATTTTGCATATTAAAACTTTATTCAGGTATATCAGAAGATATAAAAATAATAGAGGGGGTTATAACGTCAGGAATTTTTCTTTTGATACCTTCAAGAATATATGACAAATGGATTGTAGAGCTGGATTGGGAAAGAAAACAGGAAATTATAGGGCAAGACTATATAGAAAAAATAAAGGAGGTTTTTGAAGATAAATTAAAGGGATTTTCTTCTATATTAAATTCCACATCTACTATACTTAATGATTTAGTAGATAATGATAAATTAGTGATGAAACAAAAGAGTAGTGCCTTAATAGAAAACTTAGCAGAAAAAGTTTGTGGAAGGTGTGATATGAAAAATATATGTTGGAAGAGAGAATTTCATCATACCTACATAGGTTTCGGAGAGCTTATACAAAATTATCAGGAAAATACTTATAAGATTCCAAAACAACTCCAAGAAAAGTGTGTAAAAAGGACAACTCTTATTAGTTTCACAGAGGAGATCGTAAACAATTATATTATAAGTGAGATGTGGAGAAAGAGGTTGAGTGAAGGCAGAGAAATTCTATCAGGCCAAGTAAAAAATATGGCAAATACAATAGAAGAAATAGTAGAAGATTTTAATAAGGAGGTTTCTTTTAATATAGAGTTTGAAAAAACTTTAAGGAGGGTTTTAAATAAGAAATCATTAAAGGTCAGCGATGTATTATGTTATGAAGATAGAAATTCAAGGCTTCATGTGAAACTAACTAAGGAAGCTTGCGGTGGTAAGGAAAAATGTATAAAGCAGGTATTACCTTTAATAAATGAGGTCTCTGGAAGATTAATGTGTGTTGGGGACGAAGGATGCATAGTAGATAGTAATACTAAAAAGTGTACTATTTGGTTTGAAGAGACTCCAAAGTTCCATGTATCTTCTTATGTGGCTAGAGAGAGTAAAGATGGAGAAAAGTTTAATGGAGATAGTTATAGCTACGGAAAATTAAAAGATGGGACTTATATGACAGTATTAAGTGATGGTATGGGTTCAGGACCAGAAGCTCATAGGGAAAGTAAAGCAGCTGTAGAGCTTATAGAAAAATTTACTGAGGGGGGTTTTAGTAAGGAGACTGCTATAAATACTGTTAATTCAGTTATGAGCATAAGATGTTCAGAGGAGGATAAGTTTTCTACCTTAGATTTGAATAGTATAGATATATATAGTGGAGATGTAACCTTTATGAAAGTAGGGGCAGTAGCAAGTTTTATAAAGTCAGAAAGTGGCGTGGATGCAATAAGCTCTAAAACCTTACCTATCGGAGTTTTAGATAAGGTAGATGTTGATATTATAGAAAGGAGAGTTGTAAACGGAGATATGATAATAACAATAAGTGACGGAATCATGGATTCCGTAGAGGGGGAATGGATACTTTCATATCTCAATGAAACTACTTGTAGCAACCCAAAAGAGTTAGCCAATGACATAATAAATAGAGTTAAGGAGTTAAGTGGAGGTAAAGCCAAAGATGATATGACAATTATTGTTTCTAAGGTTTATGACTTATATTAAAGCACTCCTTTTGGAGTGCTTTTATTTAATAATAAACTTAATACTTCATATTTAAAAAACTGTGGTATAATAAGCTTATTATTATGTTACTAGGAAGTGGGTAAATGATAGTAAAGGTTAGAGATTTTGTTAAAGAAAATAATATGATATCTAAGAATGATAAGGTTCTAGTAGCTTTATCAGGAGGACCAGATTCTATTTGTTTAATACATATATTAAATGAACTTAAAGATGAACTAGGTATAGAAATACTGGCAGCCCATTTAAATCATTGCTTAAGAGGAGAGGATGCTAATAAAGATGAAGAGTACGTAAGAGAATTTTGTAAAAGTTTAAACATCCAATGCTATGTAAAAAGAGTAGATATAAATAGGTATGCTAAGGAGAGAGCTTTATCAAGTGAGATGGCAGGGCGAGAAGCTAGGTATGAATTCTTTAATGACTTAAAAGAAGAGTTTAATATTAATAAGATAGCAGTAGCCCACAATTTAAATGATCAAGCTGAAACTGTTCTTATGAGACTTATGAGGGGAACAGGAATAGAAGGACTTATAGGAATAAGACCTGTTAGAGATAATATTTATATAAGACCTATACTATCTTTAAATAGACATGAGATAGAAGCCTATTGTGAGGATAATAAGCTTTTACCTAGGATAGATAAGACTAATTTAGAGACTATATATTCTCGAAATAAGGTAAGACTTGAACTTATTCCTTATATTGAGAAAAATTTTAATGAAGATATTATAAATACCCTAAATAGATTT
>NZ_JBFNEO010000159.1:0-6789 GCF_040797585.1 Clostridium sp.
AGATAATACAATTGTAATTAAAGCTAAATATATATCTCCACTATAGGGTATATTAAATCCATTTAGATATATTTCTAAATCCTTGGATATACCTGTAGCTGCCGATGCACTAGAGAGAAATCCAGCTAAAGTAATTCCAACCTGTATTGTAGCCAGAAATCTACTTGGTTCTTCTAATAATTTTAATAACAATTGTGCTTTTCTGTTTCCACCCTCAGCAAGAATTTTCATTTTATTTTTATTTAGTGACACTAGTGCCATTTCTGCTGAAGCGAAAAAAGCATTTATTAGTGTTAGAATAGCAATTAATACTAGTTGCCCTGTAAAATTGCTCCCCGGAAGTGGGTCTGATTCCATATATAAATTCCTCCTCTATTTTTTTAAGTCATAGTATGATGATATCATAAAGATAATTTATTTTCAATTATCCCTATTTCTTTTAACTTAATATTATTTATATTCATAAAACAATAAATATTACCATTAATTATCCTTATAATATATATACGATTATTTCTTTATAAATGCTCCTAAAACTTAAATCTTTTAATATAGAATTTTAAATTATATCTAAAAATAAAAACATCGTAGACTTATTGAATTTCAATATATCCACGGTGCTTTTATCTTTTAAATATTAACTACTTATATAGTATGAATTTACATATATTTGGGTATATATTTGTATTTTTTTATGGCATCTTATTAAGAGTTAAATCTTTTAATACATCCTTTATATGCTCTCTTGAGCTTCCCATAAAGCTCTCTACTGCTGCAGTTATAGCTCCCTCTACTAAAGCACAATCAACTAATTCTATCTTTTCTCCATCATATTCAGCCTCTAAAAAGTCTTTTGCCATTTCTGCATTCATATAAGCACTTCCTAGGTCAAATAATATTAATACTCCATCATCGGAATAAACCTCTTTCATAGCTTCACAGATTCTCTCTGCATCAGTACCTATTCTACCATCTTGAGTTCCTCCTGCTGCTATAATCGCTGCTCCCTCTGCCATTTGTTTTGCCATTTCTACAACGCCCTCTGCTATCTTACTGCTATGTGAAACTATTACTAATCCTACCATATTATTTTCATCCTCTCTTTACTTCCTATATTTCTTCCCAAACCGTTTCTAATATATAATAGCATGATGTTGCTCCTGCATCTTGGTGTCCTATACTTCTTTCCCCAAGATAACTTGCTCTACCTTTTTTAGCTACTATAGTTTTTGTATATTCAACCCCTTTTAATGCTCCATCCTTTGCTTTCTCTAAAGCTTCTTTAGGGGATAGTCCTTCATTTATAGCTTTTTCAAGTTCTTCAATAGCTGGAGATAAGGAATCTATCATAGTCTTTTCTCCTTCTACTCCCTTACCCCTTTGCTTAATTCCATCTAATGCTGCTTTTAATAGTCCTAAAAAATCATTAATATCCATTTCACTTTTTCCATTTACGGCCATTGCACCCTTCATAAAAGCTGTTCCATACAAAGGACCTGAAGCTCCTCCTACATTGGAAACTAGAGCCATACCAGCCTTCTTAAATATATCACCTAAATTTTCTGTGCTTTCATCTTTTAATTTTAAAACTACTGCTGAGAATCCCTTACTCATATTAAGGCCATGATCCCCATCTCCGATAGTTGCATCTAGCTCTGTTAAGTAAGCCTTATTTTTCTCTATCTTCTCATATATTTTATTTATTATTTCTATAACCTTTTTTCCATTTATCATTGTTATCCCTCCAAATACCTGCGTAAAACTTATTTATCTGATGGCTAGGAGCTGTAACACCCCCATACTCTTAAAAGGTGGGGGATAACAGCTGCTACGCCCCTAGATTAACTCATCTAACCTTTAGATGGTTGAAAAAACACCATCTAAAAGAAGATTCGTTCTATATATTATTATTACTTAAAAACCTTAAATCCTGGTGTATCTGCCTTTTCATCTAATAATTCTTTAAGCTCATCATCAAGTTTTAATAAAGTTACTGAGCATCCTGCCATTTCAAGAGAAGTCATAAACTCTCCAACAAAGGTCTTATATGCTTTTATTCCTCTCTCTTCTAGTATTTCTTGAACTTTTTTATTTATTATATAAAGCTCCATAAGAGGGGTACCACTTAATCCATTTATCATAACTGCTACTTTTTCATCTTTTTCAATGTTAATGTCCTCTAATATTCTATCTACAAGTTGCTGTGCTATATTATCAGCCGTTGATATTTTCTCTCTATGAGTTCCTGGCTCTCCATGGATACCCATTCCTATTTCTACTTCATCTTCACCTAAAGTAAAGTTTGCCTTCCCTGCTGCTGGTACTATACATGAAGTTAATGCCATTCCCATACTTCTCACATTTTCAACTACCTTATCTGCAACTCTCTTAACTTCTTCAAGGGATGCACCAGTTTCTGCCTTAGCTCCAGCTATCTTATGAACAAACACAGTTCCAGCTATTCCACGCCTTCCTGCTGTGTAAAGGCTATCCTCAACTGCTACATCATCATTAACCACTACAGTTTCCACTTTTATGCCTTCCATATCAGCCATGTCTTTTGCCATTTCAAAATTCATTATGTCTCCACTATAGTTTTTAATAACAAGTAGTACTCCTTCTCCTCCATCCACTGCCTTTATAGCTTCAAAGACCTGATCTGGAGTTGGAGATGTAAACACTGCTCCACACACAGCTGCATCAAGCATTCCATGACCTACATAACCTCCATGAGCTGGTTCATGACCACTTCCTCCGCCACTAACTAAGGCTACTTTTCCTTTAATTGGTGAATTTTTTCTAACAAGAACATCAAAACCTTCAAGTTTTCTTAAATACTCACCGTGAGCATAAGTGATTCCTTTTATCATATCTTGTAAAACCTCATTTGGGTTGTTTATTAGCTTTTTCATAAAATTCCCTCCTAAATTTAAATCCTTATTCAATATTTTATAATATAGTTTTTAGCCTATATTTATATTTTTATTAATGTTGATTTTTAATTATCCCTGTGCTTTTTAATATTATAAGTTTTACTATTAAATTATTTTTAGACATATAGTATATGTTTTAAATTTACGCTTTAATTTATACCTTAAGTTAATCCTATAAAAATTATAAATATTAAGTAGTGTATAAAATAAGTTTTCGGTTAAAATCCCTATAATGTTTATTATTAGTGTAGTTAATAATAAATTACTTCTCTAAAATACTTTTAATATACTAAACTAAATAATATTGCTCCTAATATTCCCCCTACTATTGGACCTATAACTGGTACCCATGAATATCCCCAATCTGAATCTCCCTTATTAGGTACTGGTAGAATTGCATGAGCTATTCTAGGTGCTAAATCTCTTGCTGGATTTATAGCATAACCTGTAGTTCCTCCAAGACATATTCCAATAGCAAGTACTATACCTCCAACTATAACAGGTCCAAAACCTTCTGCTACCTTAGCCGTTCCCGTGCCAAGAATTCCAAAAACAAGTACAAAAGTTCCTAAAGCTTCACTTACAAAGTTCCATAGTTTATTTCTAAGGGCTGGTGCTGTAGAAAAGGTTGCAAGCTTTGCCCCTTTATCTTCTGTTTCCTTATAATGTGGATAAAAGAATAATAGCACTAGAGTTCCTCCTAGGAATGCTCCTATAAACTGTGCTGCTAAATATGGTGCTACACTATTCCATGGAAACTTCCCTATAGTGGCAAGAGCAATAGTTACTGCTGGATTAAAATGTGCTCCACTTATAGCTCCAAACATAAATACTGGTATAACTACTGCAAGGGCCCATCCCCATGATATGGTAAGCCATCCTGATCCCTCTGCCTTAGATTTTTTCAGCACCACATTAGCTACTACCCCATTTCCTAAGAATACTAAAAGCATTGTTCCTAAAAGTTCTGCTAAGAATGTACTCATGTTAATCTCCCCTTTTGTTTTTCTTGTCTATATATAAAGCATATTCTGTGCCAACTTTTTAATTTCTCTGAAAACATTTTCTTAAATCCTGTATTTCTAAGGAATAAGCTTATATAAAATAAAGAAAACAGTAAAATCTATTATAAGATTTTACTGTTTTCCTCTTGGTAATAAGTATCAACTTGATATTTATTACCTTGATACATTCTCCCAGGATACTATTTTTTCTATACCATATTGTCTTGCCTTAGAAGCTACAGTTTTATGGGTAATACCTAAAGCTTTACCTGCTGCATTAAAACTACCATATTTTTTTAGAGCCTTTTCTATAATGATTTTTTCATAATCTTTAAGAGAAAGAATCTCTTCTTCATCCTCTATTATCTCCATAAGATTTTTATTTTTTAACATTTGTTTTCCTAAAATCTGCTTACTAGTTTCATTTCCTTCATCTGATTTCATATACAATGGTAGATCCTTTAAATCTATATAATCTTTTTCCGTAAGAGTAATTATTCTCTCTAAAAGATTCTGAAGCTCCCTAACATTCCCTGGCCACTTATAGTTCAAAAATCCCTCCATAGCCTCATTAGTTACCCCTATTATATTTTTCCCAGTTTCCATTGCAAGTTTCTCAAGAAAATAACCTATTAAAAAGGCTAGATCTTGCTTTCTCTCCCTTAATGGTGGTATATAGATAGGAATAACATTTAATCTATAATATAAATCTTCTCTAAAATCTCCATTTTTCACCATATCCTCAAGATTTCTATGGGTTGCTGTTATTATTCTTACATTTATTTTTATGGTTTCATCTCCACCAACCCTTTGGATCTCTTTCTCTTGGATAACCCTTAGTATCTTAGCTTGCATATTCTTTTCCATTTCACCTATTTCGTCTAAGAATATAGTTCCGTTATGAGCTAACTCAAACTTTCCAAGCTTTCTTTTATAGGCTCCTGTAAAAGAACCTTTCTCATGGCCAAACAATTCACTTTCAAGCAAATTTTCTGGTATAGCTGCGCAATTAACTCTTACGAAGGGACCCCTATTATTAGATGAAGAAGTATGTATCCCTTCAGCTATAAGCTCCTTTCCTGTACCACTTTCTCCCCTTATAAGTACTGTGGCATTAGTTTTAGCAGCTTTTTTAGCCATAGCTAAGGCATCTAAAGTTTTACCACTTCTTCCAATGAACTTTGAGAAGGCTTCCCCAGGCTCTTCTCTTCTATAAAGCTCCCCTTCTAAATACTCTGCCTTAGCTGATATCTCATTTACCATTTCAGTAAGTATTTGAACCTCTGATAAATCCTTAATTACAGAGAGAACTCCTGTGATTTTATCATCTAAAATTATAGGAGTAACATTTGCTACTACATTTATTCCTCCATTCTTTTTAATAACCTTTCCTATTATAGATTTTCCTGTTTCTAAAACTTCACATCTTATACCCTTTGGAGATATTTCAAATATATTCTTTCCTAAAAGATTCTCTTCTTTATCCTTTAATAGATCTATATAGGCCGGGTTTACATAAGTTATAACTCCCTCTTTGTTTACAAGACATATTCCATCATGAACATTTTCTACTATTCTTTGGAGTCTTTCTTTAAGTTCTTTTACTTCATAAAGTTCAGATTTTATCCTTTCTAGATTAGATATATCTTCAAATACAGCCACTGCTCCCTTAAAATCTTTTCCTATAATTATGGGAGTAGTATTTATAAGTAACATCTTATCCTCTAAGGTCTTTTTAATTCCTATTCTAGGCTTTCTATCCCTTAAAACATCAATTAAAGGTAGACTCGGTAATATGTCATCTATGTTCTTCCCTACTATATCTTCATAAACCATATTTAATATATTATCCGCTGAAGGGTTACTTAACATTATACTTCCCTGTTCATCTACAGCTACTATTCCATTAGCAGTACTTTTAAAAACCTGTTCCCATGTTATATTGTTATCTTCTATTATATTATCTACTTTTCCCTGGTCGCTTTCCTTTATATGAAAATCTCCTTTTAAAAAGTTAGCCATTTCCATTAAAGCTTCTTTATTATCTTTTCCCTCTACCTCTATACCAACAGTTTCTCCTTGTTTAACCTTAAGAAGAACTAGAGGCATAAGGCTAGTGGCTGGTATACTTTTTCTATCCTTATATTGTATATAAAGATTACAATTATACTTTTTATTAATTTCATTAGCTTTTAAAACTACCATAGCTACTACTCTTGCATGTAGTCCTTTTTCATGATTTATTATAACTTCTTCCCTAAGCAAACCCCTTCACTCCTTAAGATTTTTTTCTTAACTGTTATTTTAAACTTATTGCTTAATTATATAAGCCTTTAAGCTAAAATAATAATACTATAAAAACATACTAGGTATCAAAATATATTCCTTTACTATTAATTCTAAGCTTTAATAGTGAAAAATTTATAGTTTATGAATTAGATTTTTTAAAGTCTTTCTTAATTTCACCCTTGATATAAATATCTAAAATAAATAATAATAAATTTGTTTTAGATTATGATAAAATAGTAATATTTACTACTATAACTAAAATCATATTTTAAGTCATCAGTCTTAGTATTTCTATGATTGAATAAATTTATATTTTTAAGGGGGACAATTTAAATGAGTGAAAGTTTAGTTGGAATTTTAGCTGGCATGGGTCCAAGATCAACAGCACCATTTATAGATTTAGTTATTGATGAATGTCAACTTCAATATGGAGCAAAATACGATGAGGAATTTCCAAAAATCATGGTATATTCTCTACCTACTCCATTCTATATCAATCATCCAATAAATCATGAACTTATGAAAAAAACTATAATTGAAGGATTACAAAAGCTTGAATCAAC
>NZ_JBFNEO010000160.1:0-6748 GCF_040797585.1 Clostridium sp.
CGCTTACTTCTAAAGTTTTTTATAAAATTTTCTATTAATCCTATAGACTCATATTCTATATTAAACTTTATTAATAAGCTTCTTAATTTCTTATATAGAATAATCCAAAAAACTTTTATAATTATATTTAAGTAAAGATAATTTGTTACTATAGATATTTATAATAAATAACCTGTTTCCTATTGATATATTCTATTTCTTTTAAACATGCTCTTGCCCTATACTTATAATGTAACTAACATACATTGAAGGGGGAATTTCAAATGAAGAAAGAAGTTAGTATAAAAAAAATTAAGCAAGATGCTGAGGAATTTTATAGAAGAGGGGATTTCTTCTGCTCTGAGGCAATAGTAGCCTCTATAAAAGAAAATTTCGAATTGGACATGCCTGATGAAATGGTTGCTATGGCATCTGGATTTCCTGTTGGTATAGGAAAATCAAAATGTGTTTGTGGTGCAATTTCTGGAGGAATAATGAGTATTGGATATTTCTTTGGAAGAACTAAAGGTGGAGACGATAAGGTTCAAAACACCTTAAAATTAGCTAATGAGCTACAAGAAAGTTTTAAGAGTAATCACAAGGTTTTATGTTGTAGAATTCTTACTAAAGGAATGGATATGGGATCTGGAGAACATAAAAATCAATGTATTTCTTTTACTGGTGAGATAGCTGAAAAAGCTGCTGAGATAATAGTAAGAGAAATGGAATTTGTAAATACAGATAAATAATGGAGTGTAATCTATGGAAAATTTAATTAAAAAGCTGCCTTTACCAATTTGTGGCTTAATGCTAGGATTAGCAGCCCTTGGTAATCTAGTACTCTCTTATGGAAACATATATAGGAATGTATTCGGAGCTTTATCTACCATAATATTAATACTTCTTACTATAAAAATAATTTTATATCCAAAAGCTATAGGTGAAGATTTAAAAAATCCAGTTATAGCTAGCGTGTGTCCTACTTTCTCTATGGGAATTATGATTTTATCCACATACATAGAGCCTTACGCACATAATTTTGCATTACTAACTTGGGTTTTAGGGCTTAGTATCCATATTTTACTTATGGCTTATTTCACTAAAAAGTTCATATTTAACTTTGATATAAAGAAAGTATTCCCAAGTTATTTTATAGTTTATGTAGGAATCGCAGCTGGTAGCATAAGTGCTCCTGCTTTTAAACTTAATACTATTGGTGAATATTTATTCTGGTTTGGTTTTATATCCTATATAATTTTACTACCTATAGTACTGTATAGAGTATTCTCTGTTAAAGGAATACCTGAGCCAGCCTTACCTACAATAGCTATATTTACAGCTCCAGCTAGCCTTTGTCTTGCTGGATATGTAGCATCTTTTAAAGATAAAAATATGACTATTATATGGTTTTTATTAGGATTATGTTTAATTATGCTTTTAGGAGTAATTTTGTATCTTCCAAAGCTTCTTAAATTAAAATTTTATCCTAGTTATTCTGCCTTTACATTCCCGTTTGTAATAAGCAGTATCGCATTAAAACAAACTAATAAGTTTTTAATTGGTAGTGGAAATACAGTATCTCTTTTAAAATCTTTAGTAAAGTTTTCTGAAGCTTTAGCCATAATTCTAGTTATATATGTACTCATAAAATACAGTATATTCTTGTTTAATAGTAAGGATATAGCTAAACCTACCAATGTAAATAAAGGTATATAATATTATAAAGTACTTTAATAAACTATTTAAGAGACTAAGATTAATATAAGTTAATCTTAGTCTCTATTTCTTAGTTATTTGATTTTAGCAAGCATTTTCACTTAATCACATAATTGTTCTAAAACATTGTATAGTACAGACTCATATACAATAGCATTGTTAATTTCCTTGAACTTTTATACTCTTCTCTATTTCTTTAATTTAACTGGAACTTGAACCTCAGTTAACCATTCCTCAGGGGTTTCCTTATTCCATATTCCATCGATATAAGACTCCCTTGGATGGTCTACAGCTTCATACCCGTTATCTTCTATCCATTTAAATATATATCCATAAGCACTTCCTATGGTATTATAAGGTCCTTTATGCATAATACATGCTGATGTAGGAACACTCTCTATGTCCTTATATACAACATTTTCAGAATCAATTCTTTTTTCTACCACTGCTTCACATATCTGAACTTTTATGTCTTTCTCCTTATACTCTCCATCAAGATATATGGTAAAGCAGTATGGTGGATTACTACAAACTGCTTTTTGAGCTTCCATCTCCTTTCCCATCTTAGGCATAATCTTAAAATACTCATTATAATCTTTTAAGATTGTTGTCATAGAAGCAACAATAACCTTTGGTAACTCTTTTATAACTACACTATAATTCATACTACCCTCTCCTTTTAGATTATTAATATAATTTTTCATCTTTAATAATTGATTTTTCTCTTCCTTAATGTTATTTTCTATTATGCTTATCCTCTCACATAGAATACTTTCTATATGGCATTTCTTTTCCATTACATCTGTGATCTCATTTAAAGTTAATCCCATCTGTTTTAACTCTATTATCCTGTGTATGCTTTCAAACTGATCTGATGAATAGTACCTATACCCTGTAAATTTATCTACAAACTCTGGTTTTAAAAGTCCTATATCATCATAATACCTTAAGGTCTTTGTGGTTATTTTATTAATTTTAGAAAATTCTCCTATGGTAAACATCATATCACCTACGCATTTGATTGATGATTTAAGTATAATCTTTACCCTTAGGTAAAAGTCAACTTAATAAAAATATATCTTTTTAAATAATTGATTACCTCTCTTCCACTATTTATTAAGGGTAGTGTAAGCTTTGGTACTGTAATAGCAACTTTAATAGCAACTACAGGTGATTCAGCCTTTGTCCTTATGACTGTTTCTATGAAAGCTTATATTTGGGTAAGTATACTCTCTTATATAACTGCCATAGTTTGTGGATATTTAGTTGATTATCTTAAACTTGAGGATAAATTAAATCTAAGAAAAAATATTAATGCTAATTTATCTAAATCAAATCATAAGCCTTACCAAGGTATTTTAACTGAATATGAAAGGCGGTTACCTTCAATAGAATCTTCTTCTGATAAAAGGCATATAGGACATGCTGAAGGTGACTTCATAGATATAGCTCTTCATCATAGTGATGACACTAATAGGCTTAGTGAAAGAATATATAAATTTACTCATGGTATTGGATATAAAATATTTTGGTTTTATATTTCTATAGGACTAATACTCGGAATTGCTCTTTTAGTTCAAATTGATGTAAATGCAGATTTCTTAATACCTAACCTTGGTAAATTTATAGGTGTTGGTGGTACCTTATTTTCTATAATATATATGATATTAAATAAGAAATTCTTAAAAGATGATGACCACCCTGAAACAGAGAGCAAACTCTTCTCTCTTAAAGAGACCTTTATTCATAATGCTTCAGAGACAGCTTTTGTTGCTACCTGGGTATTCCTAGCATATTTAGTTTACGATGTAGGTATATATTTTATAGGAGGAGAAGTTGTAATTGAAAATATATTAACAGCAACTGGTCTTGCTTCAGTTATAATTGGAGCACTAATAGGGCTAATCCCTGGCTGTGGTCCTCAGATTATATTTGTTACCCTATATACTAAAGGATTTGTTCCCTTTGCTGCTTTACTTTCTAATGCTATATCTCAAGATGGAGATGCACTATTTCCTTTGATTGTTATGGATAAGAAATCCTCTATGTGGGCAACTATTATAACCACTGTACCGGCAATACTAGTTGGAGTTTTATATTATTTTCTAGAAATATATCTGCTTTAATAATAATTTGGTTAAGAACATTATTAGTATTATTAATATTAAATTTTTCCATAGTAAAGGGATAAGCTTTAATATAAGCTTATCCCTTTGTTATTTTATAATATATAAACTTAAGCTAAGTCTTGTAATATCTCTAAAATTTACTAGAAGAATAAATTAATTAAAATAAAATTTATTATAATCTAATAATATTATCATATTAATTAGGCAATAAGAAACTCTCCAATTATAACAGCTTTTATGGCTTCATATTTTATGTGGTCTGGAAGACATGACTTTAATTTACTTACCATGGTTATTCCATGCTCTTTACATGCGTTTATTATTACATCTTTATCATCTTCATTATAAAGGGAATCTAAATCTAAGTGGAAGTCTAAGGTATTTCCTTCTTTAATATAATCTGTAACATAGCCTAATATTGTGGATACAGAAACCTCTATTTCCTTTGCTATATCATGTATTTTATTATTTTCCCTTAGCATATCCAGTGCTATTTCATCATTCTTTCTAAATTCTCCATCTATAATAACTTTTCTTTTCTTCTTATCCTGCCAATTTGGTTTTATTTCCTTATTATTAATATATTCCTGAACAATTGCTATTATGGCATCTCCACATTTTTCTATCTTCTTAGGTCCCATTCCTGATATATCTTTAAGGTCCTCTAAATCTATAGGATATCTACCACTTATTTCTTTAAGAGTGTTTTTGGCTATAATCTTTTGAGGTAAATCTCCACTTTCTTTTGATATTCTTTCCCTTAACTCCATAAGACTTTCTAGAAGTTCTAAGTCGCTAGAAACCAGTAAAAATTCATCATTGGAGTCCTCATTGTTTAAAGATTCCACATTTATATTATTTTCCTCTACATATTTAAGTATGGCCTCTTTAAATTCTTCTCCATATCTTTCATACTTAACAGCTCCAACTCCAGAAATCTCCATAAGCTCTTCTTTTGACTTTGGATACTTTATACTCATCTCTTTTAAAGTTCCGTCTCCAAATACCATATAAGGTGCTATTCCATCTCTAAGAGCTAGTTCTTTTCTTAATGCTCTAAGAACTTCAAATAAATCATTGTTAATTGTAAGAGTTCCTTCAACCTTAACCTCTTTAAACTCTACTTTTTCTTCACTTTTAAGTACCTTAATTGATCTTTCATTAAGCTTAACCACTGGATAGGCACCTTCATCTAGATCTATATATCCGTGGGAAATTAGAGTATTTATAAATTCTTTTAAATTATCTTTTGAATACTCTTTCATTATTCCATAGGTAGATAACTCATGGAAGCCAAGTTCTATAACCTTCTTATTTTTAGATTCTCTTAAAACATCTATAATAACAGTTGTACCAAAGTTTCTTTTCATCCTATATATACAAGATAAAACCTTCTGAGCATCCAATGTCTTATCCACTATTTCTCCTTGAGAGTTACAATTACTACACTTTAAGCAATGTCCTTCATGGTTCTCCCCAAAATAGTTTAATATATATTTTTTATAACAGTCATTACTGTGAACTAAATCCACCATCTGCTTTAGCATTCTGTATTGATTATTTTTTCTATTTATATTTTCTGTGCTCATTTCTATTAAATATTTTTGGGTATGTACATCCCCTGGGCTAAAAAGCAATATGCATTCACTTTCCTCCCCATCACGGCCTGCTCTACCTATCTCTTGGTAGTATCCTTCTATATTTTTAGGAAGATTATTATGAATAACATACCTTATATTTGATTTATCTATACCCATACCAAAGGCGTTAGTAGCAACCATAATATTTATTCTATCATGTATGAAGTCTTCCTGATTTATCTTTCTCTCCTCATCAGAAAGCCCAGCATGATATCTATTTACAGAAAATTTATTACGAAGAAGAATTTCATATAAGGAATCCACTTCTTTTCTTGTGGCACAATATATAATCCCTGATTGATCCTTATTATTTTTAAGGTAGTTTTTTATAAATCTATCCTTATTTTGTCCCTTTATTACCTCTATAGTTAAGTTCTCTCTATCAAAGCTAGAAATAAATATTTTGGAGTCTCTAAGACCTAAAGACTTAACTATATCCTCTCTAACCTCACCAGTTGCTGTTGCAGTAAATGCAGTGACAATAGGCCTATTTGTAAGACTATTTATAAAGTGAATAACCCTTCTATAGCTACTTCTAAAGTCATGTCCCCATTGGGATACACAGTGAGCCTCATCTACAGCTACCTGAGATATATTAAGACTTGTAATAACGCTTAAAAACTCATAGGATTCAAGTCTTTCTGGTGCCACATATATAATTTTATATTCATTATTCTCTATGCCACTTATAATAGATCTAAATTCTGTAGTGCTAAGAGAGCTATTTATATAGGTAGCTCCAATCCCCATGGCTTTAATTGAATCCACCTGATCCTTCATAAGAGAAATAAGAGGTGAAACCACAATGGTTATCCCCTCTAGAAGCAGTGCTGGTATTTGATAACATATGGACTTTCCTCCACCTGTTGGCATAATTGCAAGTACATCATTGCCTTCTAAAATACTTTCTATTATTTCATCTTGTCCTTTTCTAAAACTCTTATATCCATAAAACTTTTCTAAGGTTTCTAATGGTTTTTTATTCAAATTTTTCACCTCTATATTTTAACTTATACTTATATGCTCTACTTTTTTATTGCTAACATATATTTTATATAAATATATATTAACCTGTTTTACTAGTCAAACCTTCAGCTCAATTGATAATTTAAAATTATAAAGTAAGTAATTAATTAGTTAAAAGCTAACAATTTCAAGATGCTAATTTAACTTTTCATAATATCTAATCCTTATTTAAATAATCTAAGCTTCCTAATGACATTACGCTTTTACCCTATCTTCAAACTATATTTAATCTATATATAAATATTAAAGCTATTCTTT
>NZ_JBFNEO010000161.1:0-6746 GCF_040797585.1 Clostridium sp.
CTTGAAAATAGTGTATATAATTAAACAAATATGGGCTCTCTTTCTTTGAAATCTACTACCTTTGCATAAGCGAGGGCTACATTATGATATAAGAAATAGTATTTATATAGAGGTTTTATAAAAGTTTGTCTCGGAATAAAAACATTAATAATCAGGGTGATTAAATATAAAGTCTAGGATTTTTATAACAAAGTTAATATAAATATGTTATTATTATTTATATGACAATCAGGTTTGTGAGGTGAGAGTATGGCTAAAACTGGAGAGAAGAATAATAAGACTTTAGCTGAGAATAGAAAAGCAAGGCATGACTATTTTGTAGAAGAAGCCTTTGAGGCAGGAATAGAGTTAGTAGGAACGGAAGTAAAGTCCATAAGAGCAGGTAAGGCTAATTTAAAGGATTCTTATGGTGAAATAAGAAATGGAGAACTATTTATAAGAAATATGCATATAAGTCCCTATGAGCAAGGAAATATATTTAATGTAGATCCTTTAAGAGATAGAAGACTGCTTATGCATAAGGAGCAAATTTCACAGCTTACTGGAAGAACAGCTCAAGAAGGATATACTTTAGTACCATTATCTTTATATTTAAAGAATGGTAGAGTAAAGGTTGCCCTTGGAGTAGTTAAGGGTAAGAAGAATTATGATAAGAGAGACTCTATGCTTGAGAAGGCACATAAGAGAGACATAGAAAGAGAAATGAAAAATAAGTATAGATAAGGAATACCTAACTTAGGTGTTCCTTATTTTTATTATCAAAAATAAATAACTAGGAGATATGAAAGTGTATAAACAAAGATTAAAAAAAGAATTTAAGGAAAAGTTAAGCAAGTCAGATGTTACATATATTAAAAATAACTTTATCTTTTTAATAAAGTCATCAAAACAAGTTGATTTTTTAGTACGAACGTACTATACTAATAATATAGTACGTTCGTACTAAAAAGGAGGTAAAAAGGTGAATAGGAAACAACATATTATTGATGCCACAATTGAATTGATTATGCACTTAGGGTTTTCAAACTTTTCCGTAGGGAAAGTTGCAAATAAAATTAATGTAAGCAAGGGGGTTATAACCTACCATTTTCCCACAAAAGAATCTTTATTGCAATCTGTAGTAGTCAACTATTACGAGGAGGTTGCTAGATATATGGAGAAACATATAAGACTTGATAAAGGTTCCATCGACACTTTAAAAAGCTATATTGAGTCCTGTTTATATTTTTCAAGCGAAAATAAGAAAGAAACAATAGCTATAGTAGATATTGTATTAAACAGCCGTACAGAAGATGGGGAAATTCTCTTCAAACAAGATGATAATAGCATATACCAACCTTTAATTGAAATATTTAAATATGGTCAAGAGGTTGAAAGAGTTTTTAGAGATTTTTCACCAGAATTTATGGCAAGATGCGTTAGAAGTATTATAGATTCTACTAGTCTTGCAATTGCAAAAGACGAAATTAAGGATGTAGATGAAGCTATCCGAGAGGTAAAAACAATCTTTGAGTCAGCTACAAAATTAGAATAAATTGGAGGAATAAAAATGAAAGTATTTTTAAGAATTTTAGCAATGATATTATTGGTTTTACCAGCACAGCATTTAATAAGAGGACTATTGCCAGGTATTTTGGGAAATGGCTATAAACTTGAGATATTTAACCTTAATAACACAATGGTTATAGTTATTTCAATGATTATGCTAGCAAGTAGCATTTATTTATTTCATATAACTGAACCGTTTTTTAACAATAAAAATTGATAGTATTTCTGGAAGCTTCCAAATTCTTTTATGGGTTTTAATTCATAATATTTTTATATGGCGAAGTAGAAGTAAAAGTTATTAATAACAAGAAAGTAAAAGTTAGCTTGTATCTTAAATTACCATGTAAAATAAGATATAGGCTAACTTTTATGCAATAAGTCTATGGATATATACTTTTAATAAGAACAGTGTTGATTATTATGCAATTAACTTACTACAGATTATATTTATAATCTACTCTAAACAAGATTTCACATAACATCTGTTCTGATAACAATTTATTCAATTTACAGATAAATTTACTAATTTTACTCTTAAATTTATAAAAAATACCTATATAACCCATTTAATGTAAACGGAATCTATTTATTATGTTAATATTAAGAACGTAAATCAATTGATAAGATATATCAAAGAAGGAGGGAATGGTATGAATAAAAAGGTAATAGCAATTGTTGCATTTATTGTGGCAATGGCAGTATCCACAAGTGTATATGCCTTAAATGGAAATAATAGTGGAGATACTGCGGTTACAGTTAAGCCTATTGAAACTTCTTTAGGTGATGATAACTCTTTAAATCTTATAACAAATCCATCTAATCCATGGGAGAATAATGGAGGAAATGCTAGCAGCAGTAAAGGGAGTAATGAAGAGAATAAAGCTACTATAAAGACTAAGGTAGCAAGTAGTAACATAATAAATAAGGCTAAATCTAGAATAATGGAAGTTCATTTTGTTTACTATGGAGTTATAGTTCTTAAGGATGGAGATATTAATAACTGTAAATTCTATATAGATGGGGAAGAAGTAACACCATCTAAGGTAAATAAAGAAGGAACTATAGTAAAGATAGAACTTGGAAAGAAAGACTCAAGAACATTAAAGGTTGTAAAGGGAAGTGTTGAAGATACAACTACACTTAGATATAGATAAAAAAAGTTTATCTTATGGCTACCAATTATAATAGCCTCGTCCTCTTAAAAGATAGGGGATAACAGTTGCTACGCTCTATATTAACTCATCTAACTTTAAGATGGTGGAAAAAACCTCATCTAAAGGAAGACTCGTTCTATATAACTAAAGAGCTATATAAAAAAATCACCCAAGTGGGATAATATAAAATTTCGGAAATTAATTATAACACAGTAGAAAAATAAAGGAAAGGAGAATGGATATGATAAGAAAATCTAGTTATATAAAAGCTCTAGCTATAGGTATAACTCTTACATTTTTATATGGAGTAAATGCAAAGGCAGCCCCAACAGAGCTATATGGATATAGAAAAATGAGTATTTATGATTTTCATGAAGGTAGCTATGATAAATATGGAAATATTAGATATATGCCAGGTGGATCAGAGTTTTCCACTACAGGAAATAATAAAGTGGGGGGAAAGATAGGTACCACCACTACAGCAGGTATTAAAGAAAAATCTACAGCTAAAACTCAAGCAATAGTTAGACCTAAGAGAAGTACAAAATCTGTAGATGTAGTATCCTCTGCAAGCAATAAAGAAGGTGAGGGTGGAGGAAGCGACGTAGTAACAGGTGCATCTGGAGGATTTGTGGCAGCTGATGTGGTATTTGACTTTAACATGCTATCCAATGCATTCATTTTAAAGGATTTAGGATATGATATACCAGAAGCTAATAAAATAATAGATATATTCAATACTACAACTAGAACTCATATAGGGAAAAGGGGAGTATTAGATTTTCTAGTAGATTATGAGGATTATCTAGAAAAAGCAAATAATGCTTTTTATGATGATGAGTATTTAAGTTTTGAGGACTATATAAAATCTAATGATTATAAAAAGAGAAATTACCCTTATAAGGTTAAACATGTATTAGAGGATGGAGGATTTGGAGAGCAAATGGACCCAATGGAAGTCAATAAAAAAGATTCTCCAAAGGTAAATACAGACTTAAAAAATAATATTAAGGGAAATAAAGTAGAGCTTAAATTTAAGGAAAATCAAGATTGGGCAAATAACATAGAAAGTATAAGAGTAGGAAATAACCTTCCAGAAAAACTTATAGGAGATTATGTTAAGGTCGAAAAAGACAAGCTTATAATAGATAGTAATGTACTAGAGCTTGGTAACAATGCTCTTACTATAAAATCTAAGGGGTATAGAACCATATATGTTAATCAACCTATCTATAAAGGTAAAGTTAAACCAGAAGTTAAGAGTAGTAACTTATTAGGTGAAGATATAAAAATAACTAAGGTTACAGAGGATTATATTAAGAGTCTTAAGTCTGTAGTGATAAATGGTAAGACTTTAGATAATAATAACTACTATTATTCAAAGGAAGAGAATATCCTTGTTATAAAAAAGGATACCTTTGATGGAGTAGGAGTATATAGTATAACTTTAAATAATCAGCCAGAATATGAAAACGTAACCTTAACCACAGTTATAAATAGAGGTAATAAAGAAGGGATAAGTTTAGTACCTGATATTACTAATAATTTTCATGGAGACATCCTAGAACTTCCTATAGAAAACTATAGTGAAGACTTAAATGGAAAAATAAAAAAAATATATGTTGGGAAGTATCTATATAATTCTAACAAGATCAATATAAAGGATGGTAAACTTATAATTACTCCAGAGCTTTTAAAAGGCCAAAAAGGAAAGATTCAAATAAAAATCATATTAAAAGATAGAAGTGAAATAAGTGCTATTCAAGTAGTTGAAGAAAATAAGGAAATACTTAAGGCACCTAAGCTTAAGGCGGAATCAAGAGAAGTTGGACAAGATATCTATTTAGATTTTGATAAAAATGAGAAGTGGGAAAAATCCATATATAGTATAAAGCTTTTGCCTACTTTAGGTGGTGGAAGTCTTGGTACTGATATAGAATATAAAATACAAGATGGAAGAATCATATTAAGATATGACTCCAATGTATTTAGAAGAAATGGATTATCTAAGGTTAGAGTTTTTGCAAGTGGCTATGAACCAGAGGATGTTATGGTAGAGCTTAAAAAAGATCATCCAACCTTCCTATTACCATATCCTCCAAAGGTTAATGAAGAGTTTGTAATTCAAATGACTCAGAAAACTCAAGATAGTGATTGGAGCGTAAATTTAAAATCAGTAACCTTAGATGGAAAACCTCTTGAAGAAAATAAGGATTTTGATCCTATGATAACAGGAATTAAGTTCTTAAAGAACTCTATAACTACACCTGGGGATCATAAGTTAGTAATAAAATCTACAGGATATAAGGATTATGAAGTAGTTTTAAAAATTAGAGATATTAATGGAGACTTAGTAAATCCTATAGAAGTTGATAAATTAATCTTTAAAGATACAGTAGTTAAGGGAAAAGATTTTATTATAGAAACCTCTCAAAAGAGTTGGCTTGAAAATATAATTCAATGTGAGTTAAATGGGGTAGCTCTTAAAGAAGGCGATTTTGAAATAAAATATAATAAATTTATAGTAAAATCTCATAATATAACAAAAGATGGGGAGAATGAATTATTTATAAGGTCAAAGAATCACAATAAGGTAAAAATTAAGTTTAATGTTAAAAATAATATGAGGCTTAAAAATGGTCCTATTATAGAGGGAATAACCCAAGGTAATATTGCATCCAAGGATATAGAATTAATCTTTAATGATGATGAGGCTTGGAGAAACTCTGTAAATAATATAAAAATAAATGGAGTTAATCATTCCTTAAAACAAGTTCATTTAGAAAAGGGTAAGATAATATTCAAATCAGGGCTTTTAAAGGATGGATTAAACAATATAGTAATAGAAGCTAAGGGATATAATAATGTTAGTTTTGTTCAAGAAATAGGAAAAACTATACCAGAGAAGGTATCCATTATATTAAAGGATATAAAGGTAGGAGAGAAGTTAACATTAAATTATGCTTATGGCTTTGAATTTAATGTGGAGAAGATCACTGTAAATGGACAAGAAGTAGACATTAAGAATAATTGTGAAAGAACCATGGCTGGAGACTTATATATTAACACTAAGGGAGAATTATTTAAGGAGCCAGGAACCTACTCTGTAGTTATAAAAGCTAAAGGCTTTGCTGATAAGGAATTCATCATAAATGTTACAGAAAAGCCTAAGGATGATAATATAGATGATGGAAAAAAGGAAGATGAAGATAATAAAGGCTTAAAAGAAGCACCTTCTAATGTGTCTCTATTTATGGATAATATAAATCTAGGAGATAAGGTAAGAGTAGACTATGCAAGAGGCTCTGGCTATAAGGTGGAGAAGGTTCTAGTAAATAATAAGGAGATAGATATAAATAAGGATTGCTCCTTTGACTTCCTTGGAATGATGAGAATTAATGAAGACATCTTTAATAAGGAAGGTGAATATACTTTAGTATTAAAGGCAGAAGGATTTAAAGATAAAGAGTTCAAAGTTAATTTTAAGAATAATAAAAAGATAGAAGATAATAAAGAAAAGCCTAAGGATGAAATAAAACCAGGGGATAATAATAAGGAAGAAGATAAAGAAAAAGAAACTCCTAAAATAGAAGAAAGTAATTTAAAAGAAGTTCCTCCTAATGTATCTTTATTTAAAGAAGAGCTAGTTTTAGGGGAGGAAGTACGAATAGATGCAGTAAAGAGATATGATTATACTGTAGAAACTATCTTAATCAATGGAGAAGAAATAGACTTTAAAAACCTTTGTACTCTAGATTTCTTAGGGAATGTTAGAATAAGTAAAGAGGCATTTAAAGGCTTAGGAGAGCATACTATAACTCTTAAAGCAAAGGGATTTAAGGACAAAGAGTTTAAGGTTAATATAGTTGAAGAAATAAAATAAGGATAAGTAACCTTATATAGAGAAACTACATGATAATTGAAACTAAATCGCCAGTTACTATTATTTAAGACGTATTCAAAGGTTGAGTTTTGGTGTGGCGGAATAATAATAAAGATCACCCTATTAAGTAGAGGTAGTTAAAAGCTACTTTAAGATCTACT
>NZ_JBFNEO010000162.1:0-6657 GCF_040797585.1 Clostridium sp.
GAGTTTTATCTTAAATTTCTTACTAATGAAGTTAATTATAAAGGTCTTATTCCTGCAGGAGATAATAAATTGGAGGGTACAACTACTATGGAATTATTAAAGAATACAATATTAGAAAAAGGATTAGTTACCGAAGGAAACATATTAAGAGTAGATAGCTTTATAAATCACCAAATGGATGTTAAGCTATTTAATGAGATGGGAAAAGAATTTAAAAGAAGATTTAAAGATGAGGGTATAAATAAGATACTTACTATAGAAGCATCAGGAATAGGGATAGCTACTATTGTAGCACAGTATTTTGATTTTGTTCCTGTGGTTTTTGCAAGAAAGATTGTTGGAGCAAACATGGACAAGGATATGTTAAGTTCTACAGTTCATTCTTACACTAAAAATACTACTTATGATGTGAAGGTAAATAAGAACTTTATAAATGAAGGGGATAGAATTCTTATAATAGATGATTTTTTAGCTAATGGGTGTGCTGCTTTAGGACTTATTGACATAGTAAATCAAGGAAAAGGAGTTCCAGTTGGAGTGGGAATTGTTATAGAAAAAGGCTTCCAACCTGGAAGAAGCGTAATAGAAAAAGAAGGAGTAAGAGTTGAATCTTTAGCTATTATTGATAAAATGGAGAATGGTAATGTAATTTTTAAATAAAAGGCACCTATAAGGTGCCTTTTACTACTTTTTAGGAACTATAGCCTTAAGTCCTTTAGGGATTACAGTGAACTCTACTTCGTTACATCTTAAAATTTCACCATCCCATTGAAGGGAAAAATTCTTAGAGCTCTTAACCTTAAGATTTCTTCCTTTATAAAACAGAACTTCCTCAGCCTCTCCATGATTTCCCTTTAAAGCTTTAGGAATGAATCTTAAAAGCTTAAATAGGGAAGTTTTCTTTACTAAACATACATCAAGACTTCCATCATATAAATTTGCTCCAGGACAAATAGGTATGCCTCCTCCATAAAAGGAACCATTACATACTGCCATAAGTAGACTCTCTTCCTTAAGCTTCTTATTATCTATGTATATTTCAAGAGGTAGGCTCTTAAAATAAAATGGAGTATATATAAGACTCAAAAAATAAGACATATGTGATGGAATAAACTTTTTTTGTTTAAACATTTTACTATTATATGCCACCTCTGAGTCTAAACCTACAGAGGAGATATTCAGGAAATATCTTCCATTGGCTAAAGCCATATCTATAAGTTTCTCATCACCTTCAATGGTACTTTTCAAAATATCTGATAGGGAGTTATTTTTAGAAAAAGATCTGATAAAGTCATTTCCTGTTCCACATGGAATAACTCCTAAAGACGATGTACTAGATGCCATACCATTTAAAACCTCATTTAAAGTGCCATCTCCACCTAAAGAGTATATTCTTAAATCTTCATGTAAAGAAGAATATTTTTTAGCAATATTAGTGGCATGTCCTTTATAATTTGTAACTTCAATCTTATATTTTATGTCTTTATCTTGAAAGTATTCATGGATTTTATCTATATAATCTATACTTTTTCCTTTACCTGCGGCAGGATTAATTATAAATAAATGTTTCATTGCAGAATCCTCTTTTCTAGATCAGTACATTATATTTATATAATTATATCCTATACTAGTCTACATATAATGTAAATAACAATTTATATTAATATTTAATATTTTATTAGTTTTAAATAACTATATTGACAATTATAGTATATATTATCAACAAAAAGTTTATAAATTTTTAATTATAATATAAATTTTAATATATCATGCATATAAGTTTAAGTTAAACAATATAAGAATTTAAACCTATAGCAATCAAGGATTTTTAATTTAAAATATATACTAATTAGCTATATTCATTAATATAATCTAATTAGTATATATTTACCTTTCAAAGTATCCTACTTTTCTGCATAATTCTCTATAATTCTATGTAATCCACCAGTTTTATTGTGCAGTATTTAATATTATGTTAAAATTGTTAAGTGTTAAATAAGTAAACGAATAACTCATTAAATGTTCTTTAAAACATAATAGGAGGGAGAAAATGAGATTTTTAACTCTTAATAGAGCCTTTAAGGAAATAAAATCTATGAGAATTCCTTTTAAAGGAGTAAAAAAACTAGAGATTCCAGTAGAGGATCAAGAAAAGTACTTAGATGTAGCTTCATTAAATTATGAAAATCTAGACACTATCATTTTAAAAGCCATTGATAGGGAGCCTTTTGATGAAACTAACACAGTACTTTTAAGCAATTACGAAGATAATTTACAAGGTATAGTAGAAAAATTTCTTAAGAAACATGATATTAGAATTTGTATAGTTCTAGAAAAAGGAAAAGAAAATTTCTTATCTAAAGTGGATAAGATAGATGTTAAATCTGTTTCCTATAAGGATTCCTTCTTAAGAGATGAGGCATTAGGCTTTAAAATCGGAATTAAGGAAAGATTTAAAGTTGTAGATTTATACGATTTCGTAGATGACTTTTCTGATTCTCTAGAAAAGGAAAAATTAAAGTTATTATCTATAGGAGGAAACTTAATTAAAAATCCAGGAGTATATTTAGTTCCCATAGGATCTTCTGTAAAGGATATATTGACGACTTTAGGTGAAGATATGGACTCCATAGATAAAGTTATTGTAAATGGTTCCTTAGGGGGAAGAGCCTTAACTTCCTTAGATGAAAGAGTGGTTAAAGGGATAAAAAGCTTAACCATTAGCAAATTCAAAACTTATGAGGAATCACCTTGCATAAGTTGCAGTAGATGTAGTTATATATGTCCTGTTAAGCTTCTTCCAATGAAACTGGAATCCTTTGTAATAAATGATGATATTGAAGGGTTTAAACAGTTTAATGGAGATCTTTGTACAAAATGTGGTCTTTGTAGCTATATATGTCCAAGTAGAAGACATATAGCTCATAGAATAGCTACTGGACAGAGAAAATAATAGATTGGAGGACAGATATTATGGAGAAACTAATGAGGGTATCCTTTAATCCCTTTATTAGATCTAAAAGGGATAAAAACTCTATAATTAGAGATGTTTTTATAGCACTGCTTCCGGCAGCAGGAGCAGGAATATACTTTTATAAAAAAGAGGCTGCATATATTTTACTTGTATCTTTATTATCTAGTATGTTTTTTGAGGTTGTTTGGCAAAAGGCATTTAAAAGAAAAATAACTATAAAGGATTTTAGTGCTTTAGTTACAGGACTTTTAATAGGACTTATACTACCACCACACGTTCCTTTATGGCTTCCTGTGGTAGCTAATGGATTTGCTATTATAATAGTTAAACAATTTTTTGGAGGATTAGGACAGAATATAATGAATCCTGCTCTCGCAGCGAAGGTTTTTTTAATCACTTCCTATTCTTCTGTGTTAATAAAGGTTTCTGAAGCTACTGATTCAGTTACAGCAGCCTCAGGAGCAGAAGCTGCTACAGAAGCTGTTACATCAGCTAGTGGTGCAGGAGCAGAAGTGGCGACAAATACTTTACCAAGCCTTTGGGATATCTTTGTTGGACAAGAGATTGGAACCATAGGGGAAGTATCCATATTAGCTCTATTTGTTGGATTCCTTTATTTAGCATATAGAGGGGTTATAAAGGTTCATACCACTGTTATTTATATGATAACTTGCTTTTTATTTTATTATTTCTTCGGAAAAGAATCTATGGATGTAGAAGCTTCTTTAAGAGGAATAATGTCAGGAAGTATAGTGATAGCTGCTATTTTTGGAGCTAATGACTATGCCACAACTCCAATGAGTTTTATGGGACAAGTTATTTTCGCAATTATGGCAGGTGTATTAACTGGTTTATTTAGAATATATGGATATAATTCAGAAGGAGCATATTACGCCATAATAATAATGAATTTATTTACTCCTTTAATAGATAAGATAGTATTTTCTAAATTAAGGAGGTCTATTGTGTAATGAAAAGTCATATAAAGATTGGAATAATCCTCTGTATTGTAACTACAATAGCAGGAGTGCTACTTGGATTTTCCTATGAGGGAACTAAGGAGCTTATTAAAGAAAATAGTAAAATTGATAAAAAAGAGCTTGAGGCTTTAATGCCGGAAGCAACTACAGTTGAAATAATGGATATAGACTTATCTTCTAATGAGTATGTGAAAGAGATTTTAGAAGGAGTAAAAGATGATACCACTTGTGGATATTTAATTAAAACTATATCAAAGGGATTCCATGGGGATGTAGAAGTAATGGTTTCTTTAGATTTACAGGGTACTGTAAATGCCATAAAAGTATTATCCCATTCAGAGACACCAGGAGTTGGATCTAAAATAGAAAAGAAAGAGTTTAGTGATAAATTTAAGCTTAAAAAAGGTGAAAAGCTTTCTTTAGTAAAAACCTCCACAAGTAAATCCAATGAGGTAGAAGGTATATCTGGTGCTACAGTTTCCTCTACAGCAGTGGTAAATGGAGTAAATGAAGCTCTAAAAATATTTAATAGTACATTAAAGAAAGGGGCTTAAATATGAAAGTTTTATTTGAAAGATTAAAAAATGGAATATGGGATGAAAATCCTATATTTGTTCAAGTATTAGCTATGTGCCCAACCCTTGCAGTTACAGCAAATGTTAAGAATGCCTTTGGTATGGGTATAGCTACTACAGTGGTACTTATGTGTTCTAATTTTGTTATATCTCTGATTAGGAAATTTATACCAAACAAAGTGAGGATCCCAGCATACATAGTAGTTATAGCAAGTTTTGTTACCATAATAGAATTTTTAATTCAAGGTTATGCACCAAGTCTTTATAGATCTCTTGGTATATTTATACCTCTTATAGTTGTTAACTGCGTAATTCTTGGAAGAGCAGAAGCTTATGCATCTAAGAATAAGATTTTACCTTCAATCTTTGATGGACTTGGCATGGGGCTTGGATTTACATTAGCTTTAACTATACTAGGATCTTTTAGAGAAATTATAGGTAGTGGAACATTATTTGAAATACAAGTGATGCCAGAGGCCTATGTTCCAGCTTCCATAATGGTTTTAGCTCCAGGAGCATTTTTTACTTTAGGAATTCTTATGGTTATCATAAACATAATTAAGATGAAAAAAAGTGGAGATAAGAACAATAAGGTTAAGATTCATGACTGTTCTAAGTGCTCTATGGGATGTAACGTAAAACCACAAAGTTAATATGTTGGAAGGGGAATATATATGGAAATATTTTTAATATTTATAAATGCTATGCTTGTAAATAACTTTGTTCTTTCGAAGTTCTTAGGTATTTGTTCCTTCCTCGGAGTATCTAAAAAAACAGATGCCGCAGTAGGAATGGGTCTTGCAGTTACATTTGTTATGGGACTTGCTTCAATTATGTCCTATAGTGTATATCATTTTATATTAGTACCATTAAATATAACTTATTTATACACAATAGCATTTGTATTAGTTATTGCAGCTTTAGTGCAATTTGTAGAAATGGTAATTCAAAAGTTAAGTCCTTCCCTTTATAAGGCTCTAGGAATATATTTACCGCTTATAACGACTAACTGCGCAGTTCTTGGAGTGGCTGTTATAAATATACAAGAGGAGTATAGTTTTTTAAATGCATTAGCTAATGGACTAGGAGCAGCTGCTGGATATATGCTTGCTATAGTTCTTCTTGCAGGACTTAGAGAAAAAATTGATAATAATAAAAACATTCCTGAAGCTTTAAGAGGACTTCCTATAACATTAATCACTGCTGGATTAATGTCTATAGCATTCTTAGGCTTCCAAGGGGTAATACACTAGGAGGAAGAGTATGGAATTAAATAGTATAATATACTCAGCTCTAAGCCTGGGTATTTTAGGTTTAATATTTGGTATACTTTTAAGTTATGCTTCAAAGAAATTTCAGGTTAAGTTAGATGAGAGAATTCCAAGGGTAAGAGATATCCTTCCAGGAGCTAACTGCGGAGGGTGTGGTTTTGCAGGATGTGATGCTTATGCTAAGGCGGTTATTGAAGAAGGTGTTAGTATTACAGCATGTACTGTTGGTGGATCCTCAGTATCAAATTTAATAGGAGATATTTTAGGAGTAAAGGTAGATTCAGTAGAAAGAAAGATTGCCTTTGTTAAGTGCAATGGAGATTGCAATAGTGCAAAGAATAAATTCCAGTATGAAGGAATAAAGGATTGTATATCAGCAAGCCTTTTAGAGGGTGGAGATAAAGGCTGCTCTTATGGCTGTCTAGGTCTAGGTACTTGTGTAAGTGCTTGTGAATTTAATGCCATAGAAGTAGTAAATGGAGTTGCCATTGTAGATGAAGAAAAATGTACAAACTGTGGCGCCTGTAGAAAAGTTTGTCCGAAATCTTTAATAGATGAAGTACCGGCGAAAAAGAAGGTTAGAGTTCAATGTAATTCTAAGGATATGGGTAAATTAGTTCGTAATAACTGTACAGTAGGATGTATAGGGTGCAGAATATGCGAAAAAAATTGTCCATCTGATGCAGTTAAAGTAGAAGATAATATAGCCTTAGTTGATTATGATAAATGTACTCAATGTGGGATTTGTGTAAGTAAGTGTCCAACTAAAGCTATTAAAGAAATAATAACTTGTGATAAAAGAGTTATTAATCTAAATTAACATAAAACAGGACTTATATCTTAATGATATAAGTCCT
>NZ_JBFNEO010000163.1:0-6587 GCF_040797585.1 Clostridium sp.
TGTTCCAATGTTAACGTGAGGTTTATTTCTCTCGAATTTTGCCTTTGCCATTGTTTTATTCCTCCTTGAATTGAATATATATATTTTTACATAAATATTATAATATTATTTTACAAATAATCAAATATATTATTTATAAACTTTAAATTAAGCTTTATTTCCTACAACTTTCTCTTGTATGCTCTTTGGAACTTCTTCATAGTGATCAAATTCCATAGAATAAGTACCTCTACCTTGAGTTCTTGATCTTAGAGTAGTTGCATATCCAAACATCTCAGAAAGTGGAACGAATGATCTTATGATTTGAGCTCCATTTCTTGCTTCCATTCCCTCTATTCTACCTCTTCTAGAGTTAATGTCTCCCATAACATCTCCCATGTACTCTTCTGGTACAGTTACTTCAACCTTCATCATTGGCTCAAGTAATGCTGGATCTGCTTTAGCCATAGCATTCTTAAATGCCATAGATCCTGCAATCTTAAATGCCATTTCAGATGAGTCAACATCATGGTAGGATCCATCAAATAACTTAACCTTGAAGTTTATAACTTCATATCCACCAATTATACCACTATCAGAAGCTTCTTGAATTCCGTTATCAATAGCAGGAATGTATTCTCTTGGAACAGATCCTCCAACTATTGCGTTTTCGAACTCATATTCTCCTTCTGTTGGTATCATTTCTATCCAACAGTGTCCGTATTGTCCACGTCCACCTGATTGTCTTACAAACTTACCTTCAGCCTTAACAGCCTTTCTGATAGTTTCCTTATAAGCAACTTGAGGAGCACCAACATTACATTCAACCTTGAATTCTCTTTGAAGTCTATCAACGATGATTTCTAAGTGAAGCTCTCCCATTCCACCTATTATTGTTTGACCAGTTTCTTGATCTGTATGAGTCTTGAAAGTTGGGTCTTCTTCTGCAAGCTTAGCTAAAGCTATACCCATCTTTTCTTGACCTGCTTTTGTCTTTGGCTCTATAGCAACGTGTATAACTGGTTCTGGGAATTCCATAGATTCAAGAATTACTGGTGATTTTTCTGCACATAAAGTATCTCCAGTTGTTGTATCTTTTAATCCAACTATAGCTCCTAAGTCTCCAGCTCTTAGCTCTGAAACTTCTTCTCTATGGTTAGCGTGCATTTTAACAACTCTTCCTACTCTTTCCTTCTTACCCTTAGTGGAGTTTTTGATATAAGTACCACTTTCCATTACTCCAGAGTAAACTCTTGTGAAAGCAAGTTTTCCAACGAATGGATCAGTTGCTATCTTAAATGCTAATGCTGACATTGGAGCTTCATCATCAGCCGGTCTCTCTTCTTCTTCATTAGTATCAGGATTCATTCCCTTTATAGCAGGAATATCTAATGGAGATGGCATGTATGTAACAACTGCATCTATCATTTCCTGAACACCTTTGTTTTTATAAGAAGATCCACATATAACAGCTATCATTTGGTTAGCTATTGTAGCTTTTCTTATACCAGCATGAATTTCTTCTTCTGTTATTTCTTCACCATCTAAGTACTTCATCATAAGCTCTTCATCAGATTCAGCTATTGCTTCTATCATAGCCATTCTGTATTCTTCAGCTTGATCTTTTAAGTCTTCTGGTATTTCAGTATATTCCTTTTCAGTTCCTAGGTCATTCTTATGTATAATAGCCTTTTGGGTTATTAAGTCAATCATTCCTATGAATTGATCTTCTTGACCTATTGGAATTTGTATTGGAACAGCATTAGCTTTTAATCTATCTCTTACAGAATTAACACATGTAAAGAAGTTAGCTCCTGTAGCATCCATCTTATTTACATATATCATTCTTGGTACTCCGTACTTGTCTGCCTGTCTCCAAACAGTTTCAGTTTGTGGTTCAACTCCACTCTTAGCATCAAGTACTGTTACAGCACCATCAAGAACTCTTAAAGATCTCTCAACTTCAACTGTAAAGTCTACGTGTCCTGGTGTATCTATTATGTTTATAGCGTGACCTTTCCACTGACAAGTTGTTGCTGCTGAAGTAATTGTTATACCTCTTTCTTGCTCTTGAACCATCCAGTCCATAGTTGCAGCACCTTCATGAGTTTCACCTATCTTATGAGTCTTTCCTGTATAGAACAGTATACGTTCAGTTGTTGTCGTTTTTCCCGCATCTATATGCGCCATTATTCCGATATTACGGAACTTTTCTAATGGGAATTGTCTAGCCACGGTTTATTCCTCCTCTCAATTTGTACTTTTAAATTTGACAAAACTGTTTTGACTTTAAAAGCCAAAACAGTTTTTTATTAGTATCTGTAGTGTGCGAATGCTTTATTAGCTTCAGCCATCTTATGAGTATCTTCTCTCTTCTTAACAGCAGCACCTGTGTTGTTAGAAGCATCAACTAGCTCATTAGCTAGTCTTTCTCTCATGTACTTTTCGCCTCTCTTGCCAGCAGCTATTAGTAACCATCTGATTCCTAATGTCTGTCTTCTTTCTGGTCTTACCTCTATTGGAACTTGATAAGTAGCTCCACCTATTCTTCTTGCTTTAACCTCTAATAAAGGCATTATATTATTCATAGCTTCTTCGAAAACTTCGATTGCTTCCTTTCCAGTTTTCTCTGCAACTATTGAAAATGCGTCGTAGCATATCTTTTGAGCTACTCCTCTTTTACCATCTTCCATTATGCTGTTTATTAGCTTAGTTACTACCTTACTATTGTATATTGGATCTGGTAAAACATCTCTTTTTGCTATATGTCCTTTTCTTGGCACTTTTCTTCCCTCCTTAACAATGAATATTTAAGTCATCGGTACTCGACATTGTAACTTCATGCCGTAAAGTGCTCTATCTTCTGCAAGACAATCTATATAAACTTCCTATATATATTCAAATACTGAAGACATAGCACTAATCAACATTAAACTATTACTTTTGCTTTGGTCTCTTTGCACCGTACTTAGATCTTGACTGCATTCTGTTAGCTACACCTGAGCAATCTAATGCTCCTCTTAGTATGTGGTATCTAACCCCTGGCAAGTCCTTAACTCTTCCACCTCTTATTAGAACAACACTGTGCTCTTGTAAGTTGTGGCCTACACCTGGAATGTAAGCAGATACTTCGTATCCGTTAGTAAGTCTAACTCTTGCAACTTTTCTTAAAGCTGAGTTAGGCTTCTTAGGAGTCATAGTTTTAACTACTGTACAAACTCCCCTCTTTTGAGGACATTCCTTTAATGCTGGTGAATTTGATTTTGTTGTTGCTGTCTTTCTGCCTTTTCTTACTAATTGGCTAATAGTTGGCATAATTTTTCACCTCCTAAAAAATTTTAAAATTTAATCATCTATATGTTAAATTTTAGGAAATAGCTTAATTATTCTTTTATTGTAACCATAGCTGCTGACCCTACATCTATACTGCATAGCTTTCCTAATTCTTTCATAGTATCTATGTACTGAATCTCAACTTGAAATTCTTTTGCAACTTCAAGTAAAGGTTTTATAAGTTTAAAATCAGCATCACTTGCCACGTAGAGAACTTTTACTGCTCCACTCTTAATGGCCTTTGTGGCTTGTTTAACTCCAGCCACTTTTTTTCCTAAAACCCTGTCTACCATGATATTCCCTCCCTAAATGACAATATGATGGAGGCAAAGCATTTACTTTGCCTCTCATGAATACATGTAGACATCTTTAAACCACTAGAGTATATAATTTTAAAAAATCACACAAGTTGTATTTTATCATTTAGTAGTCTAACTGTCAATAAAATCTATGTGTTTACTCAATGGTATTTGTTAACTCAATATCTAGGTCTTCCTTATCTGTATTTAACTTTACAGATCTATATTTAGTCATACCTGTACCTGCTGGTATTAACTTACCTATAATAACATTTTCCTTAAGTCCAACTAGTGGGTCTATCTTACCCTTTATAGCTGCATCTGTAAGTACTTTTGTTGTTTCCTGGAATGAAGCCGCAGATAAGAATGAGTCTGTTGCAAGAGCTGCCTTTGTGATTCCAAGAAGTACATACTCACAAACTGCTTCTACTCCGCCTTCCTCTCTAACTATCTTATTCGCTTCGTTAAAGTCAAATATATCAACCATTGTTCCTGGAAGCATCTCAGTATCTCCAGCTTCAACGATTTTAACTTTTCTAGTCATTTGTCTAACAACAACTTCTAAGTGTTTATCATTTATATCAACACCCTGAAGTCTATAAACTTTTTGAACTTCTGAAAGTAAGTATTTTCTTACTCCTTCTATTCCTTTTATTTTCAGTATATCATGAGGGTTTACTGAACCTTCTGTAACCTCATCTCCAGCAGCAATGATATCATCATTACTTACCTTTAATCTTGATCCAAAAGGAATATCGTATTCTTTAACTTCCTCTTCTCCAGTTACAACAACAGTTCTCTTTTTCTTTGTTTCCTCTATCTTAACAGTACCTGATATTTCTGTTACTATTGCTAATCCCTTTGGTTTTCTTGCTTCAAATAATTCCTCAACTCTTGGAAGACCTTGAGTTATATCGGCACTAGTAGCAACTCCACCAGTATGGAATGTTCTCATTGTAAGCTGAGTTCCTGGTTCTCCTATAGATTGAGCAGCTATTATACCAACTGCTTCTCCTATATTTATCTTCTCAGCAGTTGCCATGTTCATACCATAGCACTTAGAACATACACCAATCTTAGCATCACACTTAAATACAGATCTTATCTTAACCTTAGTTATACCAGCCTTAGTTACCTTCTCTGCTAAATCACCATTCATATAGCTATCTTTAGCAACTACAAGTTCTCCTGTATTTGGATTTATTATATCCTCAGCAGTATATCTACCAGTTAATCTTTCCTTAAGATCTTCTATTATTTCATTTCCTTCTTTTATCTCTGTTACAATAATACCGTCATTTGTTCCACAATCTTCTTGTCTTACTATAACATCCTGGCTTACATCAACAAGTCTTCTTGTTAAGTATCCTGAGTCAGCTGTCTTAAGAGCCGTATCAGCATTACCCTTTCTAGCTCCGTGAGTAGATATAAAGTATTCAAGAACGTCTAGACCTTCTCTAAAGGAAGCCTTTATAGGAAGTTCTATTATCTTACCAGATGGAGCTGCCATAAGTCCTCTCATACCAGCAAGCTGTTTAATCTGTGACTTAGATCCTCTCGCTCCTGAATCCGCCATCATGAATATTGGATTTAACCTATCCAAGCTGCCCATAAGTGCATCAGCTACTTCTTCTGTAGTTTTAGTCCACTTCTCGATGACTCTCTCATATCTTTCATCTTCAGATATAAGACCTCTCTTATACATCTTCTCTATCTTATCAACTGTTTCTTCAGCCTCTTTTAATAGCACTGCTTTTGCATCAGGAACTATCATATCAGAAGCAGCAACTGTTATAGCTCCTATTGTAGAGTAATGATATCCCTTTGCTTTTATTTGATCCAGCATTACAGAAGTCTCTGTCGGACCGTATTTCATATAACATTTATCAACAATAGATCCTAGTTTCTTTTTATCAACTAAAAAGTCTACTTCTAATGTTAAATTATTTTCCGGATTACTTCTATCAACAAAGCCTAAATCTTGAGGTATAGATTCATTAAATATTAACTTACCTACAGTTGTATCTATTAATCCACTATAAGTAACTCCATCAATTTCTCTAGATACCTTTACTTTCACTTTTGAATGTAAGGTTATCTCATTTACTTGATAAGCCATTAACGCCTCTTCAAGAGATGAGAATAATCTTCCTTCTCCGATTTCTCCATCCTTATCTAATGTTAAATAGTAAGATCCCAGTATCATATCCTGTGTAGGTACACAAACTGGCTTACCATCGGATGGCTTAAGTATATTACCTGCAGATAACATTAAGAATCTTGCTTCTGCTTGAGCTTCAACAGAAAGTGGTACGTGAACCGCCATTTGGTCTCCATCAAAGTCAGCATTATAAGCTGTACATACTAAAGGATGAAGTTTTATAGCTCTACCTTCAACAAGTACTGGTTGGAATGCCTGAATTCCAAGTCTATGAAGAGTAGGTGCACGGTTAAGTAGAACTGGATGCTCTCTTATAACCTCTTCTAATACATCCCATACTTGTGGCTGAACTCTTTCAACCATTCTCTTTGCACTCTTAATGTTATGAGCTATTCCATCTTCAACTAACTTCTTCATAACAAATGGCTTGAATAATTCTAATGCCATTTCTTTTGGAAGTCCACACTCATACATATTAAGTTCTGGTCCAACAACTATAACAGATCTTCCTGAATAGTCAACTCTCTTACCTAGAAGGTTTTGTCTAAATCTACCTTGCTTACCCTTTAACATATCTGATAAAGATTTAAGCGGTCTATTTCCCGGTCCAGTAACTGGTCTTCCCCTTCTACCATTATCTATAAGAGCATCTACTGCTTCTTGAAGCATTCTCTTTTCATTTCTAACTATTATGTCAGGAGCTCCTAAATCAAGAAGCTTCTTAAGTCTGTTATTTCTGTTTATAACTCTTCTATATAAATCATTTAAGTCAGAAGTTGCAAATCTACCTCCATCTAATTGAACCATAGGTCTTA
>NZ_JBFNEO010000164.1:0-6558 GCF_040797585.1 Clostridium sp.
AGTTAATACTCATAATAAGTAAAGTGAATGATTTGGAGTTAGTGATTGTAATAAATATAAAGATAAATATATATTATTAAATAGAAGATTAAGTATATTTAGTAGTTTTTAAGTGGTGTAGAACCCCTATTATTCTATAAATGAATAATAGGGGTCTTAAGTTTTAAAGATATATAGAAAATTATAAACTAATTGCAAGCTTACTCCACTAATATTAGAAGTTTATTCGCCTTAATTTAGCTAATGTGATATGATAAAGGTAAATATTGAAATTAAAGGATATAGTGAAAATAAAGTGGGAATTTTAAGGAGGTTTTCATGGAAGATGAAAATTATTTTGAGGTAATATTTACTACTATAAAAGACGAAGAGTTAGATTATCTTAGTATTAATGCAACATTAGTAATGAAAAATATAGAGAATGAGGATGAAAAGTCAATTGGATATGCAAATATATATTTTTTTAATGAATATAGAGTAGATTCATGGGATGATTTAATTTATAGTGCAGATTCAATATCAGGGGATGTATTAGAAGTCATAGATGTATTAAGTAAAGCTAAGGATAATGAAGAAATAAGTGGATTAATTGCAGTTATAGATCATATTGAAATAGATGGAGAATATAGGCATCAAGGTTATTGTGGCTTATTATTAGAGCAAATGTTAGAGTATTTTAATTATATTAATGTTAATTACATAGGTTTAATTCCAGCAAGAATTTATGAGGATAAAGTTGTTCAAAATGAAGATAAAGCCATAGAGTACTATATAGATAAAGGATTTAAGCCAATATCTAGGAGAGTAGGCGGAAATGTAGTAATGGGAAAATCACTAATGTATATTTAGGAAAGGTAAAGAATAAATATGAGTGAAAAAATCTTAAGTAATTATGTAAATATGAATAGTCCTTTAGATGATCTAGATATTATTCATAAGCTTTCAGTAGTAACAGCACATTATGCTTATAGAAATGGGCCAATTGAGGATATGCATTCTGATGGCAAATTATCTGAAAATGATATGAAAGAATTGAATAAATTTGTTGTAAATAAATTGGCATATATTTTTACTTTAATATTAGATAAAGATAAATTAAGTAAAATAAGAGCATATTGTAGATATAAAGACGTTGATATTAAGTTAACTTATGCAACTATGATATATGTTTTTAAAGATGGAATTATGAATAAAAAAATAATAATAGAAAATCTTAATGAAAATGATATTGAAGAATTATATGAGTTTATGCAAAGAAAATTAGCAGTAGTATTTAATTTGATTTTAGAAAAAAACAATGAAATGATAAAGAAATTTCTCGTAATGGGAATATTTTATTGTCAAGATTGGGATTGTGCTATACCTGAAAGTATAGATTTTGAAAGCTTTTTACACATATTAAGTAATGTATAATTTTGGGCCACTTTAAGATTTTAATTCCTTTCTATTATTTATATCCACGATAGTATATCATGGTTTTGTTACTCTATACTTATAAACTTATTATAAAATTTATTTTTTAGTATAATAATTTTTCAGTATAGTTAACATTCTTAGGAGTTAGATGTTCGTAATCCTCGATTACAATTCTAGATTTTTCATTTAATTCTTCATAATTGAGTAGAAAGAAATTGGTTCTAGGGGTATTATGGTATTATTATGATGAATAATATATGTAAATGAATTTTTATTATAAATTATTTATAATTTCATACAAGTCTTTTCGTTAAATATCCTAATAATTCTATTGAAGTAAAATTATATAATAAAATGGCTTAAAAAGTCACCACCAGAAATAATATTAATGGTGTCTTTTAAACTTTTAGAGAAAGGTTATATGTAAGATTGAGGTTTTAATATAACCTTTATGCATTTATCATCCTTGCCATCAAAGATTTTGTATACATACTCTCCTTTATCAATAGAAAGCTTATGGGGTATTATATCGACTACATCAAATTTACCTGAGTTAATTAAATTTAGAATTGGATCAATATATGAGTAAGCAGGGCATTGACCCATTTTTAATGTAACATTTTTAAAGAAGAAATCTCTTAGAGAGAATGTGTTATATTTAGCCCTGTAGACTTATACCAACGTAACAGTACCCCTCTTTATTACAGCTTGTGTTGACATTTATATAGCTGATTTTGATCCATCTTGAATTTTTAAAAGACTTTCTATCTTTTCTATATTAGACATTTTACCATCCATGCCCACATAATCTATTACAGCATTAGCTGCTCCACTAGTAAGTTCTTTTAGATTGTTCAAAATTTACTGTTTCCACTTGGTTATATTTTTTAGCATGCTCTAGCTTATAATCTATACAATATACAGCAATTATTCTCTTTTCTCCTTTATATATAGCTTACTTCTGAGTTAAAAGTTCTACAGGTCCACAGCATAATATTACAACAGTATTTCCAGGTTTCACCTAAGCCATATATACACCTTAAAGAGAAGTAGGCAAGATATCAGTTAAAAATAATACTTGTTCATAAGTTAAGTTTTCTGGAATAACCTTTGGTACTGCATTACCATAGGGAACTCTTAGAAATTGTGCTTGACCATCATTTGAAATAGTTCAATAAATTCAAATTATACTATATAATCAAAGAAAGTGCTAAAATTACTAAATATTACTTGTTGTAGCACGAATTCTATGATAATGAAAGGATTGAAGAATTTATGAATAAGACAAACTATACTTCAATTGATGAGCTGGTACAAATACCATGGCTTCAATCAATAAGCATTGGTAAAGAAGGAAATGTTATTTCATATGTTAAAAGGACTTCTGATTTATCTGAAAATGTATACAGAAATCATGTATGGGTTTATGAAGTAGATGGAAAAAAGCATTATCCCATCACAACAGGAAAATTTGAAAGTAGCAACCCTGTATGGGCACCGGATAAGAATTATTTAGCCTATATTATAGAGATGGGCGAAAAAGAAAAGCCTCGAAAGCAAATTATTTTGAAAACCTTTGACGAGTTCAATGGAATCCAGATCACAAATTCTAAGGAAAGTGTAAAGAAATTTATATGGTCACCTGATGGAAAGGGAATATATTATACCACTACAGAATCCGACTCAGAGGAATTAAAGAAACGTAAAGAAACTTATGGGGAATTTGAATACATTGATAAGGAATATAAGAATGATTATTTATGCTATGTAGGAATAGAAGAGGCAATTGAATCATTTAAAGAGATGAGTAATAAGAAAAAAGATGATAAGGAAGAACCAAAGGATATCAAAGTTGATATAACAAACCCCATGGATTTTAGCATAAGGAGCTTTCAACTATCTCCAGATGGGAAAAAAGCTGCCCTTATATGTACTCCAACGGGAGATATAAGAGATGAAGAAACAAAGATATATCTATTAGATATTTTAACTAAAAAGTTTAAAAAACTTAATATTATTAGAGGTTTTATTTCAAATATTGTATTCTCTCCAGATGGAAACAAGATTGCATTTTCTAAAACTCCAAGAGAACCAGAATATTATGAATGGAAGGTTTATGAAGAGAGTATTCTAGAGATATACGATCTTGAAAAAGAAGAGACTATAATGAGGTTATCTGAGTTTGACAGGGGTGTTATGCCTATTAAATGGACAAGTAAAGGAATACTTGCAAACTGGCAGGATAGAGCCAGCTATAAAATAGGAATGGTTTCTGAAAAGGGTGAAGTTTCTCCAATCTATAGTAATGATGAATGTTATATAGTTGATTTAGATAGTACGTCTGATGGTGAAAATATAGCCTATATTAAATCAGAAAAAAATAAGGCTGCTGAGGTTTACATAAACTCAGAAAGGATAACGGATGAAAGCAGAATATATGATAATAAACTACTGAGTAAAAAAGAACTTATAATCTGGAGCACCAAGGATGGTCTTGAGATAGAAGGAGTCTTATCCAAGCCATATGATTATGATTCTAATAAAAAGTATCCACTTTTGGTAGTTATACATGGCGGACCAACATGGGCATCATTCCCCATTCATAATATGAATAAAGTATATCCAATTGAGCAGTTTGTAGAGAGAGGCTTTATGGTTCTTGAGCCTAATTATAGAGGGAGCTCAGGCTATGGTAATAAATTCTTGACCTGCAATTTTAGAATGCTTGGGGTGGGAGACTATGAGGATGTTATTTCAGGAGTAGATTCACTAATAGAAAAAGGAATAATAGATAGGGAAAGAGTTGGGGTAATGGGTTGGAGCCAAGGTGGATATATTTCGGCCTTCTGCACAACCTTTAGCGATAGATTCAAAGCAGTTTCTGTAGGAGCAGGAATAAGTAACTGGACTACGTACTATGTAAATACAGACATAACAACCTTTACTAGGTCATATCTAGGAGCAACACCATGGGATGATCCAGAAATATATGCAAAAACTTCTCCTATGACTTATATAAAAACTGCTTGCACACCAACCCTTATACAACATGGTGATAATGATAAGAGGGTGCCTGTTCCAAATGCATATGAGCTCTATAGAGGATTACAAGACTTAAAAGTTGAAAGTGAACTTGTAGTATTTAAGGGAATGGGACACGGGCCTCATAAACCAGGACTTCATAAAGCAGTAATGGAACAAAATCTTCAGTGGTTTGTAGAGCATGTTTAATAAGGATTTTTATAAGTAGCAATAAATAGAAGAAAGTTGAGCTATATTAAGTTATGAGTTCAGCTTTTTTCTATTTAAAACATAAAGGTGACAGATATAATTTAGGCATAAGTAAAAAGAGTGGTTATGCACAATATATAAATCAATGTGCATAACCACTCTTTTATTAATTATTTTTAAATGTTTTATAGACTCATAAAATCAAGGCCAAGGTCAGAGTCACCTACTGTTTTAGATTTTTCAGGTTTCTCATTTGACATATATGGATACTCGAAGTTAGTACATGGACATAGATTTTCCTTTATAGTTCTAGGGGATACCCATCTAAGTAGATTAATATGACTGCCAGCCTTATCATTAGTTCCAGATGCCCTAGCACCACCAAATGGTTGCTGGCCAACAACGGCCCCAGTTGGTTTATCATTGATATAGAAGTTGCCCGCAGAGTTTCTTAGTTTATAAAGCATGTGTTCTATATTATAGCGATTATTAGAGAAAATAGCTCCCGTAAGTCCATAGACAGATGTTGTATCACAAAGGTCTAAGGTTTCATCAAGGGATTCATCCTCATAAACGTATATTGTAATTACAGGTCCAAATAGCTCGTCAGTCATGGTTTCATAGTCAGGTTTTAAAGCTTGAATTATGGTAGGTTGTACAAAGTAGCCAATCTTATCTGTTCCTCCACCGAATATAACCTTTGCATCGTCAGAGCTATGAGCTTTATTTATATAATCCATAATTTTAGTATAGGCACTTTCATCAATAACAGCTCCCATAAAGGTGTCGAATTCGCGTACATTACCTACTTTTATCTTAGAAACAGCATCAAGGAGTTTCTCACGTAAAGAAGGCCAAATTGAGCTAGGTATATAAGCTCTTGAAGCAGCAGAACATTTTTGACCTTGATACTCAAAAGCACCACGGATAATTCCAGTAGATAATTCATCAATATTAGCAGTATTATCAGCAAATATAAAGTCCTTACCTCCAGTTTCTCCTACCAATCTTGGATATGTTTTATAAGTGGAAATATTATCTGAAACTTTTTTCCATAAAGTTTGGAATACTTTTGTTGAGCCAGTAAAGTGTATACCAGCTAAATCTTTTGATGTTACACATACTTCTGATATAAGAGCTCCACTTGAAGGTACAAAATTTATAACTCCAGCAGGAAGTCCAGCTTCCATAAGTATTTTCATAAATAGATAATTTGAATGAACAGCAGTACTAGCAGGTTTCCATACAACAGTATTACCCATCATAGCAGGAGCAGTAGATAGGTTTCCACCTATAGCTGTAAAGTTGAATGGTGAGATTGCTAAAACAAAGCCTTCAAGAGGCCTATATTCTGATCTGTTCCAAGCATCGATAGTTGAATCAGGTTGAACATTATAGATTTCTCCCATAAAGTGAGTGTTAAATCTAAGGAAATCAATAAGTTCGCAGGATGAGTCTATTTCAGCTTGATAAGCAGTCTTACTTTGACCTAACATTGTAGCTGCATTTAACAGTGCTCTATATTTACCACTTATCAGATTAGCAGCTTTATTAAATATAGCAGCCCTTTGATACCAAGAAGTCGCTTCCCATCTTTCTTTTGCCTTTAAAGAAGCATCTATAGCCATTTTAAGTTCCTTTTCTGTAGCTTTGTGATAACGACCTAGCACATGACCTTTTTCATGGGGAATAATAAACTCTTCAGTGATATTTGTGAAAACTTCCTTTCCATCTATAATTAAAGGAATATTTTTTTGAGAATTGTATAGCTTATCTAATGTGGTTTTTAATTCTAGTCTTTCAGGTGTACCAGTAACATAACTCTTTATAGTCTCATTTGTAGGCTTATTTATTTTGTAATTCGTATTCATATAATACAACCTCCACTTAATAAAAAATAAGTCTTGGGAC